>JAIXXA010000042.1 GCA_027490975.1 Rhodospirillaceae bacterium
GGCGCAGGGGGCAAGCCCTTGGGGCGCCCGTCGCCGTCGCGTTTGGGGGCAGGGGGTTCGTCGAAGCCGGAGACGCGGCGTGTCGGAAACGGAATCGGGATCGAAGACATTCTTGCTTTTGTGTTCCTTGTGTTCTCGTGCGTCGTGCGCACAATGCAACGAGTGTAGCCCCAGAACTACAGTTTGAGCAATTTCATGTCGCTCTGCGCGCGCGAAGCGTGGGGTCGCCGCATAAGATTGTGTCATTGGCGATGCGCATCGTGTAACAGCACAACTTAATGGTCTTGGCGCGCGGATGCGCCGGATGTAAAACTGAAAGTACGGTCTGCGTGAAGGCAACGTCCGCAGCGGGTACTACAATCGTGGTCCAAATATGTTGTGTTCACAATACAATTGGCGTTAAAAAAGCTTTCCCCCTTTCGAGTCGAGTAACAGGAGAAGAAACGATGGCCACATCCGAAACTGCATCGCGCGGCAAGGTTAAGCGTCGCAAGTCGCGCGCCGAAGCCCGCCGCACGACGCCTGTCGATGTCCAGGTCGGGCGCAACGTGCGCCGCCGCCGCATCGAACTCGGTATGTCGCAGACGTCGCTCGCGCAGGCGTGCGGCATCACCTTCCAGCAGATCCAGAAGTACGAAAACGGCGCCAACCGCGTCTCGGCGTCGCGTCTGTGGCAGTTTGCCGCCGTTCTCGGCGTGCCGGTCGTCTATTTCTTCGACGGTCTCGGAACGCCGAAAGCCGAAGTGAAGGGCACCAACCCGAGCAAGCTCGAGCGCAAGATCGACGACGATACGGCCAAGATCGCGCGGAAGATCGCCTCGATCCAGGACGAAAAGCTAAAGCGTCGTCTGAAGACGATGCTGGCGGCGCTCGCGGCCAAGTAGTCGCAAGCGACGGTATCGCGCACGGCGGAGCTGTCGGGCGACGAAGGTCGCAAGTCTCTCCGCCGTTCGCCGTTCTGCGTCCGCGGTCAGGCGGGGCGTTTGATTGCTTGTTCGGGCCGCGCCGCAGGGGCCGATGCCAGTTCGATTTCGGCGTAGCCCGGCGACATGGCGCAGGCTTCGAGATAGCGGCGCGGCGACGTCATCAGCATGAAGCGACGGTCGCCGCGGCAAATGTCGGCCTCCGCACTCGCAAATCCGTAAATGTCGTGCGCGCGCGAAAACGGCTTTTCGCGGTTCTCGACATAGGCGATCTCGGGCTCCGCGATGCCGACGCACGTCGTCCAGCGCCAATTGGCGAGGGCGTAGAGATTGACAAGGCGGATCATCGGCAGGATGGCGCCCTTTTCGCCGCTGAAATTGCTGCCCGCCCCAACCCACGCGATATGCACATGCTCGAGCACGCGGGCACTCGGTGCGGTCACAACGCAGACTTCGCCGTCGCGCGGCATGCCGTGCTCGCCGTACCAGAAGCGCTGGCTCTCCATCGCGTCGGCAAGGCTGGCGGCAAGCCAGATCAGCCGGGCGCCGCAGCTCGCGACGGCCTGGCCGCCGCGCAGGCCGTACAGCATCATCGTGTCGGCGACGCCGCCGGGATGGTAGGCGCCGTCGAACACCGGCGACAGCGACATTTTTTGCGAATTCTCTTTCGCGTAGATTGAGTACTCGGCCAGCGAATGGCCGACCTCCGGCTCCAAACCCACCTCCCGAAGTGCAGCCACGAGACGAACCGCCTTGATCGATGCCACGCGCCGCAGGTTCACAGGCAATGCGTCGGCCGCGAATGCATCGAGAAAGGGGACGGTTTTCATGTCTGTTTCTCCGGCGGTTCCCAGGGAGCGGAAACGACGATGCCCGAGTTGCGGTCGGGCAAGGCAAGCCGCCAATAGTTGCGCCGATTCCCGCCAATACGCAACGAAAGCTTGTAGAGTGTCGCTGAATTTTCACGCAGCGATTCGGTCAGATGTCGATCGACGAGCGCCGCGTAGTCGCGGTCGGTCGGTCGGTCGAGAACCCGGCGCCCGACGTAACGCGACGTTGGCAGATCGTGTGTCGCACTCATCTGCAGCGACACGGCCTCGCCGTCGATCACGGAGTAGATGTGCGCGGCTCTGAGCTTGTTGGCGGCGGCAAGCCCGGTCATCGGCGAACTGCCGGCATGCGCCAGGCGCAGCGTGTCGCGCAGCGGGTCGGGCGTCTCGTCGATGTTGCGGCGTTCGACCAGCCACTCGCCGGGCGGCAGCGGCGTCGCCGCAAGGATGCGCCGGCCCAAGGCCGCGATCGCGTCGGACGTCGTTTCGCTTTCCGGCATGTCGCCCGCTTCGCCGTTCGCGGGTCGATTGCGCAGCACGCGCCTGACGCCTTCGCTGTGCTCGGACAGCCAGTCGCGCGCCGCTGTCAGCGCCTGGCGCGTGGCGGTGTTGGGCGCATAGTGCAGGCGCAGCGTGCCGACTGCGTCGAGGGTCATGCCGACGAATCCGAGATTGCGGCAGGCAAACGCGACGATGTCTTCGCGCCCCGGTTTCAGGTTGAGTATCTCGTAGGCGAGGGCGGCAAGATCGGTGCGCGGATGGCGCGTGGCGATGCCGCTTTCGTCGAACCAGAGACAGGTCGGCTGCGGCAGCGAGAGCCGTTCGAGGCGCACGATGCGGCGGTCGAGGTCGGTGTCCTGCGCGGAAGGCCTGCTGCCGATCTCGAAGACCTCGAAGAGGAAGCGGTCGCGCTCCGCAGGCTCGCTGCGCTCTTCGGCAACGGCGGCTGCGATCGCGACGATGTCTTGCGCGTCGAGTTTGGCCGTCCGGCCTTGGAAGATGCGCTGGATCGTATCGGGACTTCGCCCGCACATGCGCGCCGCCGCTTTGAATGTGATGCGACGCCGCTCCAAAGCAGCGCGAAGGTTCGAGACCAAATCTACTCCAGGCATTTCTGCACCCTCGAAGCGGTGGAAGTGCGGGGGCTGACCGCGTTTGTATGCAGGATACCTGAAACTCTTCTGTAAGGAATGGTCCATATGCCCCTTTTGCAGTCGCTTCGTTCGCCTCGGACCAAAAACGGCCATGGGAATGCCAACTCCGCGATGGAGTATTCGCGATCGGCGTCGAGAAGCGGCGGTGCCGCGCGCTCCCTTGATGGGCTCGGCGGGCGTGGGCAGCAAGGCAAAGTCCTGTCGCGGAGGCGGGCGCGCAAATCCGCCTACGAATGTATCGAAATCGCGCCACGGTCGGTTTGGATTGGCGGGCGGCGCACCTCGATCCGTCTCGAACCGGAGTTTTGGGAGGCGCTTTCCCACATCGCCAAGCGCGAAGGCACCGATGCGCCGGGCGTGCTGCTGGAAATCGAGCGAATCCACGGCCGCAGCCGATTTGCCTCCAAAGTGCGTGTCGCGATTCTTAACTATTTCCGCCCTTGACCGGAATGGTCCTTGCCGCTGCGGAAGCAGGCGTGGTCGTCTCGGCCCAAACGGCAGCGTTGTTTTCAGCCTGAATACTTCTCGATTGTATTGTTTTGAATACGACCGTAGTCACGAACGCAGTGTTTTTGCCGATTTTTGGGCAGGCATGATCTTCGTCGCGGTTCTGCGACGCTCAAAAACTTCGGATTCGTGCCGCGCGGCAGCGCACGGCCCATTGGCGGCCACGCGAAATGTTCGGGGACAATTCCACCCTTGTTCCAATTTCGTCGGGGGTTCATTCTGTGGCTATGGCACAGGCACAACCCTCGCACGGGCTTGCCCAGGCATTCTCGAATGTCGGACACAGCTATTCGCATCTGCTGACGATGCTGTTCCCGACGGTCGTCCTCGCCCTCGAGGGCGAGTGGGCGATGAGCTATGGCGAACTCATCGCGCTGATGCTGGCAGGGCAGATTCTGTTCGGTGCGGCGGCTTTGCCGGCCGGTTGGATCGGCGATCGCTGGTCTGCCGTGGGCATGATGGTCGTGTATTTCGTCTGCACCGGGCTTGCGACCATCGCGACGGGTTTTGCGGGCTCGCCGCTCCAGATTGCGATTGGGCTTGCCGCCATCGGCATGTTTGCGGCGATTTACCATCCGGTCGGCATGGCGTGGCTGGTCCGCACGGCGGTCGATCGCGGCAAGGCGCTCGGCGTCAACGGCGTCTACGGGGCGGTCGGAATTGCGCTGGCGCCGCTTGCGGCAGGCCTGCTGACGGATTGGATCTCGTGGCGTGCGGCCTTCATCGTGCCCGGCCTCACCGCCCTCGCATTTGGCATTGCCTTGTGGGTGTGCGCGGCGCAGGGGCGGGTCGTCGATACGCCGCGCGATGTGAAGCCGACCGCTGAGCCTTCGCGCGGCGATGCGCTTCGCGCCTTTGTTTTGCTGTCGTTCACGATGACGTTCGTCGGCCTCATCGGCTCGACCTTCATGGTCATGCTGCCCAAACTCTTCGACGACCGTCTGCGCGATATCACCGCAGGCGGCGTGTTCGGCACCGGAGCGCTTGTCACGACGGTCTATCTGATTGCTGCATCGGCTCAGTACTTTGGCGGGCGCTTGGCCGACCGCTATGCGATGAAGCGGGTCTATGTGACGGCGTTTGCGATTCAGGCCCCCGTGCTTTTTGTTGCGGCGTTTCTCGACTCGTGGCCGCTTCTGGCGGTCGCGATCGCAATGGTGTTCGTGAATGTCGGCGCTTTGCCGGCCGAAAACGGCATGCTTGCGCATTTCACGCCGGGCAAATGGCGAGGCACCGCCTACGGCGCCAAATTCGTGCTCGCCCTCGGCGTGGCAGCCGCGTGCGTACCGCTGATCGGCCAAGTCTACGACCGCACGGGCGGTTTCTTCTGGCTGTTTATGGTGCTTTCGGCCGCGGCCGCCCTAGTTGCGGCGATCGGCGCGTTCTTGCCGAACGACCGTGCTGCTGCGGCACCGCGCGCGTCCGCAACCGACCGGGCCGGCGCCGTCGCGGCGGAGTAGCGTTCAGCCGCCGGCGCGCGCCAAGGCGCGGTCGAGATCGCGGATCAGGTCGTCGCTGCCTTCGAGCCCCACCGAAAGCCGGATCGTATCCGGACCGGCTCCTGCCGCAATCTGCTGGGCTTGCGTAAGCTGGCGATGCGTGGTCGAGGCGGGGTGAATGATCAGCGAGCGCGTGTCGCCCACATTCGCAAGATGGCTGAACAGTTCAACGCCCTCGACGATGCGCACGCCCGCATCGAAGCCACCTTTGACGCCGAAGGTGAACACGGCTCCAGGTCCCTTCGGCAGGTATTTTTTGGCAAGCGCATGGTAAGGGCTCGATTTGAGGCCCGCATACGAAACCCATGCGACGGCCGGATGGGCCGCCAGATACTCGGCGACCGCTTGCGCGTTTTCGACGTGCCGTGCCATGCGAAGATGCAGCGTTTCGATGCCGGTGATCGTCAAGAACGCGTTGAGCGGCGCCATGGTGGGCCCGAGATCGCGCAAGCCCACGGCGCGCGTTTTCATCGAATAGCCGAAATCGCCGAAGGTTTCGGCAAATTTGAGACCGTGATAGGCCGGATCAGGTTCGGTCATCGACGGGAATTTGCCGTTGGCGCCGAGCCAGTCGAAACGGCCGCTTTCGATTATGGCCCCGCCCATCGCATTGCCGTGGCCGGCCAGGAACTTGGTGGTCGAATGCAGCACGATGTCGGCTCCCCACTCGAAGGGCCGGCACAAAAACGGCGTGGCGAGCGTGTTGTCGACCATAAGCGGAATGCGGGCCGCGTTCGCGATCGCGGCGATGGGTTCGAGATCGACGACCGAACCGCCGGGATTGGCGAGCGCTTCGCAGAAGATCGCTTTGGTTTTGGGCGTGAGGGCTGCCGCGAAGTTTTGCGGGTCGGCCGGATCGACGAAATGGCAGATCCAGCCGAATTTCTTGAAGGCGTGCGCAAACTGCGTGATCGAGCCGCCATAGAGATTGCGGCTCGCGAGGAACTCGTCGCCCGGCTCCATCAGCGAGAAAAACGCGAGCAGCTGGGCCGCATGGCCCGATGCCGCACACACAGCCGCCCGCCCGCCTTCGAGGCTCGCGAGCCGCTCCTCGAGGACGGCGACCGTCGGATTGGTCAGGCGCGAATAGATGTAGCCGAAGGTCTGCAGATTGAACAACGACGCGGCATGGTCGACGTCGTCGAAAACGTAGGCCGTGGTCTGGTAGATCGGCGTGCTGCGCGCACCCGTCGTCGGATCGGGTGCGGCGCCGGCATGGATCGCGCGCGTCGCAAAATCGTAGGGGTCGTTGGCCATTGCGTTCCCTCGTCTGTGTGGGGCCGCATGGTGCCGCATTGACGCGCGTTTTGAAAGCGCTAGCGAGTTTGCGCCACGCGCATGGTTTCGGGCGCGCGCGGTGCCGGGCGCAGCCATCGGCGCAGTTCGGCCAGAGCGACGGCGAACGCTTCGGCGCGAAGCAAGCGGGCCTTTTGGATGTGGGCCTGGTAGTCGATCGAGGTGCGGGCGGGGGAATCCATGGCGGCCTCCGGAAGTGGGGTTTGCGATGGCCCTACTTTCGACGCGATCTTCGCTGGCGATAATCGGGTGAATTGGACTATCGTTTGTGAAATTCCATCATGAATGGACGCAAGTGTCGGGGGGAGGGAGCGGTGGATTCGGCAGGCGAGATGGCGGCTTTCGTCGAGACGGCCGAGCGCGCCAGCTTCTCGGCTGCCGCACGCGCCCTCAAACTCACGCCCTCGGCGCTGTCAAAACTCGTGGCGCGCCTCGAGGCGCGTTTGGGCGTGCGCCTCTTGCAGCGCACGACGCGGCGCGTGACGCTCACGCCCGAGGGCGACGTGTTTTTCCGCCGCGCGCAGCGCATCGTTGCGGATATTCGCGACGCAGAAAACGAAACGGCTTCGTTTCGCCAGCGCCCGCGCGGTTTGCTGCGCATCAATGTCGGCAATTCCTTCGGCATCCAGCAACTCGCTCCGGCTTTGCCGGAATTTCTGGCGCGGCATCCGGAATTGAAGGTCGAGATGTCGCTGATCGACGCGCATGTTGATCTGGTCGCGGTCGGTGCGGATCTTGCCGTGCGTGTCGGCCCGCTCGGCGACGACCGCATGATCGCGCGCAAGATCTGCGATGCGCATCGCATCGTGTGTGCGGCCCCCTCCTATCTTGCCGAGCGCGGTCGGCCGCTGCTGCCGGGCGACCTGCTCGCGCACGACTGCATCGTCATGGCCGGCATGCCCGCGTTGGCGCGCTGGCCGTTTCGCTCCGGCAGCATCGTTGTTTCGGGCCCGGTGACGTCCGACAGCGCTTCGGGCGTGCTCGAACTCGGCGTGCGCGGGCTGGGTTTTGTGCGGCTTGCGGACTTTGCCGTGGCGAACTTCGTGCGCGATGGCCGTCTCGTGCCGGTGCTCGAAGAACACAACGTCGTCGAGAGCCTGCCGATTTCGGTGCTCTACCCGCCCGGCCGTCATCGCACGCCCAAGATTGCCGCCTTCGTCGATTTCATGATGCGTCGTTTTGCCCATCGCCCCTGGCGGCTCGATGCCGCACCCAAGCCGCCGAGGCAAGCGCGATGAACCGCTCGGTACGCGCACGCGCACGCGCATTCTCGATGCTCGAGAATGACGGCATTCCCTCGCGCCTGCGTCGGGGCTGCGATGGGCTGTTCACGCTCGCGATCTTCGCGTGGCTTGCCGAGGGCGTTTTCCGAACCGTGCCGACCCTCGGGCGCGACGTTCTCGGCACGTTTGGATGGCTCGAGCTGTCGATCGGGCTGCTGTTCGCGTGCGAGTGGGCGCTGCGCCTTTGGATCGCACCCGAGCAGTACCAC
>JAIXXA010000199.1 GCA_027490975.1 Rhodospirillaceae bacterium
GTCTACACGCTCGATCTGCGCACGCGCCAGCAGGCGCGCATCACGCAGCATCCGTCGATCAACACCTCGCCGTCCTACTCGCCGGACGCACGCCAGATCGTTTTCAACTCCGATCGCGGCGGCACGCAGCAATTGTATACGATGACGGCCGGCGGCGACAACGTGCAGCGCATCAGCTTCGGCACCGGCCGCTATTCCACGCCCGTCTGGTCGCCGCGCGGCGATCTGATCGCCTTCACGAAGCAGACCGAGGGCGAATTCTACATCGGCGTCATGCGCCCCAACGGGCAGGACGAACGGCTGCTCACGCGCGCCTTTTTGGTCGAAGGACCGACCTGGGCGCCGAATGGGCGCGTAGTGATGTATTTTCGCCAGGGTCCCAGCGACGCCCGTGGGGTAGGGGGTGGAGCGCGACTTTTCTCAATCGATCTAACGGGTTACAATGAGCGCGAGATCCTTACGCCGGCCGACGGGTCCGACCCCGCTTGGTCGCCGCTACTGCCTTGACAGCGCTTGATTCCCCGTGCTTGCGCTTCTATATTGCACGCGGTTTTGCCGTGACCGGCTCCGAATTCCGGGACGGGCGATGTTGCACCGCAGCTATGCGCAAAAATCCATCGACCTGCGATGGCGTTTGCGATAGACGCGAGGCACGCAACGCTCGAAGCGCCACAAGGGTCCGTTGTCGGCATCGATAATTGCCACCGTCGGGGCGGGTGCCGCCCCGGCGACCACCGTCCAAAGTTGCCCCCGTCGTAAAGACGGCGCGGGGTTCAGGGAAGAAAGAGGAGTTCCTTTAAGATGCGCTTCAAGCTGATTGGCACGCTCGCGGCAGTTGCTTTGCTCGCAGCGTGCGAGACCGCCCCGCAGAACCAAGCCGCCACCGGCAGCACGGGTGCAGCGACGGCTCCGGCCGCTGCCGCTCCGGCACCGGCGACGCGTCCGGGTCCGCGCCCCGGTTCGCAGGAAGATCTGGTCCAGAACGTCGGCGACCGCGTCTTCTACGACTACGACAAGTCGGAACTGCGCCCCGAAGCGCGCCGCACGGTCGAGCGTTGGGCTGCATGGCTCCGCCAGTACCCGCAGGTCACCGTGACGATCGAAGGCCACGCCGACGAGCGCGGCACGCGTGAATACAACATCGCGCTCGGCGAACGCCGCGCGACGGCGGCCCGCAACTTCCTCGTCTCGCAGGGCATCGAAGCCCGCCGCGTGGCGACGATCTCGTACGGCAAGGAGCGCCCCGCGGTCCTCGGCTCGAACGAAGCGGCCTGGTCGCAGAACCGCCGCGGCGTGATGCAGGTCAACTAAGCCGTCCCGGGGCGGTTTCGTCCCGGTTTGGTTTAGGTTGCCGATACAAGCGCCCGTCCGGGTTTTCGCCCGGGCGGGCGTTTTTGTGCCCGTCTCCTCTGTTCGTCCTCCTGGCGGAATCCCGCGCATGCGATTTTTGCGACTCTGCGCCCTGGCTGTGATCGCCGCCGCGATAGCGGCGTGTGCCGCAACGCCGCCCGTAAGCCCGCCCGGCGCGCGCGCGTATCTGGTGTTTTTCGAGCCCGACAGTGCGGCGATCACGCCCGTGGCGCGCGACACGCTGGGCCAGGCGGTGGCGCATCTCAATGCCGCACCGGCGGCGCGCATCGTCGTCGAGGGCCATACCGATCTCGTCGGTTCGCCCGACTACAATCTTGCCCTCGGCGTGCGCCGGGCGGCGGCCGTGCAGGCGTTTTTGACCGACGCGGGCATTGCCTTGTCGCGCATCACGGCCTTGTCCTACGGCCAGGAGAGCGCGCCGCCGCTCGAGGGCGAGTTGCGCGCCTCGGCCCTGCTGCGCCGGGTCGTGCTGCGCGTCGAATAGGGGTTCGGAAACAAGGCGCGGGCGCCGGGGTTTCGGCCGCGAAATAGCCGCAAAAAGGCCATCGTGCCGACGCAGACCTCCGCCACGGTACCGACGCGCCTGCGGTTCTGCGTGCTTCGGTATTGCAACGCGGCCGATTCGCAAGGCACAAGGCAAGCGCCATTTTCCGGAGGACCAAAGACCATGACCAAGATGATGCGCGGCAAATTGCTGGCGGCTGCGGCAGCTCTCGCCCTGTTGGGTGCGTGCGACACGACCGGCACCAACACGGGCGGCGTGGGCGGCTCGGGCAGCGGCGTGCCTGCCGTGGCGAATGCGCCGGCGGTGGGCAGTGCGGGCGTGGGTTCGGCCAATGCCGGCAATGTCGGCGGCGTGCGCCCCGGCAGCCAGGAAGATCTCGCCCAGCGCGTGGGCGACCGCATCTTCTTCGATTCCGACCGCTCGGATCTGCGCACCGACGCGCGCCGCACGGTCGAAGGCTGGGCCGGCTGGCTGCGCCAGAACCCGACCGTGGCTGCCACGATCGAAGGCCATGCCGACGAGCGCGGCACGCGCGAATACAACCTTGCCCTCGGCGAACGCCGGGCCGCCGCCGCGCGCAATTTCCTGATCTCGCAGGGCATCGAGGCGCGCCGCCTGTCGACCGTGTCGTACGGCAAGGAACGCCCGACCGTGCTCGGCTCGACCGAGCAGGCGTGGGCGCAGAATCGCCGCGCGGTGATGCTGGTCAATTAAGCGTTTGGGGCGAGCGCTTCGGGGGCGGGCGGTGCGGCTGCTTTCATTCGGCCGCTTTCATTCAACTGCCGCCCGCTCTAGAATCGCACATCGTCACGACTCCGGGGACTTGCCCATGTTGAGCTTCCGCTTCCTGGGTGCGGCCCTTGCCGCCGCCCTGCTGACAGCAACCGCACCGGCGCTCCATGCGCAGACGGGCACGGATACGCGCGCGTTGATCGAGCGCATGGATCGCCTCCAGCGCGACATGGACGTGATGCAGCGCAATCTGGCGCGCGGCACCACAGGCGGCATCCCGGCCGCCAATTCGCCGCCCGTGATGTCGCCCAATACGGGCGTGCAGCCCTCCTCGGGCTTCGTCGAGCAGACCGAGGTGCGCATCGCTGCCCTCGAAGGCCAGATGCGCGATCTGACCGGCCGCCTCGAGGAAGCGTTGAACCGCGTGGCGCAAGCCACGCAGCGTCTCGACCGGCTGGTCGGCGACGTCGATTTTCGCCTGAACAAGCTCGAGCAGCCCGGTGCGGCAACGCCTGCGGCACAAGCGCCGGCAGCCGCACCGGCGCAAGCTGCCGCACCCGCTGCACCGGTCGTGGCCCCCGGCCAGCAGCGCATTGTGCTCACACCCGGCTCGCCCGCCACAGCCCCGCAGCCGGCCCAGGCGGCCGCAGCCCCGGCCGCTGCCGCAGTGCAGCTGCCCGCAGGCCCGCCCGAAACGCAGTACGAATTCGCCTACGGCCTCTACCAGCAGGCGGTTCAGGATCGCGGCGATTTCGGCGGTGCCGAGCAGGCGTTGCGCAGTTTCGTGACCGCCAACGGCAGCCACCGCCTTGCCGGCGACGCGCAGTATTGGCTCGGCGAAACCTTCTATGCGCGACGCGACTGGACGAACGCGGCGGGCGCTTTCGCCGAACAGTTCCGCCGCTTCCCGCAGAACGCCAAAGCGCCGGACGCGTTGCTGCGCCTGGGCCAGTCGCTGGGCCAGCTCAACCGCAAGCAGGATGCGTGCGGCACGTTGGGCGAGCTCGACCGGCGCTATCCCAACGCCACGCAATCGATCAAGATTGCCGCCACGCGCGAGCGCACGCGCTTGCAGTGCGGCTAGGCGCCGCGCTCGACCAAAACGCGTTCGACGCGGCCTTGGCGGCCCTGGGGCCGTTCGAAGCGGCCCCGCTGCTTGCGGTCGGCTGGTCCGGCGGCGGCGATTCAACGGCCCTTTTGAGCCTCGCCGAAAGCTTTGCGCGCGGCCACGGCGGGCGCGTCGTCGCCTTGCATGTCGACCATGGCTTGCGCGCGGAGTCGGCCGCACAGGCGCAGGAATTGGCAAAGCGCGCGGCTGTCCTCGGGATCGCGTTCGAAGCGCTCGCGTGGACGGGGCCCAAGCCCGCCCACGGCGTGCCGCAGGCCGCGCGTGCGGCGCGGCGCGATCTGCTGGTTGAAGCCTGCCGGCGTTTGGGCGCCATCCATCTGCTGCTCGCCCACAATGCGGACGACCAGCGCGAGACGGTCGCGATGCGGGCCGCGCGCCAATCCGGGCCGGTCGGGCTTGCCGGCATGTCGGCGATCGTCGCCGATCGCGGCGTGCGGATCCTGCGCCCGCTGCTCGGCGTCGCGCACGCCGATCTCTTGGCGCTGTGCCGCGCGCGCGGACTCCATTGGCTTGAAGATCCGACGAATCGCGATCCGCGTTTCTTGCGCGCGCGCCTGCGTTTGGCCGGGTCGCTTCCCGAGTTTTCCGGCGCTGCAAGCCGCACGCGTGTGCAGCACGAAGGCGATCTTGCGCGATTGGCGGCGCGGTCCGTGGCGGTCGCACCGGGCGGCTATGTGCGGCTCGATTGCGCGGTGCTGCGCGCCGCCGATGGGCGTCTTGCGCACGGCGTGTTGGCGCGCGCGGTTCTGTGCGTCGGCGGCGACGATTACGCGCCGGCACCGGCCGCACTTGCCGCCGCGTGGGACGCACTTGCGGCGGCGGCACCGGGCGAAAGCGGGCGCACGCTTGGCCATTGCCGCCTGCGCATCGAGCCCGACGGACGGCTGTTGGTCGCGCGCGAGCCGCGTGCGTGCCAAGCCGCGCTGCCGCTCGAGCCGGGCAAAACGGTATTCTGGGACGGGCGTTTTGCCGCCATGTGCAGTGCGGTTGGGTGCACTGCAAGCGGCCTTGCGATCGGTGCGCTTGGCGCGCATGGCTGGGCGCAATTGCCGCGCAAACTACGCGCAAGTGTGGCCAAATCGATTCCAGCCGCCGCACGCGCAGGCCTGCCGACGATCCGAGACCTTGACGGGGTGCTTGCTGTTCCCCACCTCTCTTATGGACGCGAGGGCCATCGGCTTGATACCGTGGCTGTTCGTTTCTGGCCTCGGCACGCTTTATGCGGCCCTGCTTTCGTGGCGGGCGGCCTGGGCAGTCCGGGGCCCCAGCGACGTCTCGAAGGGGCAAAAAGTTGAACAATCTCGGCAAGAATCTCGCACTCTGGGTCATC
Organism: Rhodospirillaceae bacterium; assembly: GCA_027490975.1. GTDB lineage: Bacteria > Pseudomonadota > Alphaproteobacteria > CACIAM-22H2 > CACIAM-22H2 > Tagaea. The sequence goes on from JAIXXA010000199.1 coordinate 5,068, forward strand.
ATCGGCTTGCTGCTGGTGGCGCTTTTCAATCTGTTCCAGGGCTCGAGCCCGCGCGGCGGGGCGGCCCAGATCCAGTATTCGGAATTCCTCAATCTCGTCGATCGCCAGCAGGTGCGCGACGTCACGATCTCGGGCCCGCAGGTGCGCGGCCATCTGCAGCCCGACGGGCGCAGCTTCGTGACCTACGCGCCCAACGACCCCACGCTGGTCGAGCGCCTGCAGAAAAACACCGTGTCGTTCTCGGCTGCACCGCTCGAAGAGCCGATGCATCCGCTGCTGCAGATCCTCGTCTCGTGGGCGCCGTTCCTGGTGATGATCGGGCTCTGGGTGTTTTTCATGCGCCAGATGCAGGGCGGGGGCGGGCGCGCGATGGGCTTCGGCAAATCGAAGGCGCGTCTGCTCACCGAAAAAGTCGGCCGCGTGACGTTCGACGACGTGGCCGGCATCGACGAGGCCAAGGGCGAGCTCGAGGAGATCGTCGAGTTCCTGCGCGATCCGCAGAAGTTCCAGCGCCTCGGCGGCAAGATCCCGAAGGGCGTGCTGCTCGTGGGCCCGCCGGGCACCGGCAAGACGCTGCTTGCGCGCGCGATCGCGGGCGAAGCCA
>JAIXXA010000032.1 GCA_027490975.1 Rhodospirillaceae bacterium
GGCCCTACGAGCCGCGGGCGGCCATCGTCGGCGGCGCGCTCGGCAATCGCGCGCGGCCGGTCCTGTGGGTCGATAGTGCGGACGATGCGTTTTTCCTCGAGGTCCAAGGTTCGGGCCGCGTGCGGCTCGACGACGGCCGTGTCGTGCGCGTCGGCTTTGCCGCCCAGAACGGCCATCCTTACGTGCCGATCGGCCGCGTGCTGGTCGAGCGCGGCTTGATGGCGCGCGAAAACGTGTCGATGCAGTCGATCCGCGCATGGCTTTCGGCAAACCCGGCCCAAGCCGCCGAGCTGCGCAACGCCAATCCGTCCTACGTGTTCTTCCGCGTGATCGAGGGCGAAGGCCCGCTCGGCAGCGAGGGTGTGGCACTTACGCCGGGCCGTTCGCTTGCGGTGGACCGAACGTTCCTGCCGATGGGCGTGCCGATCTTTCTCGATGCCGAAGATCCGCTCGATGCGTCGCGCCGCGTGCGCCGTCTGCTGATGGCGCAAGATACGGGCGGCGCCATTCGCGGCCCGGTGCGCGGCGACGTGTTCTGGGGGGCGGGCGAGCTTGCCGCCGAACAGGCCGGGCGCATGCGCTCGACTGGGCGCGTTTGGATCCTGTTGCCGCGCAGTGTTGCCGAGCGGCGTCTGCGTACAAGCTGAGACCTGTCCCAGCTAAGCCTCGATCGGGATATGCGGGGCGTCCGCCGCAACGCGCGCGAGCCAGCCCCTCACCTGCGGATAGGGTTCGAGCGAAAAGCCGCCCTCTTCGGCGACATGCGTATAGGCGTAAAGGGCGATGTCGGCGATTGTGGGCCGATTGGCGACAAAAAACGCGTTCGTTTGCAGATGCGTTTCCATGACCTGCAATGCGGCATGTCCTTGTTCGCGTTTATGGGCGAGTGCCAGTTCGCGATAGGGCGTGATTTCGACATTGTGCGTGAGCCAATAGCGCACGGTCGCGATATTGGGCTCGTGGCTGTATTGCTCGAAGAAAAGCCATTGCAGCGTTTGCGCGAACGCGATCGGCTCGTCGGGCAAATACGCGGTGTCGCGCGCGAGCCATGCCAGGATCGCGTTCGATTCGGCGAGCGCCGTCCCGTCGGGCAGCACCAGCAGGGGTACGCGCCCGTTCGGATTCAGCGCCAGAAACTCCGGCGTGCGGCTTTCGCCTTTGTCGATGTCGATCGCAACGCGCCGATACGCCAAACCGCTTTTGTGCAGCATCAGCCGGCATTTGTAGGAATTGCCCGAAAAGGGGCTGTCGTAGAGTGTGGGTTCCAAGTGGGCCTCCCGTCTGCTGGAACCATCTGGCGCAAGTGCCGGTGTGTGCGCAAACCAGTTTTCCGAACGGTAGACTTAGCTATACTAAGCCTAATGGTTCGAACGCTCCCGCCCCTGAACGCTCTGCGTGCCTTCGAAGCCGCCGCCCGCACCGGCGGATTTGCCGCCGCCGCCCGCGAACTCGGCGTGACTCCGGCGGCGGTTAGCCAGCAGGTTGCCGGCCTCGAGCAGCAGCTCGGGCTGCCGTTGTTCCGGCGCTTGGCGCGCGGGCTCGCGCTCACCGATGCGGGCCAAGCCTATCTGCCGGGGCTCGAGGCCGGCTTCGCGACCCTCGTCGCCGCCACGCGAACGCTGCGCGCGCGCCCGCGCGGCGGCCGCTTGACGATCAGCACTCTGCCGAGTTTTGCGCAGAACTGGCTGTTGCCGCGCCTGCCGCAATTCCAAGCGCTCTATCCCGAAATCGACGTCGTGCTGCGCACCGAGATGCGGCTCGTCGATTTTGCGCGCGACGCGGTCGATATTGCCGTGCGCTATGCCGTGGCCCCGCCCGCCAATGCGCGCGCAGATCGGCTTGCAGGCGAAACGATCTTTATGTGCGCAAGCCCCAGCCTCGTCCACGGCAAGCCCGGCTTGCGAAAACCAGCCGATCTGCGTCGGGCGACGTTGCTGCACGACGCGGCCCTCGGAAGCAGCGAGCCGCGCTTGGCGTGGGCACCGTGGCTCGCCTTGCTGGGCATGGGGCGTGCGCTTGCCGATCGCGGCCCGGGCTTCTCGGATTCAGGCCTGCTTTACGGGGCCGCCCGCCTCGGCCAAGGTGTCGCGATCGGGCGCAGCGTGCCGCTCGAGGACGATCTGGCGGCGGGCCGCCTCGTCAAACTGTTCGACATCGAACTGCCGTCGCGCCACGCCTATTGGATCGTGGGGCCCAAGAGCCTGCCCGAAGATCCGCGCGCGGCCGCGTTTCGGGCCTGGATTCTGGCCGCTTGAGCGGGCACATTGCGCATTCATTGGGGAGAGGGACCGCATCCATGGCTGCCGTGACAAGCATCGAGGATCTGCGATTGATGGCCAAACGGCGCGTGCCGCGCATGTTCTACGACTATGCGGATTCGGGCTCCTGGACCGAACAGACCTACCGCGCCAACACGAGCGACTTCGAAAAGATCCGCCTGCGCCAACGCGTGGCGGTCAATATGGAAGGCCGCTCGCTTGCGACCAAAATGGTCGGCATCGATGCCGCCATGCCGGTCGCTTTGGCGCCGACGGGCCTGACCGGCATGCAGCATGCCGACGGCGAAATTCTGGCGGCGCGCGCGGCCGCCGCCTTCGGCGTGCCTTTCACGCTTTCGACGATGAGCATTTGTTCGATCGAAGACGTGGCCGCGAACACGAACAAACCTTTCTGGTTCCAGCTCTACGTCCTGCGCGACCGCGACTTCATCAAGCGCCTGATCAAGCGCGCGCAAGACGCCAAATGCTCGGCCCTCGTGCTCACGCTCGATCTGCAGATCCTCGGGCAGCGCCACAAAGACATCAAAAACGGCCTCACCGCGCCGCCGAAACTGACCCTGCCGAACATTCTCGACATGATGACGAAGCCCGCTTGGTGCTTGGGCATGCTTGGCACGCAGCGCCGCGGCTTCGGCAACATCGTCGGCCACGTGACGGGCGTCGACGACATGTCGTCGCTGTCGGCCTGGACCGCCCAGCAATTCGACCCGCGCCTGTCGTGGGACGACGTCAAATGGATCAAGGATCTCTGGGGCGGCAAACTGATCTTGAAGGGCATTCTCGACGAGGAAGACGCCCTTCTTGCCGCCCAGTCGGGTGCCGATGCGCTGATCGTGTCGAACCATGGCGGCCGCCAGCTCGACGGCGCCTTGTCGTCGATCGCCAAGCTCGCCCCCATCGTCGATGCGGTCGGCGACAAGATCGAAGTGCATTTCGACGGCGGCATTCGCTCGGGCCAAGACGTGCTGAAGGCGCTGTCGCTGGGTGCGAAAAGCACCTATATCGGCCGCGCCTTCCTGTACGGCCTCGGTGCGATGGGCGAAGCGGGTGTGACCAAAGCGCTCGAGATTGTGCGCAAAGAGCTCGACATCACGATGGCGTTCTGCGGCAAGCGCAACGCAACCGAGCTTGGCCGCGACAACCTGATCGTCGACGCCGACACCAAGCGCGAATTCGCGATCAAAATGTAAAGCGACGACGATGGCGCGCAGGACCCTGCCCGACGCTCATCTTTTTGAGCTGGCCATGCGCGACGTCGTCCCGCTGCGAAATATATCGCCCAAGCGCTTTACGCCGGCGACGGTCGTCGCGAACAACGCGCCTGTCTTCGCTGCGGCCGAAGCGGCACCTTTGTTCTTCACGCGCGCAGTACCCATCCCCACGCCGAAAGCGGCGCCCAATCCCGGCCTCGACCGCAACACGGCGCGGCGCTTTGAGCGCGGCGAATTGCCGATCGACCGCGCCATCGATCTGCACGGCCTTACCGAGGCGCGCGCCCATCTAGCGCTCGACCGTTTCATGGCCGATGCGGTCGCAGGCGGGGCACGCATGCTGCTGATCGTGACTGGCAAGGGCAAAGACGGCGACGGCGTGTTGCGCCGCCACGTGCCCGACTGGTTGCGGTTCGGGCCTTTTGGCGGGCGCATTCTGCGTCAGGCGCAAGCCCGCCTGCCCCATGGCGGGGCGGGGGCGCTCTACGTGCTCTTGCGCCGCAATCGATGACGCCGTTCGGCGCCAAGGTGCGCAGCCTTCGCCGTGCGCGCGGCCTCACGCTCAAGCAGATGGCGGGTGCGCTCGATATCAGCCAAGCCTATCTCTCGGCCCTCGAGCACGGCCATCGCGGCCTGCCGTCGCCGGCCCTCGTCGTGCAGATCTGCGAGTATTTCGGCCTGATCTGGGACGATTTCGAGGAGATGCACCGGCTCGTGGGCCTGTCGCATCCGAAGGTCGTCGTCGACACGAGCGGTCTCGATGCGGCCCGCACCGTGCTTGCCAATCGGCTTGCCGCCTCGATCGGCGAGCTTGCCGAAGCCGATATCGCCGACCTTCTGGTGCGGCTCAAAACCGCCGATTTATCTGTTCGCAAGATGAAAACGCTGCGTTAAAGTCGGAAATTGAAGGAGAGACTGTCATGAGAATTATGACAATTTCGGCTGCGATTGCGGCGGCTCTGGCGCTGTCGGGCTGTTCGAGCCTGCGCGACCTCAATCTGAGCAAAACCCAAGAGCGCGTGCTTGTGGGTGCAGGCGTGGGCGCTGCGGTCGGCGGCGGTTTCGGCCTGCTGCCGGGCGGCGTCTCGGCCGGAACCGGCGCCTTGATCGGTGCGGGCGTGGGTGCCGCCGGCGGCCTGGTCTACGACCAGTTCAAAAAAGCGAACACGCCCTCTACAAGATAAACTTCGACAAGTCGGCGTTCTTGGCGAGGTCGGCGATCTTCTCGCGCACATAGGCCGCGTCGATCGCGATCGTTTCGCCGCCGCGATCCGAGGCCGAAAAGCTGATCTCTTCGAGCAGGCGCTCGAGGATCGTGTGCAGGCGCCGGGCGCCGATATTCTCCACGCCGCGATTGACCTCGGCGGCGAGGTCGGCGATCGCGTCGATCGCGTCTTCGCCGAACGACAGGGCCACGTCTTCGGTCTTCAGCAGCGCCACATATTGCTTGATCAGGCTGTTCTCGGGCTCGGTCAGGATGCGGACGAAGTCGCCTTTTTCGAGACCCTTGAGCTCGACGCGGATCGGCAGGCGGCCCTGCAGCTCGGGCAGCAGGTCCGACGGTTTGGCGACATGGAACGCACCCGACGCCACGAACAGCACGTGGTCGGTCTTGATCGGCCCGTGTTTGGTCGAAACGGTGGTGCCTTCGATCAGCGGCAACAGATCGCGCTGCACGCCTTCGCGGCTGACGTCGGCCCCGCCCATGCGCTCGCCGCGGCCGCAGATCTTGTCGATCTCGTCGATGAACACGATGCCGTTCTGCTCGACTGCCAGCTTGGCTTCCTTGAGCACGCGATCCTGGTCGAGGAGCTTGTCGGCCTCTTCCTGCAGAAGAATGTCGTGGCTTTCGCCGACCTTCATGCGGCGCGGCTTGCTGCGCCCGCCGAACGCTTTCGAGAGCATGTCGTTGAGATTGAGCATGCCCATCTGGCCGTTCTGCATGCCGGGCAGATCGACCATCGGCATCTGCATCGCTGAATTGTCGGCCACTTGCAGTTCGATTTCGCGGTCGGCAAGCTGGCCTTCGCGCAGCATTTTGCGGAATTTCTGCTTGGTGTCGGCCGAGGCCGAATTGCCGACAAGCGCTTCGAGCACGCGTTCTTCGGCGGCAAGTTCGGCACGCGCTTCGACTTCTTTGCGCAGGCGTTCGCGCGTCATCTGGATCGCGATTTCGAGCAGATCGCGCACGATCTGTTCGACGTCGCGGCCGACATAGCCCACTTCCGTGAACTTGGTGGCCTCGACCTTGATGAACGGCGCTTGCGCGAGTTTGGCAAGGCGCCGCGCGATCTCGGTCTTGCCGCAGCCGGTGGGCCCGATCATCAGGATGTTCTTGGGCAGCACCTCGTCGCGAAGTTCGGGCGCGAGCTGCAGCCGGCGCCAGCGATTGCGCAGCGCGACCGCGACGGCGCGCTTGGCGGCGTCTTGGCCGACGATGTAGCGGTCGAGTTCGGAGACGATTTCGCGCGGCGAGAAGGCGGTCTGGGTCATAGCTCTTCGATCGTGAGGTTGCCGTTGGTGTAGACGCAGATCTCGGCGGCGATGCGCAAGCTGCGTTCGGCGATTTCGCGCGCCGAAAGTTCGGTTGCGCCCATAAGAGCGCGCGCGGCCGACAACGCGTAGGAGCCGCCCGAGCCGATGCCGATGAGGCCGTCCTCGGGCTCGAGCACGTCGCCCGTCCCGGTGAGCACGAGACTGACCGACGCGTCGGCGACGGCCATCATGGCTTCGAGGCGGCGCAGATAGCGGTCGGTGCGCCAGTCTTTGGCGAGCTCGACGCAGGCCCGCGTGAGCTGGCCCGGATGTTTTTCGAGCTTGGCCTCGAGGCGCTCGAACAGCGTGAAGGCATCGGCGGTCGCACCCGCGAAACCGGCGATCACGTTGCCGGGGCCGATGCGCCGCACCTTGCGCGCGTTCGACTTGATCACGGTGGCGCCGAGGCTCACCTGGCCGTCGCCGGCAATGACCACGCGGCCGGCCCGGCGCACGGCCAGGATCGTCGTGCCGTGCCAAAGTTCGGGCTTGTTCTGATCCATCGCTGTCGGTCTTCCTTGTCGTTCCAGCCTTCGATCTAGGCGGATCGGCGCTCGGGATCAAGCGCCGGTTATTTGTGGCCTCCCGCCCGCAGCCTCTGCTAAAACCGGAGCGTTATGCAAAACTCATCGCCCGCACCCCGCCGCGCCAGCGCCAGCCGCACGACCAAGGAAACCCAGATCGAAACCACGGTCGATCTGGACGGGTCGGGCGTCTACGACGTTGCGACCGGCATCGGCTTTCTCGACCACATGGTCGAGCAGCTGTCGCGCCACTCGCTGATCGACATCAAACTGCGCGCCAAGGGCGATCTGCACATCGATTTCCATCACACGACCGAAGATTGCGGCATTGTGCTGGGCGAGGCGGTGTCCAAAGCGTTGGGCGCGCGCACCGGCATCGTGCGCTACGGCGAGGCGACGATCCCGATGGACGAGACGCTGACGCGCGTCGCCCTCGACGCCTCGAACCGGCCCTACCTGATCTGGAAGGTCGCGTTTTCGCGCCCCAAGCTCGGCGACATGGACACCGAACTCTTCAAAGAGTGGTTCCAGGCTTTCGCGCAGGCGGCCGGCCTCACGCTGCACGTCGAAAATCTCTACGGCGAGAACAACCACCACATCGTCGAATCCTGCTTCAAGGCGCTCGCGCGCGCCTTGCGCGCCGCGATCGCGATCGATCCGCGCAAAGCCGATGCCGTGCCCTCGACGAAGGGCGTGCTTGGCAGCGGTTCGGCCTGAAGCGCCATGGCGGCCAGATTCTACACCGTGCATTTTTCGCCGTTCGGTGCGGGCCCGGACCGCGATGCGCGTTTTGTCAAAGACGGATTCAGCTGGGCCGCCTTCGTGTTCGGCCCGCTGTGGGCCTTCTACCATCGGCTGTGGTTTGCCGGATCGATGCTGCTGGCGGCGCTGGCGGCTTTGGCCCTCGCCGGCGAATTTTTCGTGTTCGATCCGGTCGCCGATGCGGCATTGAGCTTGGGGCTTGCCTTGCTGATCGGCTTCGAGGGTCCGGACCTGCTGCGCAAGAAGCTGGGCGCGCGCGGCATGCCCGAACGCGGGATCGCCAGCGGCCGCAATCTCGCCGAAGCCGAGCGCAACTGGTTTCGCCGCCACCGTCCAACGCCATGAAAATCGCGATCGTCGATTACGGGGCGGGCAATCTGCGCTCCGCCGCCAAGGCGTTTGGCCATGTCGCAGGATCGGCGGCGACGGTGGACGTAACGTCCGATCCCGATCTTGTGCGCAACGCCGACCGCATCGTGGTGCCCGGCCAGGGCGCCTTCGGCGATTGCGCTTCGGGTTTGCGCGGCGTGCCCGGCATGGTCGATGCGCTCGAAGAAGCGGTGCATCGCCGGGCGGTGCCGCTGTTCGGCATCTGCGTCGGCATGCAGCTTTTTGCGAGCCAAGGTTTCGAACACGGAACCCATGCCGGGCTCGGCTGGATCGCGGGCGACGTGCGCCGCATGACCCCGGCCGATCCGAACCTGAAACTGCCGCAGCTCGGCTGGAACGGGCTGTCCTGCAAACCGCATCCGCTGGTCAAAGACTGGCCGGCCGAACCCCATGTCTATTTCGCCAACAGCTACTGCTTCGAGCCGCAGGACCGGTCTTGCGTGGTGGCGACCGCCGATTACGGCGGCCCGATCGTGGCGCTGGTGGCGAAGGCAAACGTCGCCGGTTCGCAATTCCACCCCGAAAAGAGCCAGGCGGTGGGGCTGCAGCTGATCGCGAATTTCCTGGCGTGGCGGCCATGATCCTGTTCCCGGCCATCGATCTCAAAGACGGCGCTTGCGTGCGGCTGCTGCGTGGCGCCATGGACCAGGCGACGGTGTTCAACACCGATCCGGCGGCCCAGGCTGCTTCGTTCGAGGCGGCGGGCTGCCGCTGGCTCCATCTCGTCGATCTCGACGGGGCGTTCGCGGGCCAGTCCAAAAACGGGGCGGCCGTGCAGGCGATCCTCAGCCGCGTGAAAGTGCCGGCCCAGCTCGGCGGCGGCATCCGGACGGCGGCCCATATCCGCACCTGGCTCGAAGCCGGCATCCAGCGCGTGATCCTCGGCACGGTCGCTTTGCGCGATCCGGCGTTGGTCAAGCAAGCGTGCATGGAGTGGCCGGGCCGTATCGTGGTCGGCATCGATGCGCGCGACGGGCGGGTTGCGGTCGAAGGCTGGGCCGAAACCTCGGACGTGACGGTGCTCGATCTCGCCCGCCGCTTCGTCGATGCCGGGGTGGCCGCGATCGTCTATACCGACATCGAGCGCGACGGCGCCATGCAAGGTCCGAACGTCGAAGCCACCGCCGCCTTGGCCCGCGCCGTGCCCATCCCGATCGTCGCGTCGGGCGGCGTGTCTTCGCTTGCCGATCTTTCCGCCCTCAAGGCCCGTGCGGCCGATGGCATTGCCGGCGTGATTTCGGGCCGCGCCCTTTATGACGGCCGCATCGATCTGGCCGAAGCCATTCGGCTGTTGGAGGCGTGATGCTGAAAGTGCGCATCATCCCGTGTCTTGACGTCAAAGACGGCCGCGTGGTCAAGGGCGTCAATTTTGTCGATCTGATCGACGCGGGCGACCCGGTCGAAGCCGCCGCCGCCTACGATGCGGCCGGGGCCGACGAACTCTGCTTCCTCGACATCACGGCGAGCCACGAAAACCGCGAAACGATCTACGACGTCGTGGCGCGAACGGCGGCGCGCTGCTTCATGCCGCTCACCGTCGGCGGCGGCGTGCGCACGGTGGACGACATCCGCAAGCTCTTGCTGGCGGGTGCCGACAAAGCTTCGATCAACACGGCGGCGGTCACGCGGCCCGAGTTTGTGCGCGAGGCGGCCGAGAAATTCGGCAGCCAATGCGTGACCGTGGCAGTCGACGCCAAACGCGTGCGCCCCGACCGGTTCGAAGTGTTCACCCATGGCGGACGCAACGCGACGGGGCTCGAAGCGGTGGCCTGGGCGCAGCGCATGGCCGAACTTGGTGCCGGCGAGATTCTTCTCACATCGATGGATCGCGACGGCACCAAGGCGGGTTTCGACATCGAACTTACGCGCGCCGTGGCCGATGCCGTATCCGTCCCGGTGATCGCCTCGGGTGGCGTGGGCACGCTCGAACATTTTGCCGCCGGCATTCGCGACGGCCACGCGGCGGCGGTGCTCGCCGCCTCGGTGTTCCATTTCGGCACGTTCAGCGTGGGCCAGGTGAAGGCCCACTTGGCGGCAGCGGGCATTGCGGTTCGCCCTTTCCAAGCGGGCAAGCCTCTGCCAGACTCGCAACCATGATCGACGACGCCAAATCCGCCTCGACCGACGCCGTGCTCGAACGCCTGTTCCAGACGATCGAACAGCGGCGCTATGCCGATCCTTCCACCTCGCACACCGCCAAGCTGTTCCAGAAGGGCACCAAGAAGATCGCCCAGAAGGTCGGCGAGGAAGCGGTCGAAGTGGTCATCGAAGCCGTGCGCGACAACCGCAAACGGCTGATCGAGGAGAGTGCCGACCTCATGTACCATCTCTTGGTGCTGTGGGCCGACATGAAGGTGGTGCCGGCCGAAGTGTGGACCGAGCTTGCGCGCCGCGAAGGCATGTCCGGCCTCGACGAAAAAGCGGCGCGCGACCCGGCCAAATCGGATTCCTGAACCACGGGACCTTTTGCGATGGCCTACGACCCAAACAACGCGTTTGCCCGCATCCTGCGCGGCGAGATCCCGTGCAAGAAGGTCCACGAAAACGAATTCGTTTTGGCCTTCCACGACATCGCCCCGCAAGCGCCCGTGCACGTGCTGGTGATCCCAAAGGGCCCGTACGTGTCGATGGACGATTTCACCGCCAACGCCCCGCTTGAAATGCAGGCGGGCTTCCTGAAGGCGATCGGCGACGTCGCCCGCTTGCTCGGCGTGGCGGCCGACGGCTATCGCGTGCTCAGCAATTGCGGCGTGAACGGCCACCAGGACGTGCCGCATCTGCATTTCCACATTTTCGGCGGCGCCAAGCTCGGCCGCATGATCGGCAAGTCGAGCTGATTTTTCTCCTCGCTTGCCGCTTCTTCCCGTCGTTAACCCTGCGCGACATCGACGCGACATCGACGCGACATGCGCGCGACGCCCATGCGACATGGACGCGACATCGACGCGACACTTTCTGCCTCAAACCATTGTTTTCATTGAAACCGTCGCGCAGTTCGCGCGGAATTTCGGCCTGTCGCGCGCCGCACCTCAATATTCACTTTTCAAACAGCACAGATGGCCGAAACATTGGCAGTCCTATCTAGGATATTAACACGAAATCGAGTAGACCCAAATGCGATTTTGGGGGCTACATGAATTAAGGCTAACCCTACCGCGCCAACTGCACGCGGCGATAACCGAGCGCTTCGGCGATGTGGGCGCGGGTCGGCGTTTCGATCGCTTGGAGGTCCGCAAGCGTGCGCGCCACGCGCATCACGCGGTGGTAGCCGCGCGCCGACAATTTCATGCGCTCGGCGGCTTCGTCGAGCAGCTTTCGGCCCGCGGGCTCGGGGGCGGCGAGGGCTTCGAGCGCTTGGCCGTCGAGCTCGGCATTGCTGCGCGGGCGGCCGGTCGCCGGCAATGCTTGAAAACGCGTGCGTTGGCGGTCGCGGGCGGCGGCCACGCGTTTGGCGACGTCGGCCGAGCCTTCGGCCGGCGGCGGGAGCGACAGATCGCCCGCGCGCACGGGCGGCACATCCACATGCAGGTCGATGCGGTCGAACAAGGGCCCCGAGATCTTGGTCTGGTATTCGACGGCACATTTGGGCGCGCGTCCGCAGGCCTGGCCCGGATCGTCGAGATACCCGCAGCGGCACGGGTTCATCGCGGCAACGAGCTGCACGCGCGCGGGATAGCTCACATGGGCGGCCGCGCGTGCCACGACCGCGCGCCCGGTTTCGAGCGGTTGGCGCAACGCCTCGAGCGCGCTGCGTTGGAACTCGGGCAGCTCGTCCAAAAACAGCACGCCCAGATGCGCCAAGCTCACTTCGCCGGGTTTGGCGCGCGGGCCGCCGCCGATCAGCGCCACGTGGCTTGCCGTATGGTGGGGATCGCGATAGGGGCGCCGGCGGCTGATGCGCCCGCCTTCGATGAGGCCCGCGACCGACTGCACCATCGAAACTTCGAGCGCTTCTTGCGAACTCAATTCCGGCAGCAGGCCGGGCAGGCAGCGGGCGAGCATGGATTTGCCGGCCCCGGGCGGCCCCACCATCAGCAGATTGTGGCCGCCGGCCGCCGTCACTTCGAGGGCGCGCTTGGCGGTCTCCTGGCCTTTCACGTCTTTGAGGTCGTAGCCGCTGGCCTGCGCGAGCGCCAAGCGCGGCTGCGGCACAGCCAGCAGCTGCGCGCCTTTGAAGTGGTTGAGGAGGGCCAGCAGCGTCGGGGCTGCGACGATCTCGAAAGCGCTTGCGTCGCCCGCCCACGCCGCTTCGCCGCCGCATGCCTCGGGGCACACGAGCCCGCGCGTTTGCGCATTGGCCGCCATTGCGGCGAGCAGCACGCCGGGGACGGCCAAAATGCGCGCATCGAGCGTGAGCTCGCCGAGCACCACATAACGTTCGACAAGCGCGCCCGGCACCACGCCCATTGCCACGAGCAGGCCGAGTGCGATCGGCAGATCGAAATGCGCGCCCTCTTTGGCAAGATCGGCGGGCGCAAGATTGACCGTGATACGACGGCCGGGCAGCGACAGCCCGATCGCGGCCAGCGCCGCGCGCACGCGCTCTTTGCTTTCCTTGACGGCGTTGTCGGGCAGGCCGACGACGGCAAAGGCGGGTGCCCCCGACGCAACCTGCACCTGGACATCGACCGATATCGTCTCGATGCCGTTGAAGGCGACCGTAGCGACGCGCGCAACCATCGGAAATTGTCCAAGCGTGGAATTGCGGAAGAACCTTCCTACAATTCCACGTCGCACGGGGCAACCCCCTTCCCCGGAATGCGCGCCGGGGAAGGGGGTGCGGTCGTCAGGCGGCTTCGGCGATGGCGCTTGCTGCCGGTGCCGTTTCGGCGTCGAGCACCACGCCGATCGCGTGGATCGTCGCGGCGATGCGCACGGCCGCCTGGATCGCGGCCGGCTCGGTCCCGTGCTGGCGCAGCTGCTTCTCGTGGCTGTCCATGCACATGCCGCAGCCATTGATCGCCGACACGGCCAAGCTCAGCAGTTCGAACTCCGCCGAGGGGATGCCGGGTTTCGCCATTGCGTTCATGCGCAGGCGGGCCGGCATCGTCGCGTAGTCGGGTGCGGACACCAGATGCGTGAAGCGATAATAGACATTGTTCATGCCCATGATCGCGACCGCAATCTTGGCGGCCCCCATCTGCTCGGCGCTGAGTGCGGGCGCATAGTGCGCAAGCACGGCATCGCGCAGCGTCGGTTGGCGCACGGCAAGCGCGCTCGCCACGAACAGCATCGCGCGCTGTTCGGGGCTCAGGGCCGCGTCCGTGTCGAGCGACCCCAGATTGAGCTTGAGGTCTTTGGCGTAGTCCGGCAGTGCCGCCTTCAGTGTTTCGAGTGACATGGCTGTTCTCCAGCGTCGGAAATGGTCAGGCGGCCTTCAGGACGTCGTCGCCCTTCTGCCAGTTGCACGGGCACAGCTCGTCGGTCTGCAGCGCGTCGAGCACGCGCAGCACTTCCGCCGGGTTGCGGCCGACCGAAAGATCGTTGACCGACACGAAGCGGATGATGCCTTCGGGGTCGACCACGAAGGTCGCGCGCAGCGCCACCCCTTCGTTCTTGTCGAGCACGCCCAACGCGGACGACAATTCGCGCTTGATGTCGGCCAGCATCGCGAAGGGCAGCGACTTCAGGTCGGCATGGTTCTGGCGCCACGCCAGATGCACGAACTCGCTGTCGGTCGAAACGCCGTAGACGACCGCGTCGCGATCCTGGAAGTCGCCGTTGAGCTTGCCGAAAGCGGCGATCTCGGTCGGGCACACGAACGTGAAATCCTTGGGCCAGAAGAACACGATCTTCCACTTGCCCGCGTTCGACTGGCTGTCGATCTGCGCGAACGCGGTTTTGGGGTCGGTCGAAACGACGGCCTTGAGGTCGAAAGCGGGGAATTTGTCGCCGATGGTGAGCATGTTTTTCTCCGGAAGAGCGGGGGTCAGGAACGCGGCGCAATCTGCCGCCTTGCCCCTCATCGGTCCAATTGATATATTTCGTCAGTTCAATCGAGAAAAACGATGATCCATCTGCCCACGCTCAAACAGCTGCGCCACTTTGCGGCATTGGCCGACACGCTCAATTTCGGGCGCGCGGCGGCGGCGGCCAACGTCACGCAATCCACCTTGTCGGCGAGCCTGCAGGAGCTCGAGGCGATTCTGGGGGCGGGCCTCGTCGATCGCACGCGCCGCTCGGTCGTGCTCACGCCGCTGGGGCAACGCGTGTTGGCGCGCGCGCGCCGCTTGCTGGCGGACGCCGAGGAACTGGCGCTCGAAGCGCACCAGGCGCGCGCCCCGCTCACGGGCGCGCTGCGGCTGGGCGTGATCCCGTCGGTCAGTCCGTTCTGGATGCCCAAAGCCTTGCCGGCGCTGCGCAAGGCCTATCCGCAGCTCAAACTCTATCTCGTCGAGGATCTGACCGAGCGCCTGGTCGAAAAACTCGCAAACGGCACCATCGACGTGGCGCTGCTCGCGTTGCCGTGCGATTGCGGCCCCAATGCGGGTGCGCCGCTCGGGCGCGACTTGTTTCGCCTCGTCGTGCGCCGCGACGATGCGCTTGCCAAGCTCAAGACCGTGCCGACCGCCGAAATCCGCAGACGAAAACTGCTGCTGCTGGCCGACGGGCATTGCATGAAGCGGCACGCGCTTGCCGCGTGCGGCCTGCGCGACGCGGCCGATGCCGACACGCTGGCGGCGACGTCTTTGTTCACGCTCGTCCAGATGGTCGACAACGGCCTCGGCATCACGCTGCTGCCGCAAATGGCGCTCGATGCGGGCTTGCTCGCGGGTACCGACCTCGTGGCGTTGCGTGTCGAGGACGATCCGGCGCGCGATCTGGGCCTGGTCTGGCGCAAAGGGACGGCGCGACAGGCCGAGTTTTCGCTGCTCGCGACGGCGCTCGCCAAAGCCGCGGATTCACGAAAGAAGATGCGGCCCCTATAATCCCGGCGTGTCGATTCGCAAGATTTCCGTCGCGCTGATTCTGCTGGGGATGGCTGCGTGCGCGCCGCGCGGGGCACCCCCCGTTGTCGTGCCCGAAGCGCCGCCGCCCGCCGCGACGGCGCCCGCGCCGCAGGCTTGCTTTGCGGCCCTCGATGCCGCCAAAGCCAAATACGAGCGCCGCGCCACGCAACCCACGCGCGAGGGCTGCGCCGTCGCCGAAGCCGTGATGCTCGAACAGGCGACGATCCCGCTCAACCGTGCGGCCTTGATGAGCTGCCCGCTTGCGGCGGCCCTGGCCGCGTTCGAACAGGATGTGGTGCAGCCCGCGGCTCGGCGCCATTTCGGCCGGCCGGTCGTGCAGCTCGTGCATTTCGGGGCGTACGTGTGCAAAC
>JAIXXA010000007.1 GCA_027490975.1 Rhodospirillaceae bacterium
CAGCGCCTCGATCTCACCGCAAGCCTGCTCGCCAAGGACGCAGGCGAAGTCGCGCAAGCCGTCGACAATGCCGCCGCGCGCATGGAAGCCAGCGGCGACGTCGCACGGCGCGAGAACGACCAGCTCGTGTCGGCCGCCGACCAGTCGGCGGCGCGCATCCGTGCAACGGCTGAGGCGTTCCGCACCGAGACGCAGGGATTGGTGCGTGCGGCGGAAACCGGCATTGCGCAAGCCCATCTCTACGACGAAACGCTGAAGCGCAGCACCGACGAACTCGGCCTGCTTGCAGCGCGCACGGGCGAGCAGCTCGACACGCTGCATGCCGCCCTCAAGACCCAGACCGTGGAGTTGGGCGACGTTGCGGCCGAAAAAGCGAGCGTGCTCGAGCAGGCGACCGATTCGCTGCGCGGGCGCACCGCTGCACTGGGCGACGAAGCCGACCGCACGCGCGGCAGCGTGGACGCGGCCCGCGACGAGATCGTGCGCAGCGCCAAGGATCTCGACGCGACAGCGCATCAAGCGTCGCAGCGCCTTCGCGACGCAGCCGACCAGCTGCGCCAGCGCACGGCCGAAGCCGAAGCCAACGTCGCCGCGGCCACGCAGCGTCTCGATGCGACGGCCGTTGCCCTGTCGCGCGACGCGGGCGAAACGAGTGCCGCCGTCGACCGCGCCAGCGCGCGCATGGCCGCCAGCGGCGACGTGGCGCGGCGCGAAAACGAGCAGCTTGTGCTGGCCGCCGACCAGTCGGCCGCGCGCGTGCGCCATGCGGGCGAAACGTTTCGTGGCGAAACGCAGGCTCTTGTGCACGCGGCCGAAACCGGCCTCGAGCGCGCGAGCCTGCTCGAAACCGCGATCGCCCAGCGCGCCCTCGAGACCAATGCTGCCGCCGATCGCGCGCTGGCGCGTCTCGACGAAGCGGGCGACGCGTTGCGCAAGCGCGGCCTCGACGTTGAAGAGACGGCCGGGACGTCCGCTGCCGTGATCGGCACGGCCGGCAATGCGCTGCGCCGCGAGGCCGAAGCGCTGCAGAATGCGGCTTCCGTTTCGAGTGCCCGCATCGACGAAACGGCCGCCTTGCTCGGCCAGCGTTCGACCGAACTTGCCTCGATCGCGGCGCAGGCCGGCCAGCGCCTCAAGGAATCGTCCGAAAGCCTGCGCGCGCGTACGGCCGAACTCGAGGGGGCTGCCGACCGTTCGGCAACGCGCGTGGGCGCGATCGACGCGGGCTTGCGCGACCAGACTTTGCTGCTGCTCAAGACGATGGAGCAGGTCTCGGGCCGCGCGAACGATGTGGGTGCCGCGCTCGAAAGCCAGGTTGCGGCCGTCTCGCGCGCATCCGACGATGCGATGGCGCGGCTGCGCGTGTCGTCCGACCTGTTCCGCGACCGTGCGGGCGAAATGCAGACGCTGTCGCAAGCCACGACCGAAAAGGTCGCGGCCACGGGTGCGGAGGCCGAGCGGCGCCTGCATGCGTTGGCAACGCAAGCGGTCGAAGCGGTCGGGCGCCTCGAAGAGGGCGGCGAGACGTTCCGCAACCGCCTCAACGACATGAACAGGGCAGCCGCCGGCGTGGGCGGGCTCATGGCCGAGGCGAGCGAGAATTTCCGCCGCCATACGGGCGATCTGCAGATCGCAGTCGACCAGGCGACCGCGCGGGTGGCGCAGGTGGGCCAAGCGCTGCGCGAGCGCACGGTCGATCTGGGTGGGGCCGCCGATGCGGCCGAAGCGCGCCTGTCGATGGTCGCCGAACTGCTGCGCGGCAATGCAAGCGGCCTTGCCGACACGGCCGACCGCTCGGCGACCAAGCTCGATGCGCTCGGCGAGGCGCTGGTGCGGCGGGCGGCCGAACTGTCGGCGATGTCCGACGGCACCGCAGCACGCCTGTCCACGGTCGACCAAGCCTTGGGCGAACAGCGCGAAACGCTCGTGCGCACGCTCGAAACGCTGGGTTCGCGCGCAAGCGAACTCGGCCAGGTGCTGCGCGGCCAGGCCGACCATCTCAACGGCGTGGTTTCGGAAGCGGGCGAACGCCTTTCGGAGATCGGCGCGCAGTTCGACCTGCAGGCGCGCGAAGCAGCCGACGCCGCGACAGTCGCAAGCCAGCGCATCGGCGAAACCGGCCAGTCGCTGCGCCGCCGCTCCGACGAATTGTCGGCAGCCGCCCAAGAAGGCGGCGTACGCCTCGAAGCGACGGCCGAAAGCTTCCGCCGCCGGGCCGAGGAGGTCATGGCCGCGGTCGGCCAGGCGGCCGCGCGCATCGCCTCGGTCAGCGAAAGTTTCGCGCGCCAGTCGCGCGACATGGGGCTTGCAATGGATGCGGCCGAACGGCGCATCGCCGAGGCCGAACGCCTGCTGGCGGTCCAGAGCGAGACACTCGACGTTGCAGCCGGCAAGGTCACGCGCGAAGCAAGCGAGGCGACGGACGCGTTCCGCCGCCAGGCCGACGATCTGGCCGCCGCCGCCGCAGCAGCCAACGATGCGCAGCGCCAGCTCACCTCGAGCGAGTTCGAAGCCAAGCGCGGCCGCTTCCTGCGCGCTTCGCGCCTCGTCGTCGAAGGGCTCAATTCGCTGTCGATCGACCTTGCCCGCACGCTCGATCCGTCGGTCACCGACCGCGTGCTCAAGGAGTTCTTGGGCGGCGACCGCGGCGTGTTCGTGCGGCGCCTGCTGCGCCTCAACTGGGGCGAAACGGGCCGCCTCGTGCAGAAGCGCTACGGCGACGACGCGGAGTTCCGGCGCTACGTGACCGACTATCTCACGCAGTACGACCGCCTGCTGGCGGATGCGCGCGAGGCCGATCCCGAAAACGTGCTGGTTTCGACCTTCCTGTCGGCGGACGTGGGCAAGCTTTACATGACGCTTGCCTCGATCGTGGGCTGGAAGAAATAGCTACAGAGCGCCGTTGAGCTTGGCGATCGCGTAGGCGGCAAGCGTGGTGCTGTCGTCGATGGTGCCGTTTCGCAGCATCGCTTCGAATTCGGCCAGCGTCCATTCGCGATGGACCATGTCGATTTCGGTCTTCTCGCGCTGCGGTTTTCCTTGCGCAAGATCGCGCGCCACGAACACGTGCAGGCGCTGGGCAACGAAACCGTTGGCCATCGCAAGCTCGCCGATCTTGTCGAGGCGGCCGGCTTCGAGCCCGGTCTCCTCGCGCAGTTCGCCGCGCGCCATCGCCACAACGTCGGCGTCGGGGGCGAACTCCCAGGCCCCTTGCGGGATCTCCCAGCGGCGGCGCGCTTGCGTGTAGCGATACTGCTCCACGAGATGGATGGTGCCGGCCCCGAGGGCAATAAGCCCCACGCCGTCG
Source organism: Rhodospirillaceae bacterium (assembly GCA_027490975.1). Taxonomy (GTDB): domain Bacteria; phylum Pseudomonadota; class Alphaproteobacteria; order CACIAM-22H2; family CACIAM-22H2; genus Tagaea. The sequence continues at coordinate 3,308 of JAIXXA010000007.1, forward strand.
CTCTTGTCGACCACACCGTAGATGCCGCGCGATCCGTCGGCGAAAGCGACTTCGTCTTCGCGCACGCGCATCCAGCGGTTGGCGTAGACCTCGCGCGAGCCGAGCGTCCGGATCATCGCTGCGCGCGCGTCAGACGCGCCCGTGGCAGTGTTTGTATTTTTTGCCCGAGCCGCAGGGGCACGCGGCGTTGCGCGCAGTGGCACCCCACGTCGCGGGATCGGCGGCATCGATGCGCGCCGCGCGCGCAGCCTTGATGGGCGACGGCGGCGTGCCGGCTTCGAAGGCCTGGCCCGACGGCGGATGCTGGGCCTGCATGCGCGCTGCATCCGGCTCGTTCGGCAGGAAATCGCCCGAAGGGGGCGCATCCATGCGAACCTGCACGAAGGCCAGCAGCAGCGTGATGCGCTCGCGCAGATCGGCGAGCATCGTCTCGAACAGTTCGAAGGCTTCGCGCTTGTATTCGTTGAGCGGGTCGCGCTGGCCGTAGGCGCGCAGATTGATGCCCTGGCGCAGATGGTCGAGCGTCAGAAGATGCTCTTTCCACGCATGGTCGAGTTCCTGCAGCAGCAGGCTCTTTTCGACCTGCCGCATGATGTCGGGGCCGATATTGGCGGTCTTCTCGGCCATCTTGCGCTCGACCGCATCGGAGATGCGCTCGGAGATTTCTTCCTCGGCAATGCCTTCTTCTTTGGCCCAGTCTGCGACCGGCAGGTCGAGGCCGAAGATGCGGCGCACTTCCTCGTGCAGCAGGCCCGTGTTCCATTGCTCGTGGTAGGCGTTGGACGGGATGCAGCGCGCCATCAGCGTTTCGAGCGTTTCGCGGCGCATGTCGACGATCTGGTCGGCGACGTCGTCCTGGCGCATGATGTCGCGACGCTGCTCGTACACGACCTTGCGCTGGTCGTTCATCACGTCGTCGTATTTCAGAAGCTGCTTGCGGATCTCGAAGTTGCGCGCTTCGACCTTCTGCTGCGCCTTTTCGAGCGCCTTGTTGATCCAGCTGTGGACGATCGCTTCGCCTTCCTTGAGGCCGAGCTTCTGCAGCATGCCG
>JAIXXA010000018.1 GCA_027490975.1 Rhodospirillaceae bacterium
CACGCACCCGCCGCCCGACGTGCCGCAGCGCGCCGTCTGCGGATGTGATGGCCTTCCTGACCTTGTCGGCAGCACGATCGCAGCCGGCGGCAACCAGCAGCCGGAGCGCGGACTTCAGCGCGATGCCGGCGGCCTGGACGCGGATGACGTCGGCGGCCGTTGCAGGTTTCAGCGCGCGGCCGCGGGCGTGGCTGGCCTTGGTCGCGATCTCGACGCGCCGCGCCGGCGACAGCTTGGCGGCTCGAGCACGGCCGCCCATGGACTGGATGCTATCGGACATCGAGTGCTCCTGCGGGAAGGGCGGCGCGGATCTGATTCGAGACTGCCTCGGCCAGCGCCGGCGCGGCGTTGCCATGAGCATAGCTCTGCAGGGCGTGATAGGCCGCCGTCAGCACGCCGATTGGCACGGCAACATGCGACATCGCCCCGTAGCCGGGCGGGTTGTCGGGGATCTTGATCTCGTCGTCATCCATGGGTCTCTCCTCTCAGATCGCCAGAACGGTCTGGCTGTCGTCGTTGGCTGGTCGGATGTCGTTGAAGCGCGGCAAGACGCAGCGCTTGCGGTGCTTGAGGTCCGGTAGCTGCAGCGCCTCGATGCAGTTCGCCCGCACGATCGCGGCGGCGAGATCCGGGCAGACCGAATTGCCGATCTTGTGGCGCTGTGCCGTCTCGGTCAGGCGGCCGCCGGCGGTGATGTCGTAGCTGTCGGGGAAGCCCTGCGCCCGGGCGAGTTCGCGCGGGGTCAGCATCCTCATCCCGATGTCCCAGACGACGATGCCAGGCGCGATCTCGACGACGACTTCCGGATCGTCCCAGACGCCGTGGGCATGCAGGAACCGCGCGACCATGAGAGCGCGGCACTGCATGGCTGGTGTTAGCGGCGGCAGCGCCAGTTCGGCGTGAATCGGGCTGAACCGCGCCTTGGTCGGCACAGCGCCCATGGGGGCGTCCGCTCCCTGATCCGCGCCGCCTTCGGTGTAGTAGCTGGTGACGAACGGCGCGATCAGCGCGTGGTGCGCGCCTGAAGTCGAGACGGTGTTGATCGGCTCGTCGAGGCCGGTGGCGTTGGTGTTGCGCCGCATCGTCGCGATGAATGCCGCAACCGGCTGCACCTGGGCGCCAGCGGTCGGTATCGTCGCCATGGGCTCGTCGGCATCCCGTCCGATGGGAGCCCGCGGGCCGCCGTTGTGCTGGGCCAGATAGACCGCCGCCAGATCGCCGCCGTTGCCGGTGCCGACAACAGTGGGATAGGGCTTGTCGAGACCGCGCGAGCGCGGCTCCTGGCCGGCCTGGCCCGCCGTCGCCGGCCGCTCGCCGTAGCGGGAGACCAGATAGCCCATGATGACCTGATTTTGGTCCTTGGCGTTGGCGCAGACGGTGTGGTGCGGCTCGTCGATCCGCCTCGAGGCTCCACCCTGCTGGGCATAGGACAGCAGCGGCGCGATGACCGACAGCGGGCCGCCGGCGCCCGGCCGCTTGATGAAGCTGTTGGCCGTGATCGTCGGCATCGGCGCATCGACGGGCTGGCCGTCGCTGTCGAAGCGGTTGACGCCGACGAACGGCGTCACGATGCCGTGCTTGCCGCCCTGCGCGTGAATCGTCGTCAGAGGCTCGTCAAGCCCGTAGGCTCTCCGGCCTCCGCTGTCGCCGTGCGCCATGGAGACGACGAACGCACCCTTCTCCGTCTTTGCCCGCGCCAGGACGTGACGCGCGAAGCCGTTGGCGATGCGCGCCATGGACTTGTCGGCGAGTGGCCGGACGATGTTGAGGCCGCTGGCCTTGGCCTCGGCCTTGGTCAGGAAGATCGACGGCGCCTGGATGGTCCAGTCGATGATCTCGGCTGCGGTGCGATAAGGCCGAAGCTCGCCGGACAGCACGCGGGCGTCGTCGGGCTTGGCATGGGTCGGTTTCGGCCAAAGGATCGGCTTGGCGTCCAGGCGGGCGACGACGAACAGCCGCCTCCGGATCGTCGGGACGCCGTAGTCGCAGGCCCGCAGCTCGCGGAACTCGATGGTATAGCCGCTGGCTTCGAGCGCGCGGATCCAGCGCGCGAACTCCATGCCTTTCTTGGCCTTGACCGGCATGCCGTCGGCGTCGAGCGGGCCCCAATCGCGGAACTCCTCGACGTTCTCGAGGCAGATGATCCGGGGCTGGACCTCGCGGGCCCAGAGCAGGATGACGTCGGCCAGGCCGCGCACCGAAGCCGAGACAGGCGCCCCGCCCTTGGCCTTGGAATGGTGCCGGCAATCCGGCGAGGCCCAGAGCAGGAACATCGGCTTGCCGTTGATGACGGCATGGGGGTCGACCTTCCAGACGTTCTCCTCGAGATGGATGGTGTCGGGATGATTGGCGGCGTGCATCAGCAGCGCCTCGGCGTCGTGGTTGATGGCGAAATCTGGCGAGCGGCCGAGGGCCATCTCAATGCCGAGTGAGGCGCCGCCGCCACCGGCGAAGCTGTCGCCGATCAGGTCTGTCGGCATGGCGATGATGTGCATGGGACGCATGGTGGTCTCCGGTTGGTGATGGCGCTCGAAACCGCCCGGCACGCCGGGCGGGATGCAGCGTCAGTTCAGCAGGCTGGTGCCCAGCTCGGCGATGAGCAGGGCCAGGGCGACGCCGGCGACGGCGAGCGAGGCGATGGTCCAGTCGTTCATGACGTCACCGCCTCGGCAGCCGCGATCGCGGCGGTTACCGCCTTGTGCGCCGCGGACTGGTTGTCGGGCTCGAAGGGGTTGTGCAGCGCATCCTGCGCCGCCTTCAGCGCATCGAACAGCACCCCGTAGGTGTTGAGCTGATGCGCGATCTGCGCGGCGATCCTCTCGGGATCAGCAACCCAGAGCGTCACAGCCAGGGCGGGGAAATTCAGGCCTATGACGGTATTGCCGTCGGTGTCCTTCGCGTCCGGCGGGGTGTAGCGGATGATCATCCCCGACAGCAGATCCTTCGCCTTGCCGCGGGTGTAGTTGGGATTGGGTTCTGCGCTCCATTTCAGCTTGTTCATGTCAGCCTCCGATTTCGGCGTCATGGCGAATGGCGATGCCGGCCAGCACGACGGCAATACCGCTCTCGACGCGCCGTGCAGCGATCTCGATCTCGAAGTCGGCGCGGCTGAAGCCGGCGCGCGACCGGGCCTGCCACGCCAGATCGATGATGCGCTGCATCGAATCGCTGGTGCCGTCGCCGAAGATGATTTCGCCGGCGAGCGCGATCAGGTCCTGCCGGGCGGTATTGGCGCGGTCGAGCGCGCGGACGGATTCGAAAAAGTCGGACATCTGCGGGTGCCTCCTGTTCGGCGGCCGCTCATCGGCCTGTAATCATACTGCTATCACAGCAAGATCGGCCTGTCCACATCTTGCTCCGCGCGCGCACGGTCGCGAGCGCGCGAGAACGCCCTTGTTTTTGCAGGCAGGGTTGACGGCATGTAAACGGTGCGCTATCGGTTGTGTGTGGAGTGGCGCAGCGGTCAGCGCATCGGCCTCATAAGCCGAGGGTCGCGGGTTCAAATCCCGCCTCCGCAACCAAATCAGCCCGCCTAAGCAAGCGGGAAGCGGTGCAGCGGGGTTCGAGTCCCCAAGCGGATCGGGCAGCAATCCGGCTCGCGCAGGCGCAAGACCGTGAGGCCGGTGCAAGCCCGGCAGCAGTTTCCCCGCAAGGGGATCGAAAAGGTGGGCGGGGTTTGGGGTTCCTGCAGCGCCTTCGTCATGCGGAGAGAACCCTGGGGTAGCGCCCGTCGGTAAGGCCCGACGAAATGCTGGGAATGTCGCCCTCGCCCAAAGGTGGCAGCAGCCGCGAGCTACATCGTGGTCGACGGGCTGGGCCGGCAGGCGCCAGCCCCGAGTTTCAGAGATGCGGACCCGCCGATGTCTGGCCATCGGCTATGTAGGTAGGCGGGCGAGCATGCCGGCGGGCTCTAAGCGCGGGGTGGTGACCGACACCTGACGCCAGCCAAGAGCGCTGGTCGGAGGCCGGGGAGTTCTGGGATAGTTCGCCCTGGCCCGAGATTTCGCCCGCAAGGGCATATCAGCCACGCGGGTTCGAGTCCCGCTCGCTGGCCGAGGTCGTGGGAGGGGGTCGGTTCGAATCCGACACGGGCAGGATTAGACACCCTGCCTTTGCGATCGCTCTCCGGGTAGAGAGTGGCCCGACTTGCCGCCGTAAGCGGCTGCTGTTTCGCCCGCAAGGGCACAGGAGTCCGCGCCGTAGCGCCCCGCAAAGGCATCGCCGAAGGGGTGGTCCACACAGGCGCAGATGGGGCCGGTAGAGCTGGATCTGCGGAGTGGAAACCGCACCCAGCCGAGACCGCGCCTCCAACCGGGGCGGCTTCGGCCGTGCCCGGCCAGTTCAGCCCGCAAGGGCGCCAAGGTTCGGCCCCGGTAGGAGCATCCCTGCCGTCGGATGCTCGAGAAGCGCCTGGCGGTAGTTGGCGCGCAACGGGCCGGATTGAACCTGCCGCGCGACAGTGTGACCTCGTCGCACGATCGACGCGCGGTGGATGGCGAGGAAGCAGGGCGTCGGCATACCATCCCCCCGGTATCTGACACCCGGCGCTCTGCTTCCAAGCCGCCCCAGCCCCTTGCGACAGGAGCGCCCAACCCGTGACCACCACACACGATCGCAGCAACCCCGACGGCGGCGACGCCGAGCGCGATGCGCCGCTGACGGCCGAGGAGTGGGCGCGCATGGATGCCTGGGCCGCGCGCCACGACCCCGGCTACGTCACCGTTGGCGGCAGGCTCCACCGCGTCGTGGACGGCTGCCGCATCGCCGCTGTTGGCGAGGCCGTGCTGTCCGTCAAGATCCCGAGGCCGATGCAATGATGACCTACACCGCCGGCGTCATCATGACGCTGTCGGAGCGCAGCGTCGACATGCATCTGCGCCGCGCGCTGATCCGAGGGCTACCATGACCGCGACAATCTCCCTGATCCTGCTGGTTTTCGGATTCGTCGTCGTTTTCGTCGGCGGGATGGTCACCGAAGAAGCCAATGAGCATCAGCCCGGCGCCGGTCGGGACAGTCTGTATAAGCAGGCGATCGGCATCTCGTCGGTAGGCGCTGTTTTCCTGATGATGGCGTGGCTTCTGCGATGAGAGACCGCGCCAGCCAATACGGGACGATCGCCATTGCGGTTGTGGCCTGCGCGGGCGTCATCGCCTGCATTTGGGCGTTCGTCGGCCTCTGGGGCGCAATGTCGGCGCTTGAGGAGACGCTGAAGCGATGATGGCGACCCGCAACGACGTCACCGCCGACGCCGCGACGATTCCGGCTGCGGTGCGGCTGACCCAGGACGAGATGGCGCGGCTGCAGGGCGCCGGCGCCCGCCGCGTCGTCCTCGAGGAGCTCGACGGCAGCTATACCGCGCTGGCCTGCTGGATGAGCCGGGCCGCGCCGGACCAGTTCATCGCGTTCCGCCCCCGAATCCCGCTAGAGCAGATGAGCGCGGAGCAGCGCGCGGGTTTCATCGAGCGCGCGGTGCGCCGTACCGCCGAGCATCATGAGACCCTGCCGCTCACCGACGACGAGCAGGATCGCGAAGACGCGCAGAGGAGATAGGGCGTGAACGACTACATCACCCTGCAGCTTGCCGCCGGCGGCGAGGTACGGATGTCGACGGCACCGGAAAACCAGCCGCTCGGCAACAGGATCATGGATTACCGTTTCAGTTGGGTGGAAATCCAAGCCTGCATCGCGGCGGCGCTGGTCAATGGCCAGATCGACCAAGCCCTGTTCCAGGCCGAGATGCGGAAGATCGCCGCCCGATGAACACCGGCCGCGACCTGAAGCTCACCCTCCTGATGTTCGCCGGGCTCATGGCGATCTACTTCGTCGGCCGCGTGCTGCGCGCGATCGGCTCCATCTTCACCTGAGAGAGGAACGCCCCATGCTGGGAACCATCGATATGTTCAGCGCGCTGGTCTGCGTCGTCGTCGTCGCCCTGATCGCCTTCTGCATCGGCCTCTGGGCCGGGCGCCCCGCAACGCCCGACGAAAATCAGCTCCAGGCCGCAGCCAACGCCGCGGCGACGGATATGCTGAACCGGGCTTGGCAGCGCGTCGCCGGCGAGACCGCCCGCAACGCCGCGGAGCGGCAGGCCAACGATGCCCGCGCCCACGACCTCAGCATCCGCGAGCACCGCTGCGCGGCGCGCGAGGCCGAGGTCGAAGCGCAAAAGCTGGCATCGTCGGGGCCCAACAGCGTTCGCGACGAGATCCGCGCCATGAACAACCGCAACGCCAGGGACATCGCGATGAACCGGGCGCTCGGCGCTCATGGCGGCGGGCTCAGCGGCCCGCATCCCCGCGACGCATCGATCGACCCCATACTGCTCGGCATAGCCACCGGTGTCAGCATCGGCCCCCTGATGACGCCCGGCTTGCCGGATCTCCGCCGCGACGTTCTCGAGACCAATCGCCGTGAGGCTGAGTTCTGCCGGCCCGAAGACGTCTCGAGCCCCAGCGACACCAGCTCGTCGTCCAGCACGGACTGACCGGCCATGAGCAACGATGCAACTTTGATCACTGACGAGGAAATGGCGGCGTTTGTCGCGATCTGCCCGTCTGTCGATTACGTCAAATGCAGAGGGCATGATGGACCGGCGAGCTTTGGTGTCGCTGCGCGGTTCAGCGACGGCCTTCAGCACGGCGTCAAGTTTAGGACCGGAGAGAAAGGGCGCGCTGAGATGCTGCGCTTGGCCGCCTTGAAACTGCGGGATTGGCACAAGATGAAGACAGCGGCATGAGCGACGCCGCCCCAGCCGTCATCACAAACCTCCCGCCGGAGGCGGCCGCCGAATTTCTCAACGCCTGCCCCACCGCGCGTCGCGTCACACTCGGCGAATCGCATTGGGGAACGCGCTGGGGCATCGCCGTCACTTTCGACGACGGAGCCCGCCAAGCCGTGCGGAAATGGTGCTTCACCAAGCCCGAGCGCGACGCCTTCATCCGCCAGGCAGGGCCGATCCTGTTCGCGTGGCATCAGAAGCGGAAGGGTGCGTGATGCTCGGCCTCGTCCCGCGCCTGCCGCGCATCAAGTGCGCCAAATGCAGAAAATGGGTCAAAGGCGTCGTCTTGGAGGCCGATACAGGGTTCGGGAATCAGATCAGGATTACCGTTTACTGCCATGGCGACACCGACACCATGGAGATCCCTGCCGAGGTCATGGACGACAGCGATACCGCCCGTCAGATCCTTTCTCAGACCGGAACCGCGTTCACGACGCTGAGAGTGGCGAAAGGGGTATAGGCCGCACCCCTGTTCACCCCAGGCCTATCTCATTGCGGGCGCTGCATAATTTGCGGCGCTCTTTCCTTTTCAGGGGCTTGTGGGGTATGGAAGGGGTATTTCCCGCACCCCGGCGCACCCCTCATGGCTCCATATGATCCATCCACCCCGATGCGCGACGCCCGGCAGGAGCAGTTCGCCCGCAACCTCGCCGAGCCCATGGGCGTCTACGATGCCTATGTGAAGGCCGGCTACAGCCCAGACCGGAAGAACGCCAAGGCCGCGGCGAACAAGCCGAACCTGAAGGCCCGCGTGCGGTTCCTGATGCAGCCGCAGATGCACGCCGCCGGCATCGATCGAGAGCGGGCGCTGAAGAACCTAGCCGCGATCGCATTCAGCGACATCCGCAAGGCGATGTCCTGGCGCAACGACATCAGGCGCGAGGAGGACTATGCCGACGGCGGCGAGGTCATGATCGTCCGCGAGATCGTCAGCCACAAAGGCCGGTTCATCGACAGCGATAAGCTGGACGACGACACCGCGCTCGCCATCCAGCAGGTGGAGATCACGCTCGAGGGCGCCATCAAGATCAAGTTCCACCCGAAGCAGCCGGCCCTGAACAAGATCCTCGAGATCCTGCGGCTGACCGCGCCGGCCGACAGCGACAAGGACAAGGCCGGCAACACCACGCTGATCCAGAACGTGTTCAACATGACGCCGGCCCAGGCTGAGGCCGAACTGGTGTCAGCCTTCAGGAGCGCACGCGCCAATGCAGAGCCCATCCACGTCATCGAGCAGCCCGCAGCCGCTCCAGATGACCATGGAGATGCTGCCGCAGACCCGTGACGAATCAGTCGCGTTCTACGGCGCGTTCCTGTCGGCGGCGGCGAAGGCCGGCCCGGCGATCCTCTGGAAGGCCAAGCGCTGGCTTGCCCGCAACGACCTGTTCTATCTGCTGGTGGTGCTCTGCAAGCGCCGCGACATCGACCGGCCGTGGCTGTTTGCCCGCTGCCGCGAGGTCGCCCAGGAGCCCAACGGCTACCTCGATCTCTGGGCCCGGTTCCACTACAAGTCGACCATCATCACCTTCGCGCAGTCGATGCAGGACATCCTGGCCAGCCATGGCGAGGAGCCGGAGCCGCGCTATGACGGCCGCGAGGTCACGATCGGGATCTTCAGCTTCAACCGGCCGACGGCCAAGAGCTTCCTGCGCCAGATCAAATACGAGTTCGAGACCAACGAGGATCTGATCGCGCTGTTCCCCGATATCCTCTGGCAGAAGCCAGGCAAGGAAAGCCCGAAGTGGTCGGAGGACGACGGCCTCATCGTCAAGCGCAAGACCAACCCCAAGGAGGCCACTGTCGAGGCCTGGGGCGCGATCGACGCCATGCCGACCGGCAAGCACTATTTCATCCGGGTCTACGACGACATGATCACCAAGGACGCGGTGACCAACCCCGACATGATCCACAAGGTCACCGATTCGTGGGCGCTGTCGCTGAACCTCGGAACGCCCGGCGGCGTCGCCCGATACATCGGCACCCGCTATGCGCTGTTCGACACCTATGCCACCATGATGGAGCGCGGTATCCCGCCCAGGCTGCACCCATGCACCAGCGACGGCAGCGAGGACTGGTCGAAGGCTGTGCTGGTCGATCCCGACTTCCTCGCCGAGCAGCGCCTGCTGCAGGGCCCCTACGTCTTCGGAGCGCAGATGCTGCTGAACCCCACCGCCGACAAGGCCCAAGGCTTCAAGCCGGAGTGGCTGCGGTATTGGCCGGCGACGGCGCTCCACAACCTCAACATCATCCTGCTGGTTGACCCGGCATCGAAGAAAAAGAAGTCCAGCGACTATACAACGATGTGGGTCATCGGATTGGGCGGCGACAAGAAGTTTTATGTCATCGACGTCGTTCGCGACCGCATGAACCTCGGCGATCGCACTAAAATGCTATTCACGCTGCACAGGAAATACAGGCCTATGCGCGTCGGATACGAGGAATACGGTCTGCAGGCCGACATCGAGCATATGAAATACGTCATGGATCACGAGAACTACCGTTTCGATATTACAGAACTCGGCGGCGGCATTGCCAAGGAAGACCGGATCAAGTCGCTGGTTCCGGTGTTCGAGCAGGGCCGCATCCTGCTGCCGGCAACAGGCGTGGTGCGCCACAACTACGAGGGCCAGGCGCAGAACCTCATCAAGATCTTCATCGAGGAGGAATACACGCCGTTCCCGGTCCTGATGCACGACGACATGCTCGACGGCCTTGCCCGCATCAACGATCCCGACCTCGCGCTGACCTTCCCCGAGCCCATCGATCTCGATGACACTCCGAAGTGGATGCGGGAGCTGCAATCGTCTGCTATGGAGAGCGGTGACGACGTCGCGACCCTCTGATAATCATCCCTATCGCCACCGCACTCAGGAGCCACGTCTCATGCCCTTCTCGCAGGCCAATTACGACAGCATCTTCGGCAGCGCCTGGCACACCAGCGGCGCCGACATCGCGCGCCTTCTGGTCTATGTGACCTTCCCCGGCAACCCGACCAACAACGTCGTGCCGAGCTTCATCGGCCAGCACTGTTTCGACACCGCCAACTCCGACTTCTACATCGCGGTCGGCACGGCCTCGGCGAACTGGAAGAAGCTGACCCCGTAAGCCTTCGTCACCACCACAGCGGAGGCCCGCGCCATGGCAGCGGATTTCACCGATCGTTCCGGCACGATCACCAACGGCGGCCAAGACCAGCAGCTCCTTGCCGTCAACGACGATCGGCGGGCGTGGTCGATCCAGAACCTCAGCACGTCCGACCTCTGGTTCAACGACACCGGCGGCTCGGCAACCGCAGGCGCCGGCTCGAACCGCGTTCCGCCTGGAGCGCTCTACGAGAGCGTCGAGAACTTCGCCACCAGCAAAGCCGTTCGGATCTTCGGCGCTGTGACCGGGCAGGCTTTCTCCTGCAAGGAGTGCTGACCAATGCCGCTCTACCTGATCGTCGAGCCGGACCTGATTCAGGAGAGCATGGACCTGCTGAACCGGTTCGGCTCGCCGACGGCGGCTCGAGCCAAGCTGGTCAACCGCACCATCAACTGGCTGATCCAGTCCAACGCCTGGGCCAAGCTCGACATGCTGCATGTGCTGGCCGCGCCCAACGGCACCGCTCTGCTGCAGAACTGGAAGCAGAACGCCTACAACCTCACCGTCAACGGCACCATCACGCCCGAGGTCGATCGCGGCGCGACGTCCGATGCCAGCACCGGGTTCTACTCCACCGGCTATGACCCCTCAGCGCTGCCGCCTGGGCTGCTGATGCAGCAGAACTCCGCGCACATCGGCGCCTTCGTCTCCGCGGTCAGCGCGAACACCGGCTGGGATATCGGCGCCGTCGGCAACCGCGCCAAGGTCCGCGGCTCGTCGACACCGACGGGCGGGATCAGCACGACATCGGCAGTCGCCGGCGTCGCGGCGACCGGGCCGGAGCGGATCTCGTCGATCCGCCGCGACGGCGCCAACAACCTGCTGTTCCAGAACGGACGGCAAGTCGCCACGGCGCCCAATGCCTCGGCTGGCCTCTGCGGCGCGATCGAGTATTTCCGCGCCAACGGTCTGGCGCCTTACTCGACTCGTCAGGTCCAGCTCGGCCATGCCGGATCGGCCTTCACCGACGCCGAGGCCGCGGCGTTCGACGACATCATGTGCCAGTATCTCCGCGACATCGGGGCCGCTGTCTGATGCCGATGAACTCCTCGCCCCTGATGTTCGACGCCGGCGCCCGCCTTGGCCGCGGCTATGTGCATCTCGATGACATCGACCCCGCGATCGGGCGCGGGTCCAGCGACGACTCCGCACGCATGAACGCCGCCCTGCAGCAGGTGGCGGCAGCCGGCGGCGGTGTGGTCGAGCGCACTCCGCGCCCGATCTTCCACTCCAACGACATCCTGATCCCGGCCAACGTCGATCTCGTCGGCCGGCTCAACCCAGGCGGTTATCAGCCCGGTCTGGCCTTCAACAATGTTCCCTATTCGTTCGTGCCGACGGCGGCCGCCACGGTGCGCCTGCGCCGCAATGCCTCGCTGCAGGGCTGCGCCGTCATCGGCAACGGCCTCTACACCGCCGGCGCCCTCAACACCTATGCGAAGTGCATGGCCGTCATCGAGGGCATGCAGGGCGTCGGGGTGACCATCGGCGACGGCACCACCGGGGCAAGCGCCGGCAACGGCACCGACTCGATCGTCGCCAACAACCTCATCGTCGGCTTCGGCACCGGGATTTCCACCGACGGCAGCAGCCGGCTGAAGATCACGTCGAACGTGCTGGACAACCACACCGACATCGACCACCGCAACGTCTTCGATCCCGCCGAGGTCGATGCCAACCGCATGCCGATCATCATCTTCGGCCTGTCCAGTCGGTTCTTCAACGTCACCGCGGCGGCCAACAACGGCAGTGGCGAGATCCGCGTCACGCTGTCGCCGAGCGGCAGCGGCATCGCCGTCACCGATCTGCTCGACGGCTACCGCTGCATCTTCGCCCCGCCGGTCGGCGAGACCGGCGCCAGCTTCTCCGGCTTGGTCAATGCCGGCGGCGTCTATCCGATCCGCGCCGTCAATGCGACACAGGTTGATCTGGTCGGCTCAGTGTTCTCCGGAACCTACACCACCGGCGCGCGCCTGAACCCGCCGCTGTCCTGGCGCCGGGGCGCCGGCATCAACGTCTTCAACTCCGACGGCACGATCGTCACCGCCAACTTCTCGAACAACCGGACCAAGGGCATTGTCCTGGCGCAATGCTCGTCCGTCACCTGCGGCATGAACTTCGCCGAGGGCTACGGCTTCGCGCACCCCGGGCACATCGGTCTTCACATCACCGATGACACCGCGCGCTGCACCATCGGGCCGAATGCCTGGTCGGTCTACAACCGCAAGATCGTTCACGACAGCGGCTCGCTGAACAACGTCTTCGGCACCGGTATTGGGTCCGGAGCAGAGAGCATCGTGGTCGCCGCCGGCGAGTTCGTGCTGGATAGCTGCCTGATCGAGGGCGACATGACCATCGCCGACGCCATCGTGCGGCTTGCGGTCTACGGCGGCAACCAGAAGGGCCTGACGATCACCGGCTCGGCTGCTGCGCTGCAGAAGGTCGTTCAGGTCGGCTGCCGGACCCCTGGCGTCCACACCGAATCGGCCAAGCAGATCGACATGCTGATCCGCAGGCTGGCCGATGGCACCGAACAGCAGATGCTTTCGGTCAGCGAGAACAACATCGCGGCGCCAGGCCTGCTCGAAGGCGCCGGCACCGCGCCCGCCGGAACCGTCAGCAAGGGGTTCTGGATTGACAGCGCCGCGGGCTTCGTCGTGAAGCGCAAGCCGTAGAGCTCCTCGAGGAACGCGATGAAATACGGTGCTGTCCCCCGCAACATCATCCCGGTTCAGGATTACCGGCGCGTCATGCTCGTCGCCGAGCGGTGGCAGCGCGCGATGTGGGCTCACAACCGTTGGGCCGAGATCGCGACCATGTCGGTGGATTTCATGGAAAGCCGGCACTACGCCCAGGAGATCCGCGACATGCTGCGGCGGAACCGCCGCGTCGCGCTGACCCTGAACAAGATCAACCCGATCGTGCGGCTGATGCTGGGCTACCAGCGCGCCAACAAGACCGACATCAAGTTCCTGCCCGGCAACGACGCGGTGTCGTCCGAGGAAACCGCGACCGTGCTGACCCAACTGGAGAAGCAAGTCGCCACGATGAACCACCAGGACTATGTCGACGCCGCGGTCTTCATGGACGGCCTGATCGGCGGCCGCGGCTGGTACCGCACCACGTTGGACTTCGAGAACAACGACCTCGGCGAGATCAAGCGGGAGAGCGCCGACCCCTTCGAGGTTTTCGTCGACCCCGACTGCAATACCTACGACATCAACGAGTCGGCCAGCCACGTCTTCGAGAGCAAATTCACGTCGATCGACGAAATCGAGCATGGGTTCGGCCGCAAGATCGCCGAGCTGATCAGGCCTTTCGTCAACGGCCAGACCCCGCTGTCGCCGGTGACCACGATGGTCATCGACAACGTCACCACGCCGGTCCGCTTCTTCGGCCAGCGCGAGGGCGGCTACAACGACTGGTGGGACAACTTCTACGCCAACATGGGCGACTTCGTCGACACCAGGCGCAAGAGCATCCGCATCTGCCAGATGGAGCATTACGTCTCCGAGGAGCGCAACGTCTTCATCGACCTCGAGACCGGCGATCGGAAGGTTCTGCCGCGCGACTGGAACCAAGACCGTATCCAGAAAATCGCGCTCTACGCCGAGTCCGTCGGCAACCCGGTGATGATCCAGCGCCGGCGGGTCCGCGTGCCCTACATCACCACGACGATCGGCGACATGATCGTCCACGACAAGGAATCGCCCTACGAGAAGTTCACGCTGACCGGCTACTTCCCCTACTTCCGGCGCGGCGTGACCCGTGGCGTCGTCGAGGATCTGATCGACCCGCAGCGCGAGGTCAACAAGCGCCGCAGCATCGAGGTCGAGATCATGTCCAAGGCCGCCAACAGCGGCTGGATGGTGCATGAAAGCTCAATGCGGCCCAGCGAGGAAGCCAAGCTCGAGCGCTATGGCTCGACCCCGGGCGTCAAGCTCCGCTGGAAGGGCGAGAAAGAGCCGAAGCAGATTCAGCCCGTCGTCTCCACCGCCAATCATGAGCGGCTGGAGAAGATGGCCAACGACGACATCCGGCAGATCAGCGGCGTCAACGAGTCCGCGCTGGGCGACGTCCCGAACAGCAGCGCATCGGGCAAGGCGCTCGAGGCCCGCCAGCGTCAGGCCGTCATTTCGATCCAGCTCTACATGGACAACCTGAAATTCTCGAAGCTGAAGCTCGGAGAGCAGGACGTCACGATCTTCCAGCGCCACTACAGCGAGCCGCGGATCTTCCGCATCCTGGGCGAGGACGGCAAGATCGCGATGCTCGAGATCAACAAGCTCGTCATGGAGCCCGTCGCGCCCGGCGGCTCCGTCGTGAAGCGGATGATCAACGACATCTCGCTCGGCAAATACGCGGTGTCCGTGGACGAGACGCCGCTGTCGGCATCGTTCCAGGGCGCGCAGTTCGAGGAGATGATGAGCCTGCTGGAAAAGCTGGCGCCGAGCCTGGGCGGCAACATCGCGGCGTTCGCCGACCTCATCATCAATGCGTCGTCGCTGTCCCGCAAGGACGAATGGACCAAGCGCTGGCAGCAGGTTGTCGGCGCTCCGCTGGGTATCCAGGCTGCAGGCATGCCGGCGCCGCCCATGATGGGGCTGCCCGGCATGGAAGGCATCGTCCCGCCCGGGGCGCCGCCGCAGCCGCTCCCGCCGCCCGGCGGGCCGCCGCAAGCCCCTCCCCCGGTCGCCGTGGCCGGATAACCCGAGAAGGACCGCCTTATGACCCGGACGTTCAAAATCATCAGCCTCGAGCGCGAGATGCCGCTCATCATCACGCAACTCGGCCGGCCCGATTTCCCCACGGAGCTCGACGCCGGCCGCGAGGTCATCATGTCGATCCATGACGACAGCCCCGCCGTCGTCATCGCCAAGCAGCGCCTCAGCGACGTCGAGCACCCGGCGCTGGGCGCCTACGACCACATCGCTGCGGTCGAGCCGGATGGGTGGAGCGAGAGCGCTCTGATCGCCCTCAAGATGATGACGGCGTCCAAGCTGCTCGAAGTCATCGTCGCGCTGTCCAGGCCGCAGAGCCTCAGCCGCGTTCCGGATCTCGACACCCGCATCGCGGAGATCCTGAAGCGCGAGCCCGCCGACGGCCAGGGCGGGCCGGAGAACCCCGACGCCGGCGTCGGCACGACCGTCCTGGGTCAGGCCGATGTGACCGATCCCAACACCGTCCCGCCGCCGGCCGCCGACGGCCAGGGCGAGGGCTGGGAGCGGTTCTCCAAGCGGACCAAGGCGGAACTCGAGGCGTACCTCGAAGGCGAGGACATCGCCGCCGATCTCGACAAGGCCGGTCTGCTCGCGATCGTCAAGGAGCGCGACGAGCGCTACCTCGCCGGCCTGAAGAAGGCCGAGCTCGTCGACGAGGCCAAGCGCCGCGGCATCGAGGTCGACGAGACGGCGACGAAGGGCGAGATCATGGACGCCATCACCGCCGCGCAGTAAGCATGACCGGTCAGTTTGCCGGAAAGGCCTGATTGCCCCGTGCCGCCCCGGCGCGGGGTTTTTCACGAAAGGGACCGCACCCCATGGGACACAAGCTCGACGACGACACCCTGATGACCGCTGACTTGCTGCGGGCCTTCATCGGCTATGCCGAGGAAGACGGCGGCAACGGCCAGCATTACGCCGTGATCCAGCGCGACAACGGCGGCTTCGTCGACCACAACCCCGGCTCGCCGGAGCTCGAGGTCATGCAGACCCAATTCGCCCGCGACATCGTCGATTCCGCCAACCGCGAGATCGCGCATGACGGCGCCTGGCTGATCGTGTTCACGCACCCCGGCGTGCTGCCGCATCTGCTGGCGACCCAGAGCGAGTATGCCCGCTTCAACGTCGTGTGGATGGACAAGGACGGCGACATCCAGTTTCGCCTGGAATGGTCGATCGGCGAGAGCGAGGACGAGCTGACGTTTTCGGACGTCCTGCTGTCTGGCAAGGAAAGCTGGCTGGAGCGGCTCGAGATGGCGTATCAGCAGTGGCATCTGCTGAACGTTCAGGTCCTGGCGGCAAAGGAATCGCAGACCTTCAAGAAGGCCAAGGGCCAGAAGCCCAGCGGCCGCCCGCATTGACTGCTGCTGCGCGCGCTGGTACGAAAGGCCTGTCGAGGCGTCTTGGGTTTCGACATTGCCCTCCTTGGGCGTTTCCTCCCTAAACTTCAGCCCGGTCTCACCAGCCGGGCTTTTTCTTGGCCGTGGCATGACGCTTGCTACGCGTGCGCGCACGGTCGCGAGCGCGCGGGCGAGCAGGCCCATTGCGACACCCGGCAGTCTCCGGTATGCAGGTAGTCATTCGCCGTCGCTTCGAGGCGCATAGTATCGAAGCAAACCAGTTCAAGGAGCGCCGCCGGCTCCGGTTTTGATGGGCGTTTCCGCTGATCCAGCGCACAATAGGAGAGACTATGTCCACCGGGTTTTTGGAGGGACACGGTAACGGTCCCGGCACGGAAGACGTCGACAAGGACAAGCTGGTCACCGCAAGCGCCGATCCGGCGCCGGCACAACCCAGCGCCCCTAACCCCGACGACGCCGATGTCGACGATCTCGCCCTTATTGCGCTGCGCCAGGCCGTTGAAGCCGAGGAGTCCGGCTCAGGTGCCGCGCCAATCGAGGGCCAGACACAGGCCGATGCCGATGCCGGCGGTCAGCCGCCGGTCGAGCAGGAGAAGAATCCCGACGGCACGCCGAAGCCCGGCAAGCCGAAGATGGTTCCGATCGAGCGGTTTCAGCAGGTCTATACCGAGAAGCGCGACCTCCAAGCGGAAGTTGCCCGTCTCGCCGGCGAGAACCTCGCGCTCAAATCCCAGGCCCCGCCGACGCAGCCGACGATCAACCCTCAGATCGCCGACCTGAACCAGCAGATCACGGCTCTCGCTCAGAAATTCGATGACGGTCTCATGACCTATTCGGAGCTGAAGCAGCAGGAGCAAGCACTGCAGGTCCAGATCGACCGCATCCGCGAGGACGAGATCGTCGCCAAGGCGTCGCAGCGGGTTCAGCCAGCCCCGGCGCCGGCCGTAGCGGATCTGACTTTCCAGCGGGAGACCCAGCGAATCGAAGCGGCTTACGAGCCGTTCATGGAGCTGATCCCCGATGCCTATCTCGATGGGTTCGTCGCGACCGTTCGCTCCGAGCTCGCCGCTCAAGGCATCACGGTGATCAAGCCCAACTCCGAGGAGCTGCTGCTGTTTCGCGAGATGTGCGGCCAAAGGGCCCAGCAGCAAGCGCAGCACTGGTCGAACCTGAGCGGGAAGGCGATCCCGAAGCCGAACGGACAGCCTGCGCCGAAGCCGACGACTGGCAATCAGCCGACCGTCGAGCAGCGGCGTGCAAAACTGGAGATGCAGAGCGATTTCCCGCCGAATCTGGCGAACCTCAACCGCAGCGGCGGCGTCGATGACGCCCCCACCGAGGCGACGATCGAGGGGATGTCCGATGAGGAGATCGCCGCCCTGCCGACCACGATGCGACACAAGCTGATGGGCGTCACGCCCTAAGCAAGGCTCCTCGGCATCACCCCTTGGATATAGGGGGCCATGATGGCCGTTACCGACTTCGGCGCACTCACCGCCGCACAGAAGCGCCTTTGGGCTGCCGACACCTGGCAGGCCGGTCGCGACAAATCGTTCTTCTTCTCGAATGGGTTTATCGGGAAGTCGGACAGTGACATGAACAGCGTCATCCAGCGCGTGACCAAGCTCACCGAGACCGAGCGCGGCCAGGAATGCGTGATGCAGCTCGTTCAGGATCTGCAGGGCGACGGTGTCGTCGGCGACAACCAGCTCGACGGCAACGAGGAGGCGATGATCAACGATGCCCAGACCATCCGCATCGACCAGATCCGCCACGGCGTGAAGTCGAAGGGCGAGATGTCGGAGCAGGCCACCGTCATCCGCTTCCGGACGACCGGCAAGGAGAAGCTGGCGTTCTGGCTGTCGGACAAGCTCGACGAGCTGATGTTCCTGATGCTGTCGGGCCGGGCGTTCACGCTGCAGACCAACGGCGCGACGCGCCCGACCTCGCAGCTGCCGTCGCTGTCCTTCGCCGCCGACGTCGTCGCGGCGTCCTCGAACCGCATCATGCATGCCGGCTCGGCGACGTCCGAGGCCTCGCTGACGACGTCGGACAAGTTCTCCTGGGCGACCGTCGTGCGCGCCAACGCCATGGCCATGCAGAAGCGCCTGCGGCCGATTCGTGGCGGCGGGCGCGAATACTTCGTCTGCCTGATCCATCCCTGGCAGAAGAAGGATCTGCTTCTCGACCCGACGTACCAGACCATCCTGCGGACCGCCGACAAGCCCGGCGACCAGAACAAGCTGTTCACCGGCGCCATGGCGACGATCGACGGCACGATCATCTACGCCCACAACAAGGTCTTCAACACCGGCGGTCTCGCCTCCGGTTCGAAGTGGGGCGCGGCCGGCACCGTCGAGGGCGCGCAGGCGATGTATCTCGGCGCGCAGGCCGGCGGCATCGCCACGATCGGCGACGTCTTCTGGCGGGAGTCGACCCTGACCGACTACGGCAACCGCCCGGGCATCGGCATGGGGCGCAAGCTCGGCATGCTGAAGCCGCAGTTCAACTCGATCTACGACGGCGGCACGCGCCAGGACTTCGGCACCATCGCGCTGAAGACCGCCGCGGCGGCCTGATGATCCCAGGCAGGGGGCGGTCATCGCCCTCTGCCGCTTTCCGATCCACGATCATCGAGAAGGAATGCCCCCATGGGCTTCAAGAAGATTTCCATCCAGCTTCGCAGCGCCGCGACCGGCGAGGCGATCATCGCCGCTGGCGGCAGGGTCATCGTCTGCAAGCCGGGCTCGCCCGATCTGCAGGTGATCTCCTCGCCGTCGACGCAGCTCGTCATCGCGAACCCGCTGACCCCGGTTCGCGGGCTCATCTCGTTCCTGATCGACGATCAGGTCCCGACCGTGGATCTCTACATCCAGGCGCCGGGCGGCCAGTTCCGCACCGCGCTGGGCGTGACGCCGTCGGGCCCCAACGAGATCGACATCGATACGGATGCCAGGTCGCATGACTATGTCATCCCGTTCTCGATCGCCGACGCCACCGCCAACGTCGAGAAGGCCACCGGCATCATCCTGCCGGCCAACGCCGCGGTGCAGCCCAGCCCGCTGATCCGCGTCACCGCCGCCGAGGCGTCGCGTACGCTGAGCCTCGGTATCGTCGGCGCCAACACCGGCTTCATCGCCGCGGCGTCGCTGGCGACCGCCGGTCTGGTCAAGGCCTCGCTCGTCGTCACCGCGACGCTCGGCGCCGATCTCAGGGTTCAGGACTCGGCCAACGCCGGCGACCTCGTCCCCGAGCAGAACGTCTCGCGCGCTGGTTCTCAGCTCGCCTATCTGCTGTCGGCGTCCACGGTTTCGGCCAAGGGCTTCGTCACCCTTCCGGTTCGCCTGGCGGCGTAAGTCGTCACCGACGCCAGAGCGGAGAGGGGCCGGCGTTCTAGCAGCGCCGGCCTTTTTCGCGTAACGCTATGAAGCCCAGCAACCGACGACGACACGAAAGGCTCACCACGATGAGGACCGCTACGATGACCCGGCCCGCCACGCCGGCCAGCACCGCCCCCGCTTCGCCGCCGCAGACGGCCCAGACCGCTTCGCAGGCGCCCCAGGCGCCGGCCCAGACCTTCCCCACCCCGGAGCAGGAAGCGCAGATCGAGCAGCTTCGCCGCGAGGAAGCCGAAACCGCCGAGCGCGTGCGCCAGCAGCGCGCCGCCGAGCTTGCCGCGATCGAGCAGTCCGAGCGCGACGAGGCCGCCGATCTCGAACGCAGGCGCCTCGAGGCCGAGGCCGTGGCCCGCGCCGACCGCTGGTTCGTCGTGGATCTCTCGGCCGTCTCCGAGCCCCGCTATCATGACGTCATCATCGACGGCACGCTGAGGCAGGTGAAGTTCACTCGCGGCGAGCCGACCGCCATGCCGGCCCATGTCGCGCTGAAGTTCCTGCGGCACCCCGACGCCTTCAAGCGCACCGACGAGCACGGCACCCCGATGCCGTTCAGCATGGCGCCGAAGCAGCCCCATGAGATGGAGGCCGGCCAGAAATTCAAGCTCGAGCGCGACCAGACCGTCGCGCTGATGTCCGAGCTCCATACGCCGGCGCTCAAAGCCCGCGTGCTGGCGATCGAGGGCGGCGAGCGCTTCAAGGACAGCCGCGACCGCGACGCCATGATCGAGTTTCTCATCGCGAAGACCGAGGAGAAGCAGCGCAAGAACATCGGCGCCGAGCCCGGCCTCGGGATCGACGAGTTCACGCCGGCGCCGGAGCATGACAGTTCGCTGGACACCGGCGCCTGGGCGCTCTGATCGACACCGCAGCGGAGGATCACCAACATGGCGCGGACGCTGGATTCCAGGGAGCTATGCGCCCGCGCGCTTCGCATGATCGGCGAGTTCCCGACGTCGGAGACCGCGCCGGATGGCGAGCAGCTCCGCGAGGCGCTGTTCTGGCTGGATCTCGTCATGGCCAGCAACGCCGGGCTGCGCGATGTGTTCTTCCTGCGGCCGGCTACCGTCGAGCTCACGCTGACGCCCGGCCAGCGCGACTACAGCCTCGCCACGATCATGGGCGACAGTTTCCCGTCGGGCGGCATCAGTTTCCCGACCGGATGCCAGATGCTGTGGCCTGGACCGCAGCCGCGGTCTCTGCCGGTCCCCATCGTGCGGCGCGAGATGATCAACTCCGTCGGCAGCCCCGACGAGGTCGGCGTCCCTCGCATGATCTGGATCGATCGCCTTGCCGTCGGCCAACGTCTCGTGACGTGGCCGACGCTGCCGGCGGCCGAAACGCAGATCTACAAGCTCCTGCTGGACTTCCAGGCGGCGTCGCCGGATCTATCCCCTGCGGGCGTCAGCGGCGCCCGGCCCAACGGAACGACCATCACCGGCGTCCGCACAGCATGGCAGCAGTGGGTCATCCTGAAGCTTGCGTCGGCGCTGGGCAGCGGGCCCATCAACAAGCAGAGCGCCACTCAGATTGCGCTGTGGGAGCGCCAAGCCGCCGAGCTGAAGGTCGACCTCGATGCCTTCGAGAACCAAGAGCATCAGACGACACCGCCCATCGTTCAGAGCTATGGCATCGACGACTATGAAGCCGACTCGGCGCTGAGCGACAGCTACGACTCGTATCGCATCCCGTCCGGCCGATTCGGAGGCTACCTGGCATGACGTTTCGCTCGGCGATCCCCGACTTCCAGCTCGCCAACCCGCTCTACATCGGCGCGCTCGTCCGCTTCTACACCGTCGACATCAACGGGCTGAAAACCGCCACGCTGGCGCCGCTCTACGCAAACCCGCTGGGCCCGGCGACGCTGTCGAACCCGCAGACGCTCGACGCCGAAGGCAAGTTCGCCGCCCCGGTCTACTACGACGTCCCCCTGATCGCGGAGGTCAGCGGCCTATCCGTCGCCTCCGTCGATACCGGCATCATCATGCCGGCGGCAAGCTGGGGCGGAAACTGGTCGCCCGGCGCGCTGCTGATCGTCAACACCTTCGTCCGAGACCCGGTCGGCCTGTCGATCTACATTGCGACCAACACCTTCAACACATCCGGGTCGATCGCGACCGACCTCGCCGCCGGCAATCTGGCGTTGGTATTCCAGGGCCAAGCAGCCGAGGCCGCCGCCGCATCGGCATCGGCCGCAGCCGCATCGGCGCTGCAGGCCGCCGCGTCGCTCGGGCAGATCCAGACGCAGCGCCGTGTCGCCATCGACTACCAGAGCGCGCCTCCGGCATCACCGACGTCCGGCAACTCCTATCTCGTCAAGACCCCGGGCTCCGGCGCCTGGCTGACGCACAGCGAAAAGATCGCGACGTGGAACGGATCGGCGTGGACCTTCGAGGTCGCCGCGGCGGGCTGGCAGGCATGGCTGACCGCCACCAGCCAGCAGTGGGATTTCAACGGCACGACATGGCAATCCGGCGTCGTCCGCGCCGATGTCAGCCAGACCTCTCTGTTCAACGCATCGCAGAAAACGCAGGCGAGGCGGAACGTCGGCATCACGGAAGCCGCTGATCTCGTCGCCCTGGCCAGCGACCTCAGCAGCATGCAAGATGCGCTGTATATCAACTACTTCGGCAGTATCCGAGTGCGAAACCTCGCATACGGGCCGACGGCATTCGGCGTCCCGCTCACCGATGTCTTGCCGACCACTGCGAACACCACGATCGTTGCCGACATCCCGGCGTTCACCCCCAAATATGCGTCATCGAAAATCAAGATCAGCGTCTCAATACCGGTCTATAGCGCGGTGGCGCAGACTGTTTTCGCCGCTGTGTTCAGAGATGCTCTGACCAACACTTTCGCCATCGGGCGCAAAACGGTCAGTGCGTTCTTCTATGACACCGTCGAGTTCTTCACGATCATCGACGCCGTCGATACCGCGACGCGCGGCTACAGCCTGCGCTGCGGCGGAAGCAGCGCGGCGGTCTTCATCAACGGCGACAGCAGCAGTCGCAAGTTCGGCGGCTCGTCGTCCGTCGATTTCTGTATCGAGGAACTGAGGACGCTCTGATGCCGGTCACCCGTCTTGCCGACTTCGACACCTGGCGCCCGGGCTACGCCGGCGCGACGCTGACTGTCTACCGCGCCGGATCGACGACGCTCGCCGATCTGTTCCTCAACGAGGCCATGACGGTTCCGGCCGACAACCCGCAGGTTCTGCTGACACTGGTCGAGGATCAGCAGAGCTACGGCAAGCTGAGGGCGCCCTGCTACGTCGCGCAGGCCTTCACCATCAACATCGACAACATCGACACCACCGGAACCATCCGGCCGCCGCTAACCACGCTCGACAACGAGAACGCCGACGACGCCGTCGTGACGCCGCAGGGCGCGATCCAGGCGACCTCGCTGGCCATCCATCTCTCGCGGACGATCTACGCCCAGGATTTCGGCGACTTCCTCGAGACCGGCGAGACCGGCGCGAGCTCGGCGACCAACAACGCCACGCTGGTTACCGCGATCGGCGCCGCCGGCGCGCAGGGCGGCGGCGTCGTCAGGCTGCCGCCTGGCACATTCGATTTTCTGGACTTCGTCATCCCCGAAGGCGTCGTCGTCGAAGGCGAGGGCGACGGCGCGACGTTCTTGGTGTCGACTGAGGCTACGCCGATCGTCTCGCTTGGCGGCATCAGATGCGGCATGGCCGGGCTCACGGTCGATGGCGTCTCCCAGGAGGCAAATTCCGTCGGGCTGTTCGCCGTCGCCGCTGACGAGACGATTTTCGAGAACGTCGTCTTCAAGAGGTTCGAGAGCGGGCTCTATCTCCGCGGCGGCGAGCGCGGCGACTGGCGCTCGCTGAGCGTCTCGGATTGCGTCAGCGGCGCCAAACTCCACGGCGACCTCAACGCCGGCGCCGGCGGCGGCGGCGAGGCCTTCTTGTCGAACCGGTGGGTTGGCGGCCGCGTCGAGCTCTGCTCGACTGTCGGCATCGAGATGAAGCGCGTCGACGCCACCTGCGGCTTCAGCATCTTCGAGAACATCAGCTTCATCGACAACACCGGCACCGCGTACAGGCAGGAAGGCGCGCGGTCCGTCATGCTGATCAACCCGACGTTCGACGGCAACACCATCAACACCGACATCAAGGACGGCACGCCGGTCAGCAGCAGCAACACCGTTGTCGGATTCACCCAGCGCGGAGGCCGCTTCCAGGGCGGCGAGATCCGGCTGTCCGGCACGCTCGAGAACGTCATCTTCGACGGCGCCGAATTGGCCGATGTCGACATCGTCCTGACCTCTCCGCTGAACAACGTCATCAGCCTGGATTGCCGCGAGGACGCGGCTACGACTGTGACCGGGGCGGCGACGCATTGGCTGCGCCGGAAGACCACCGATGCCGGCTCGTCTTTCGGACTGACCACCGGCAATGCCGCGACCAAGGCCTGGGCGATCGCGCTGGAGTCCGGCCAGATGGTGCTGATCGAGGCCAAGGTTCTCGGCAGGCAGAGGAACGGCGTGAACCGTGCGAGCTATTGGTTTGCCAATACCGGGCGGCGCGCGGCCGCCACGCTGGCTTATGACACACAGACCGGCAACTTCACCGTCGGCAACATTCTGACCGGCCAGACGTCCGGCGCGACCGCGCGCATCATCGCCGACGCCGACGGCGGGACCTCGGGAACGCTGAGCCTGCATGACGTCACCGGCGTCTTCGTCGACAACGAAATCATCACCGACGGAGCAACAGGATCGGCGACGGCGAATGGCGCGGTGACCCCGGGCGCGGTCAGCGTCGGCACACAGGCCGTCGTCAGGACCGGCGAGGCCACCGATGGATCATGGAGCGTGGCGATCGTCGCCAACGGTCCTGAAATCGAGCTGAGGGTGACCGGGGCCACTGGACAGACCGTCGAGTGGACCGCCGAAGTCATCGTCACGTCGACCTGATCGCGCGCCATGGAATGGACCCCGCTCCCTCTGAACCAGCCGATGTTCCGCAACCTGGCGCCGGAATCAGTGCTGGCCTATCAAGCCGCGGTCGAGAACGGGTTCATCAACGAGCTCGGCGGCCACACCCGGTTCCCTGGCTTGGTCCTGCGGGCAACGCTGCCGGACAACGGCCGGGTCTATCTGCACGATTTCCGGTCGAACCTGATCGCCGCGACCAGCAAGGGCGGCATCTACGAGATCGATCGGCAGTTCCGCGTCTCCAACCTCACCCGCGTCCCGGTCAGCGGCGGCCGCCGCGTCGTCTTCGCCAAGACATCGACCGATCTGCTGCTGGCGGCCGGCGGCCCCATCATCCAAGTCCGGACGCGGCAGAGCGAACTGCTGTCCGAGAACGCGCCGCGCGCGACGTTCGTTCAGTGGATTGACGGCTATACCCTGGCCTGCGAGGTCAATTCCGGCCGCTTCTACTACTCGAGCCCAGGCGATCCGAAGCAGTGGGATCCGCTCGACACCTTCAACGCCGACGGCAACCCCGACAACATCGCCAACATGATCGTCACCCCGTTCCGCGAGATCATGATCGGCGGCAGCGATTCGATCGAGCAGTTCCAGCGCGTCGAGAACGGCGACCCCCCGTTCTACCGGCGCTGGTCGGTTGGCGACGGCGTCACGCTGCCCTACGGCATCCTGTTCGCCGATAACGCCATCTGGACCCTGAACAACCTCCGCGAGTTCGTCCGCAGCTCCGGCCAGACCAGCGAGACGAAATCGACCGAGATTGGCCGTCTCCTCGAGGCCGTCGACGATTGGCAAGATGCGTGGCTCGGCGGCTTCCCCGACAAGCCGCTGCACTTCGCCGGCCAGAAGTTCATGGTGCTGCAGGCGCCGCGCGCGACCAACAGCTACGGCACGAAGGGGCTGACCCTCCTTCACGACTACGCCAACGGCCGCTGGTACGAGCTCTATGGCTGGAACGCCAATGACGGCACGCCGCAGCGCTGGCCTGGCTGGTCGCATTGGACGATCTGGAACCGCGTCTTCGTCGGTGGCGAAGGCAAGATCTACGAGCTCGTCGAAGACAACCACCGCAACGACGACGAGCTTCAGCGCTGGCTGGTGCGGACCGGGATCGTCACGCAAGGCGACCGCCTCGAAATCACCGCGCTGCGCGTGCTGGTTCAGCGAGGGCTCGGCAGCAACACCGCAGCAGGGGAATTGCAGGTCAGGTGCAGCCGCGACGGCCGACCGTTCAGCCCATGGGTTCGCCGATCGCTGGGCCGCGCCGGACAGTCCGACATGGAAATCCGATTCGGCTCCTTCGGCGTAGCTTCGACCTTCCGCTTCGAGTTCAGTTGCGGCGACAACACGCCGGTCAATCTGGTGAAGGCCGAATACGCCGGCAACACCATCGCGCGGTGATGAGGCATGGCTGACGATAAGCTCCGAGCCAAGGTCACGCAGACGCCGCCGGCGCCGCCCAGGCTGGTGAACGACTGGAAGGTCGACATGCCGGCCATGCGTGACTGGCTGGCCGAGTTCTACCTGCTGACAGTCGTGTCGTCCGGCCTGCTGGACCCGGTCTATCAGGCGACGCAGGGCAACATCAGCTTCTCGGCGCTGCCAGATCCCGAGCAGACGACGGTTGGGCGCGCGCAGAAGACCGCCAACCTCGCCTGGGAAGCCGGAGAGCAGTTCAAGGAAGACCTTGAGGCCGACATCAAGAAGTTCGCGTTCGGCGGCACGTTCACCATCACAGGCGCGGCGACCTCAGCCAGCCCGGTCTTCGATCAGGATCTCGGAACCATCGAGTATTTCGCAACCGCGACGCCGTCGAGCGGCACCGGGACCCCAGCCAACGACGCGTTTCGTGTGATCGCGCAGACCAAGGGCACCGGAAGCATCGCCTTCACCGTGGCCGGGGCTCCCGGCGTCGGCAATTCTGTGACATACGATTACATCGTCATCGGCAAATTTCCGAAGCTGAGAGAGACCGAGGAGGCATAGCAACATGGCCCAGCAGCGCTCGTTCAACACCACCAATGACGGCCAGGAGCAGACGAAGACCGATACGGCTCTTGCGCCCTCGCGCACCGTCGGTACCCGGCCCGCGGCCTTCCTCGGCGGCAACATCGACCCGGTGACCGGCAACCTCACCAAGGGCACGCCGCAGCAGGCCAACGTCGGCTTCACCGTGACCGGCTCGGAGAACCCGAAGCCGCCGCCGCCGCCGCCAACCGTCGTGCCGACGGAGCCGACCCGCGTTCAGCAGATCCAGCCCGACCCCGCGCCGGCCCCGGCCGCGCCGCCGCCGCCGGCCCCCGCCGCCCCGGCGCCGGCGCCTTTCGTGCGGGCCGACAAGTCGAACGTCATCGAGCAGGTGGGGAAATGGTTCTGCTACGGCAAGGACGTCCAGATCATGCTCGAGGATGGAAGCTGGCGCGCGGTGCAGACGCTGAAGATCGGAGATCGCGTCATGCTCGGCGGCGAGGTCACGGCGATCGGCCAGGCCAAAGGCAGCTTCACCTTCGACTACAAGGGCCAGCGCGTCAGCGGCTATCACGCCGTCTTCGAGGAAGGCCGGTTCATCCGCGTCCGCGACAGCAATCATCGCAGCGGCGAGGACGACTATGTCGGCGCGGTCTACCCGGTGATGACCGAGCGCTTCCTGCTGGTGACGCCGACGCATATCTCGGCAGATTTCGCGGAGTGCGAGGATGGCTACGACATGAGCCCCGCGCAGAGGCTGGCGCGGATGAACGCCGATGAGGACCGGCTGCGCCGGCTTTCCGACGCGGAGGCCAGTCTGTGCCGTGAAACCGCTTGATCTCACAGCGGCCCGGTTCAATTTCGAGGCAGAGGCCGAGATCATCGAACGCTGGTGGCGCGAGGTCGGCATAGAGCCGCTGCCGCGCGCCGCCATGCCGCGCATTGGCCGATGGGCGATGCACGGCGAAAACCGCATGGCCTGCGCCTTCGCCTATCTCATGGACGACACCAAGCTCGTCATGATCGCCCTGCCGATCGCTAACCCCAGCCTGGATTGGCGGCGCCAAGCCGAAGCGCTGGCCTATGCCGTCAGCACGCTCGCCGACGAGATCCGAGAGAAGATCGCGGACGCAGTCATCATCGCGCTGTCGCACGACAACTCCGTTCATCAGACCTATGTGAAACGCGCCGGATTCCGTGATACAGGGAAGATCCATCTGGCTGTGTCTGCGCCGGCCGGCGTCGACATCGACATCCTCAGCGAATAGGGAGCCTGACACATGGGACTGCCGAGCATGGGGGGAGGAATGAGCCCCCGTCCGAACGGAGGCGCCCCGGCGCCTCAGGGCGCCCCACCGATGGCCAGCGCAGGCGGCCCTGGCCCCGCTCCCAGCGGCGACATCCGTGAGGAGCTGATGCAGCTTCACGCCGGCCTGCCGCCCGAGATGAAGGGGCTGATGGACCCCCGCAATCCGCTGACGGTGCTGATGTTCAAGCGCCTCCGCGACGGCATCTCCGAGGAGGAGGGCCAGGCGCTGCTGATGCTGTTCGGGAACGCCGACGCTCTGGCGCTTTCGGCGGCCAAGAAGGTCTGGCCCGAGATCATGCTGCTGCTCGACCTGTTCGACGACGGCGAGGCCAACGACTCCATCGGCGACGGCGCCGCGGCCGCTGGACCGCCCGGCCCGTCGAGCGCGATGTCAGGCATGGACAGCGAGGACGAAGACGAAGGCTACTCGCCGCCCGGCGGGCGCAGCCGGCTTTCCACGATCATGGGCTGATAGGGGGCTGTCATGGCATTCGCGGCAATTGCTCCGGCGCTGATCAGCGGCGCTACCTCGCTCATCGGCGGGAAAATGGCGACCAACGCCAACAACAAAGCCGCGCGCCTGCAGCAGATCCAGAACGCCATGGCGCAGCAGCGCCGCGAGGAGGGGCTGCTCGAACAGAAGAAGGTTCTGTCGCAGGCGCAGGATGACCAGATCGCCAACTATGACTGGTCTTTCGACGGCAGCTACGACGCCATCATGGCCGCCGCGATGGATGCCGCCGACAACCTCGAGCGCGGGTCCGGCAAGGCGACCGATGCCTACCGGACCGGCGAGTACGACTCGACGGCCGAGCTTCGGCGCATCCAGAACACCAACGCCCCTGGCATGGCATACCTGCGCGAGATCGTCGGGAACCCCGGCGCCCTCACGGATTACCAGCGCAAGCAGCTCGAGGATCAGCGGCGCGTCGTCGGCAACACGATCCGCAGTTCGAGCCTAGCCGGCTCCGGCCGCACCGCCGCGGCACTGCTGAAGAACGTCGAGTCGGACTATGCGCTGAAGGCCCAGGAGCAGAACCGCCAGCAGGCCATGGCGGCGGCGACGCTCATGGCAGGCAACGACACCGCCGCCGCCCGTCAGGTCGCCGCCAACAAGACGCAGCTTGGGCAGCAGGTTGGATCGACGGCCGACGCGCTGGGCCGGAACCTCGCGCAGAACTCCAGCGAGGTCGGCAGCCGGATCTCCAACATCTATGCCGACACCGGTGCGCGGCGCGCGGGCGTCTATGGCAGCACCGCCGGCCAGATCAGCAATGCCATTGGCAGCACCACCGGCGCCAATGCCAATACCGACGAAGCCACGGGCCGGGCCCAGGGCGGCGCGGCCGCGGCCAACGGGCAGGTGATGTCGCAGACCGCCGGCGCGATCGGAGGCGCCATCGCCGATGCGTTTCGCAGCTCCAAATACGCCGGCGACGCCAACACCATCAGGTCAACGGTCTCGTCTGGCACGGGAGGTCTCTACTGATGGGCGTGTCCTATGCCACGACGAACCCGGCGGTCGCCGCATTCAACGAAGCGATGAAAGCCGCCGGCGACCGCCGCGCCGCCGACATGAAACTGCTGCAGGAGACGCTCGGCTACGAGGAGGGTCTGCAAAGCGCCCCGTCGCGGATTCAGCGCGTGCGCGCCGACGCCCGCCTCGCCAACACCGCGGCGGATGTCGCCGAAGCGACGAAGGGCGCCAACATCAAGATCCAATACAATACCGCGACGCAGGGCGACCTCCGCAACCAGGACATGACCGTCGATCTCGGCGAAAAGCGCGCGACCTCGCCGTCTCGCGTCGGGTCCACGATTGCCAGCAATGAAGCCACCGCCGCCCAGGCGCCGCTGTCGACGCAGGAGCGCCAGATCGGCGTGACGGAAAAGGCCGCGACGTCGCCGGCGCGGATTCAGATCACGAACCAGCAGGCGGCGGCCGGCGTGGTCAACGTCAAGGAGCAGCAGCTCAAGTTCTTCAAGGAGACGATCAGGCTTCTCGAGCAGGGCCGGCAGGCCGAGGCCGAGGAATTGGCACGTCGCACCAACGAAGAAATCCCCGACGACATCAAGCGCGACGCCGCCCTGCGCGGCGTCCTCAGCGAGACCATCGCCGAGGCCGAGCGGCGCTATCCGAACCGACCGAACGCGCAGCTCCAGTTCATCCAAGAGGCGACGAAAAAGGCCAAGGAAACCGGCATCGGCAGCCGGCGGCCTGATGACCGATTCGCCCCGGTCCCCGGCGCTCCGGCCGTCAGCGAGTCGGCGGCGCCGAAGAACGCCACCGCCATGGACCAGAACATCGACTCGCTGGTCCGTCGCGGCATCGCCAAGGACGACAAGGAGGCCTTTGCCCTCATCAACCAGTCGAAGGCCGACCCGTCCGGCACGCTGCAGAAGCTCTATGAAGCCGAACGCAAGATCCGCCTCGAGGCAGCAAAGGGCCCAGGCGGGTTCGGCACGGTCGACAACACCGCGCTGGCCCGCATCGACTCGGAGGCCACTGCGGCGGCGTTCAAGAAGGCCCAGGAACTGAAGACCATGGCTGCGACCATTCAGGCGCCGCCGCCCGGTGCTGTGAGCGCAATCGCCAACGCGCCGAGCCCGGCCGCGCCCGCTACGCCGCCGGCGCCGGCCGCCGAAAAAGCCAAGCCGTGGTTCTGGGAGAAGTGGATGGGCGGCGCCAAGGAAAGCGGCGTGCCGGTGCCTCAGCCCGCCACGGCCCCGCCGGCCAAGGCGCAGGAGCGCGCGCCAGGCGGTGCGCCGCCGGCGCTGGACCCCGGAATCGCGCAGCGGGCGCAGGGTATGTCGCCCGAGCAGGTGCGGGAACAGGCCCGAGCCGCCATCGCCGCTGGCAAGGACCGCAATGCCGTGGTAGACCGGCTTCGTGCCCTGGGTATTTCGACAGAAGGGCTCTAGCTACAGGAGCCACGGATGGGCCTCGAGCTTTTTGCCGACCTGCCGGACGCGCAGTCGTCATCTCCTCAGGCATCCAGCGGCGGCCTTTTCGACGATCTCCCCAGCCAGCAGCCCGGCATGTATCAGAACGGCCAGCGCGTCCGCGTCGACGCGCCGGCGTTTCAGGCCGGGATGTACGAGAACGGCCAACTCGTAAAGCCCAGCGGCCCGACGCCCTACACCGGCCCGGTTCCGGTTCAGGCGCTCGACGCCGCGCCGACCCGCAGCGGCGGCGCCGGCATCGACCGGCTCATCGGCGCCGACACCTTCATGCTGTCGGGCGCGGATGGCTACGAAGCAAAGCGCCTTGCCGAGGAACAGGCCGCCGCCGAGATCCGCAGGCAGTCGCAGATCAGCACCGACATCCGCGCCGCGCCGGTCGAGAGCTTCACCCCTCCGGCAAACCCGCTGTTCGAGGCCGAGCGGCTGCGCGCCGAGGCCGAGGCCCGACGCACCGGCCAGCCGGTTCAGCGCTCGCCCATGGAGCCGACGCCCGAGATGCTGGCGCAGACCCAGCAGATCGAGGCCGAGGCCGCGCAGCAGCGCGAAATCGCTCGCGCCGGCGCCGGCTTCGATGAGGCGCAGAAGGCCCAGCGCCGCATCATCACCAACCAGCCCGAATCACAGAGCGCCGCGCGCAACGCCGCCGAGAGCTTGGCCGCGGGCATCGTCGCGGTCCCCGCCGGCGCGGCCGACGCGCTGGCGATCGTCGGCCCGAAGATCGCGCAGACCACAGAGGCCAGCGAGTCGATCGCCGAGATCAATCGGTCGGTGCAGCAGTATTTCAACGGCCTGGCGCGGCCGGACGCCGCGCAGGGCGACGAAATCCTTGGCAGCAAGCTCCCGCAGGGCGTCGGCTCCACGATCGGGTTTGCTGTCACCGGCCTCGTCGGCAAGGCGCTGGGCCTCAGCGCGACGGCGACCACAGCGCTCGCCGGCGCTCTGCCGCAGGCGGCACAGGAATACCGGAACGCCGAGGCCAAGGGCGCGAGCGAGACGCAGAAGTGGGTGGCATTCGCCGGCGGTCTCGGCCTTGGCGCCACCGAAGCGCTGCCGATCGCGAATGCCATGGAGCGATGGGCGCAGCAGATCCCCGGGTTTCGTCGCGCTTTCCGCGACACCACCGTCTCAATGGCTGAGGAAGCGACGCAGGAGTTCGGCCAGCAGATGGGCAGCAACGCCCTTGCCAAGGCCACCTATGACCCCTCACGGTCCCTGACGGAGGGCGTTGCCGAGGGCGCGCTTGTCGGCGGTCTGACCGGCGGCCTTCTCGGAGGCGCCGGCAGCTTCGGCAACGCCGCTCTGCAGGCGCGTCAGGAAGGGCAGGGCCCGGCCGGCGACATCAGCATCCCCGCGCCGCAGCTCCCGCCCTTGCCGCCCGAGCTTCAGGGCGCTGTCCCCGAGGGCGCCGTCAACGCCGAGCTCTTGCTTGGCCCAGACCCGAGCATGGCGCCGGCGCCGCGCCAGGACTCCCGCTTCGACCTTCAGACCATCCTCGATGATCCCCGCTCGGCCGACGAGATCAGGGCCGAGATGCAACAGGATGGCCGGCTGCCGGCGCCTCCCCCGCCGCCGCCACCGGCGCCGCCGACCGGAGACCGTGCGGACCCGGTTCGTATTGCCACGCCCGAGGACGTCACCGTTGGCGCCGAGCGCACTGCGATCCCGACGCCAGCCCAGGCGGAAGCCGGCAACTACACCAAACGGCACCTGAAATGGAACGGGCTCGACATCACCGTCGAGACCGAGGCCGGGCAGGAGCGCACCGGTACCGCCGAAGACGGCCAGACCTGGGCGGTGACGCTCCCGGCCCCCTACGGCTACATCAAACGCACCACCGGCGCCGACGGCGATCATCTCGACGTCTATGTCGGGCCGAACCCGCAGGGCCGCATCTTTGTCGTCGACCAGATCGATCCTGAGACCCGGCGATTCGACGAGCACAAGGTCATGCTCGGCTTCGACAGCCAGGAGCAGGCGCAGGCCTATTACGAGGCCGGGTTCAGCGATGGCCGAGGCGCGCAGCGCGCCGGCGCCATCTCCGAGATTCCGGCCGACCAGTTCAAGCAGTGGTCGCAGCGCGCGCGCCTCAGCCGCCCGCTTCGCTACCAGCCGCCGGTCAGCGCTGGGCTCACCGATCAGCAGTATTCGGACCTCAGGCAGGCGATCAAGGACGGTTCCACGCCGCTGCAGCCCGACCAGATCTCGCAGCGGCTCGGCGCCCGCGCGCAGGACGTCCGCGCCGTCATGGAGCGCCTTGCCTCGCGCAACGAGCTTAGGATGTCCGGAGACGGCCGGTTCAGCCGAATCCCGCAGCGGACCTATCCGCTCGAGCTGCTGCAGTTCCTTGCCCAGCGCGGCGGCCTGCAGTCTCGCCAGGCCCGCGAGGTTCAGGATCTCGACAAGGTCTTCTTGCCGGGCTTCGGCAAGATCGCCCGGCCGACCGGCCGCACGCTGGACGAAGCCCGCGAGGCCGCTGTCGAGGCCGGCTATCTGCCGGAAGGCGCAACCGTTCGCGATCTGCTGGATGCCGTCGAATGGTCGACGCGCGGCCGCAAGCGCTTCAGCGCCGTGGATCAGGCCCGCGTCACCGAGCTCGACGGCCGCCGCGCCGAGACCGATTCCGCCAACGAGCAACTCGCCGCGCTGGAGCAGCAGTTCGCCGCGGCCGTGGCTGAGCTTGGCGTCGATCCGGCCTACGCCGAACTGATCGAAGCCGCCGAGCTTGTGCAGCGCGACGGCATGTCGCCGCAGGCCGCGCTGGAAACCGCGATCGAGCGCATGGCCGTCCGCTCGC
This sequence comes from Rhodospirillaceae bacterium, assembly GCA_027490975.1. Classification (GTDB taxonomy): domain Bacteria; phylum Pseudomonadota; class Alphaproteobacteria; order CACIAM-22H2; family CACIAM-22H2; genus Tagaea. The sequence continues at coordinate 33,398 of JAIXXA010000018.1, forward strand.
TCGACTATGCCCATGACGCCGGCTGGATGAGTGATGCCGACTGGCAGCAGTTCGATCAGGCGTTCGGCATTCGCTACCGTGAACCCGCACAGGCCGATGGAGGCATGAATGCAGTCTTCGACGACATCGAAGCCAGCCGACCGGAAAGCGATCGCGCAAGCGCTTCGCAAGGTGTCGAACGGCAAGGGGCCGAGCCCCGAGGAGAAGAAGGATCTGCGCCGGCAGGCGTCGAACCTCGAGAGGCTGGCAGCGCGCCGCGCGAAGTAGCCGCCGATGACGCCGACGAAATTGTCGAGCAGCGTCTGACGGCCGAAGGGCCCTGGGATTTCAACGACACCTATCCGCAGACCAAGCGCGGCGACGCCGACATCGCCGACATCGCTGGCGTCGCCGAGTTCGTCGAGGACCGCATCTCGGACCTTCAGCAGGCGTTCATCGACGAGGCCAAGCTCCGCGCTCAGATCGCGCAAATCGGCGAAAACCGCACGGACGATGGTCGCGTCAAGAACCGGATGCGCCTGATCGACGCCGCGCAGCAGCAGGCCAGCAGTGCCTATGCCTTGCTGGACGAGAACTTCGGCGATGCCGCGGTTGCAGCCATCGTCGCGGAAGCCCGCCGCCGCGCCGAGCAGGAGCGCCGCACCACTGGCGCGCTTCCCAGCAGCGCCGACATCGAGGAGCGAGGCCAGGCTAGGCCGCGTCAGATCAAGACCACCATCGAGCCCGGCGCCGAGGGCAAGCCACAGACCGTCATTCCAGGCGCCGAGCGCATCGGCCAGAAGCAGCAGGCCGAGCGCGCCGCCGACAAGCCCCTGCGCCCGGCCAAGCCGCAGCGCGAGGCCGGCGGCATGTTCGACGAGGCGCAGACCGCGCCGCAGCTATTCGACGACGTTGCCAGCAAGCCCGCCGCGCCGGCCAAGCGCGACGCCAAGGCGTCCGCTGACGATGTCGAGGTCAAGGCGGTCCCGGTTCCGACCAGCCGGTTCAATGGCAAGCCGCCGGCATGGCGAACCCCCGAACCTGACAGCGAGCAGCGCCCCAAGGGCGAGTTCGAGAGCCGTCGCGTTTCCCAGCTTCTCGATCGCGGCATGACCGTCGAGGACATGCTGAAGCTGTTCCGTAGCGAGGGCGCACGGCAGCCGCAGATCGCGAAAGCAACGGAGCACGCGACGCGCACCTTCAGGTATTGGGAAGAAGAAGACGACGCCCGCACCGCCATCGCGCCGACCGTCGAGCGCAAGGCAGGCGAGACCGATGCCGCGTTTTTCAAGCGCCTGGTCGACCAATATTACCGCACACCAGAAGGCCGGCGGAAAAGCGTCGCTCGGGACGCTACCCAAGATGCGCTCAACCCATTGGTTGGCGATGTCGAAACCGTCGCTTATCCTGCAATCAAGTCGAAGGTGAAGGTCGCGCGCATTCAGGTTTTGCAGCGCCCCGACGGCTGGGTCGCCGGCGGCGACATGCAGCGCGCCGATGCCTCGAGCTTGAGCGGCCCCTCGATCTGGGACCGCACCGCCTATCCGACACGAAACGAGGCCGCGCGCGCGTTCGCTGAGAAGCGCCTGCTCCCGTTCTTCGAGGGCGCGATCAACGACAAGACGATCCCCGACAAGGATATCGAGCGCCTGCGCGAGTGGGTGGACCGCGAGTTCCCGCAGCCGGCCTCGCCGACGCCGGCTCAGACGCGCCGCGACGCGCTGGAAACGGGCGCCCCGCCTGTCGAGGACGACCGCGAGCGCCAGCGGCAGGAGAACGTCGCGAAGCTGGACGCGATCGAGGCCGAAGCCGCCGCTCCGGCCAAGGGCGCCAGCAATACCGTCTTCACCGCCGACAAGGCCGCCGCCGCGCGCGCCCGCCTGAAGGCCAAGCTCTCCGGCTCGCAGCTCAACAGCGGCATCGATCCCGAGACGGTTCAGGACGGCATCACCCTGGCCGGCTTTCACATCGAGGCCGGTGCCCGCTCCTTCGCCGCCTACACCAAGGCGATGATCGAGGATCTCGGCGAGACCGTGCGGCCGTACCTGCGCGGCTGGTACGAGGCCGTCCGCTACTATCCCGGCTTCAACGCCGAGGGCATGTCGACCGCGGCCGAGATCGAGAATGGGCAGGATACCCGTTCTGCGGAACAGGTCGAGAACGCAGCCGAGCCTGTTAAGCCAAGCGTCGATCCCGCGCCGAAAACGGAAGTTAAGACCAGCCCCCGCTCCGAGCGCGAGACGATCGCTGATGACCGACTCCCGCCCCGGGCGCCGCTGGCAGACCGTAAGCACGTCTTGGGCAATAGCCGAGCAACGCAGAACCGCCCTCCGCGCGATCTGGATGGTCAGTCGCTTCGTGACTTTGTCATCTCGCAAGGGCGTCGCGACGGTGTCGAGTTTCTTGTCGCTGTTGATGGGAATGGGGCGCTGGTCGAAAGCATTAAGGGCGTCGAAACCAATACCGGCATGACGCCGAAACTGCAGGATGCGCTGCTTGACGCATCGTCTCGGCTGACGATCCATCACAACCACCCTACCGAGCGGCCAATCAGCCAGAGCGACCTCGCATTCCTTGCACTGCCAGGCCTGGATGTCGTCTACGCGCATGGCAGCAAAAACGGCCGCCTCTACTCGCGCGGGCATCTGACGCCAGAAGCGCGCGCGGCGGTCGATGCTGACATCGCGAAGCGTGGGCTCCAGACGACGATGGGCGCCTTGCTGACGCTGATGGGCCGCCGCATGTCTTTCGAGCAGACGCTTCGCGACGAGATCCGCGACGGCGCTGTCACAGCCGAGGAAGCCAACAACGCGCATGACATCGCCGTAATCACGGCGGCGCAACGCAGCGGTGTGTTCCAGATCGAGCATAATTTCCCAATTCCCGCGCTGTTCGACCGCGCTGACATCCAGAGAGGCACCGATGAGCGAGCCCAACAAATCGCCGACATCTTCGGCCTTACCGCCAGCCGGGATGATCGACCCGCCAGCACCTTTCGACACGCCGCAGCGGTTGAGATTGTTCAAGGCGAGCGTCGAGAAGATGCCGGACAGCGACGCGCAGAAGACACCGCTCCTCGAGGCGGCAAAGCAGGCGCTGCATCGCGGTCCGACCGTGAGACCATAGCAGAAGCCATTCGGCAGGATCTGGTCAACGGCGCCAGCTACAAGACCATCCGCGAAGCGCGGGCGATGGCCGAGAAGGCGACGGGCGGCCGGATACAGCCGTCGATCGAGACGGCCAAGCTGATCGACGAGGCCGTCGAGCTCGGCGTTGTCCTGGCGGCCCGCGACATCGTGGCCGAGGGCAAGAGCCCGGGCGAGACCTTCGACCGGCTGGTAAAGCTCTACGAGCAGCAGCCGTCGCTGAACGTCCGGACGTCGACCAGCATGATCGAGCAGGCCTACAGCACTCCGGTCCCGCTGGCCTATGTGGCGAGCCGCCTGGCTGGGATCACGCGCGACAGCACGGTCTATGAGCCGTCGGCCGGCAACGGCGCACTGCTGATCGAGGCCAGCCCCAAGAACGTCGTTGCCAACGAGTTGAACCCCGAACGCCGCGCCGCGCTCGAAGCGCAGGGCTTCAAGGTGCTGGGCCGCGATGCGTCAGAGGGAAGTGTCGGCCGCGCCGCGCGCGATGCCAATGGCGGCGTAACCTTCAACGTCGTGATCGAGAACCCGCCGTTCGGCGTCGTGAAGGATGAGGCCGGCAACAGCCGCAGCTTCAAAATCGACGATCGCTACACCACCAACGAAATCGACCACGCCATCGTCATGCGCTCGTTGACCAGCATGTCGCGCGACGGCCGCGCCGTACTCATTGTCGGCGGTCCCAACAAGCTGGCGACCAGCCAGGCGGCGCGCTCGCAGGCCTATAACGGCAAGGCCAAGCGCGAGTTTTACCTTACGTTATATGGGGAGTATAACGTCGTCGACCACTTCACGGTCAGCGGCGACCTCTATGCCAAGCAGGGCGCAGGATGGCCGGTCGATGTCATCGTCATCGACGGTCGAGGCAAGTCGGCGCGGAAGGTGCCAGCCGCACAGGTTCCTTCCGTCGTCAATTCATGGGACGAGTTGAGGAGAAAGCTCGATGTCGCAGAAACAACTGGATCAACTCAGCGCGAAGCTGTCCGCGCTGATGATGGACCTGATCTATCAGGAACGCAGCGAGGCGTGGGAAGCGCTCGTAATGGAGTGGTCGGAGAGCGCGCTGATACCGGACGAGTCGACGCAGTCGCTGCTGGACAATCTCAGCCCGCAGGCGCTGATCGAAGCGGCGAGCGGCCCGCTGCTGGACCGGCTCAACTGGAATCGGAGCAGCGAGCTCGAGAGAGCAATGCGGGCGAAAACCCCGCAGGAGTTCAGCGACGCCCTTCGATAGCGCAGCAGGGTCAGGCTTCGCTGTTCGACACCGACAGCAGCGCCGAAACCGCGCCGGCGACGCTATCCAAGGCCGAGCCCAAGCCGCGCCAAGCGCCGGCGCCCGACGTGCCGGCCGCTGCCGACATGACGAAGCCGCAGGTGCCGTATCGGCCGCGTTCGAACGCGAATCCGATGGGCACGCTCGTCCCGGTCAACATGCAGACCACCGCCCAGGACGCGCTGACCGCGCTGGAAAAGCGCGTCGGCAACATCGACGAGTTCGTCACCCGCGAGCTCGGCTACGACAGCGTCGACCAGATGATCAGCTACTTCGGCGCCGAGCAGGTGGACGGCATCGCGCTCGGCATCGACAATTTTGCCAAGGGCGCCGGCGTCATCATCGGCGACCAGACCGGCATCGGCAAAGGCCGGCAGGTGGCCGGCATCCTTCGCTGGGCCATGCGCCAGGGCAAGATCCCGATCTTCGTTACCGAGAAGCCCAACCTCTACGCCGATATGTACCGCGACCTCACCGACATCGGCATCGAGAAGATGCTGGGCCGCGAACTGTCGATCTTCATGACCAATGCTGCCGAGCGCGTGCCACTGGACGAGGAAGGCAAGAAGGCGATCAAGAGCCCGGCCGCGGGCCCGCTCAACGCCGAGATGAAGCGGATGGCTGCCGCCGGCAAGCCCGACGGCTACGACATGATCTTCACGACCTATTCGCAGGTGCAGACCGTGAAGGGCGAGGAAACCGAGCGGCAGAGGTTCCTGCGCGCTATGGCCGCCGCCAACTCCGTCATGGCGATCGACGAGGCCCACAACGCCGGCGGCCAGGCCGGCGCCCGCGAGCGCATCAACGAGGCCACTGGCAAGCCGATCCAGACCCGCGCCGACTTCGTCCGCGAGTTGCTTGGGCTGACGTCGGCCGCGCTCTACTCGTCGGCGACCTATGCCAAGCGCCCCGACGTCATGGACCTCTACTTCAAGACGGATATGTCGCTGGCGGTCGAGGACATCAAATCGCTGGGCGACCTCATCACGTCCGGCGGCATTCCGATGCAGCAGATCGTCGCCGCGATGCTGTCGAAGGCCGGGCAATATGTGCGCCGCGAACGGTCATTCGAAGGCATCACCTATGACACTCCGATCGTCGAGGTCGACACCGACAAATACGAGGAGTTCAGCCGCAACATCGCGCTGATCCAGCAGTTCTCCGAGAATTTCGTCGGCGATGCCGTCAAAGCCATCGACCAGCGCCTGAAGGAAAGAGGCAAATCGATCGCGACTGATGGCTCTACCGGCATCGCCGGCGCGTCGTCGACCAACTTCACCGCCGTCATGCACAACATCATCAACCAGCTCCTGCTGTCGATGAAAGCGCAGGACGCCGCTGATCGCGCCATCGCCAAGCTCAAGGCCGGGCTGAAGCCGGTCATCACCCTGGCGAATACCAACGAGGCCTTCATCGACGAATACGCCGAGGGCGTCGGCGCCAAGCCCGGCGATGCCATCAACATCCGCTTCAACGACGTCCTGCAGCGCTATCTCGACCGCAGCCGCACCATCACCGTCCGCGAGCCGTTCGCGAAGGCCGGCGAGTCGGAGCGGATCTACCTCACCGACGCCGATCTCGGCGCCGAGGGCGTCCGTGCCTATGAGGAGGCCAAGGCCGCCATTGCCGAGGCCGATTTCGAGGGCCTGCCGGTTTCGCCGATCGACTGGATCAGGGGCCAGCTCTCTCAGGCCGGCTACACCGTCTCCGAGATCACCGGGCGCGGGCTGACGCTGGAATACCGCAAGGACGGCAGCGCCGCGCTCAAAATGCGCCCGGGCGCCGAGCGTTCGATCGCGGGCCGGCGCGCGGCCATCGGCGGCTACAACAGCGGCAAGATCGACGTGCTGATCCTGAACCAGTCCGGTTCGACCGGCCTGTCGCTGCATGCCTCCGAGAAGGTGCTGAACAAGAACAAGCGCCACATGATCATCGCCCAGGCCGAGGGCAATATCGACACCCACATGCAGATGCTCGGCCGCGTCAACCGCACCGGGCAGGTGGTGAAGCCGTCCTACGACCAGCTTGTCGCCGGCATCCCGGCCGAGAAGCGCCCGGCCTCGATCCTGGCGAAGAAGATGGCGAGCCTGAACGCCAACACCACGGGCGCGCGCGACTCGGCGGTCACCGCCAAGGACACGCCGGACTTCATGAACGCCTATGGCGACAAGATCGCCGCCATGGTGATGCGGGAGAACCCCGACATCAACGAGCGGCTCGGCGAGCCTGTCAGCCCCGAGGCCGAGGAATTTGACGGCGCGATGCGGAAGGTCACCGGCCGCATCCCGCTGCTGCCGCTGAAGGAGCAGGAGGCGCTCTACGACCTCCTCGAGACCGAATACAAGGCGCTGATCGAGCAGCTCGAGGCGGCCGGTCAGAACGCGCTCGAGGCCAAGACGCTAGAGCTTGACGCCCGCACCGTCGGGACCATGCAGGTGAAGGAAGGCAAGGGCGTCGACAGCCCGTTCGCCGATGCCGTCTACTTCGAGCAGGTCGACGCCAAGCGGCTCGGCAAGCCGATGTCGCCCGAGCAGGTCATCGAGGCCGTCGCCAAAAGCATCGACGTTGCTGTGCCTGACCGCAACGATGACCGCGCCAAGATCGAGCAGCTCGCCGCCGTTGGCCGTGTTGCGGCGAAACAACAGCGCTCACAGTCCATCCGCGATTTCACGATGTTCCTCGCCGCCGAGGCCAAGCGCATCAAGAAGGACGAGGCGCGGAAGCAGAACGAGACCAAGCTCAACGACATCAAGGTCCGCTGGGAAGCCATACATGAGGTCGCGACGCCCGGCGCCGGCATCGTCGTCAAGACGTCCGAGGGCAATTTCTACGGCATCGTGCTGAAGACCGAGTTCTCCGGCCGCGCCAAGAACCCGCTCGCCATGTCGGCCTGGCGCGTGCAGATCGCGCTGGCCGATCCCGCGCGCTCGATG
>JAIXXA010000071.1 GCA_027490975.1 Rhodospirillaceae bacterium
CGTGCGCGTGCTGCACGGGGCGGTCGGCGGCATCACCGAAGGAGACATAGCGCTTGCCAAGGCAAGCCAGGGCTGCGTGGTCGGCTTCAACGTGCGCGCCAATCCGCAGGCGCGCGAAATGGCCAAGCGCGACGGCATCGAGATCCTCTACTACTCGATCATCTACCAGGTGATCGACGAGATCAAAGCGGCCCTGTCGGGCATGCTCTCGCCGACCTTGCGCGAGAAGTTCCTCGGCAACGCCGAGATCCGCCAGATCTTCAACATCACCAAGGTCGGCAAGGTCGCGGGCTGCCGCGTGGTCGAAGGCATGGTCAAGCGCGGCGCGAAGGTTCGCCTGCTGCGCGACCAGACCGTCATCCACGAGGGCACGCTCAAGACGCTGCGCCGCTTCAAGGACGAAGTGCGCGAGGTGCAGGACGGCTACGAGTGCGGCATGGCCTTCGAAAACTACGAAGACATCCGCGAGGGCGACCTCATCGAGTGCTTCGAAATCGAAGAAGTCGCGCGCACGATCTAGGACTTCCGCGCGTGCACGACGAAGATCGAAGGAACAAGTCGGGCAACATCCCGCTTGTTCCTTTTTTCTTTCTGCGCCACGGCGAGACCGACTGGAATCGGCAGGGCCTGCTGCAGGGCAGCCGTGACATTCCGCTCAACGACACGGGCTTGGCGCAGGCCCACGCCGCCGCCGCCGCGTTGCATGGCGTCGAAATCGCCACGATCGTCGCAAGCCCGTTGGCGCGCGCGCGCCGCACGGCCGAGATCGTCGCGGCTGCGCGCGGCTTCGATATCGTGTTCGAACCGTCTTTGGCCGAGACCCATTGGGGTGCGCGCGAAGGTACCGCCGAAGACGGGCTGCTGCCGAAATGGTATGCGGGCGAGACGCCCGCAGGCGCCGAACCCTTCGCCGAATTCTGCGTGCGTATCGCAAACGCCGTCGCGCGTGCGCTGGCGCGTCCCGCGCCGGTGCTGATCGTGGCCCACGGCGGCAGTTTTGCGGCCTTGCGCGAAACACTCGGCCTGCCGCGCACCGCGACCCTCGCCAACGCGGTCCCGGTGCAAGTGGTACCCGCCCCCTGGCGGGTTTCTGCATTGACGGGGTAGCGCCGATGCTCGTGCGCCTGATCTTTGCCGTTGTCATTTTCCTCGCGAGTGCGGCGACAGCTCAACCGCTCGTGCCGGCGGCGAGCGACACGGCGGCGGGCCAAGCGCTGATTGCACGGCTGCAAACGGGCGGGCTCGTGCTCTATTTCCGCCATGCCGACACGCTCGGCATGCCGTGCGACCGCTCGTTTCGCATCGGCGACCGCGAGGGTCAGCGCAACATTTCGGCGGCTGGGCAGGTGCAGTCGCGCGCGATCGGCCGAGCGTTTGAGGCGCACCGCATTCCGGTCGAACTGCCCGTGCTTGCAGGGCCGGTCTATCGCGCGCGCGATACGGCCGAATTGGCATTCGGGGCCGCGAATGTGCGCGTGACGGACGATCTCTTGGCAGACGACTATGCCGGTGCGCGTCTCAACGACGTGCTTGCCGCCCACGCGCGGCTGTTCAGCGAACCCGTTCCGCCGGGCACCAACCGCGTGCTCGTCGGCCATCGCACGCCCGCGATCATGGTGTTGGGCGAGGCGGTCGGCGGACGCGCTTTTCCGGAAGGGGCTGCCATCGTGCTCGAGCCTGCGCGCCCGCACGGCCGCATCCTCGGCGTCTGGATGCCTGCCCCCATTCCGGGTGCGGGTTTCCATGCGTGCTAGCGCGGCTCGCCCGGCTTCAGGCCGGGCGCATCGCCTCTTTGGCTTTCGCGGCGAGCTGGTCGAGGCTGAAGGGCTTGGGCAGGAAATGCACGTTGTCGAAGCCTTCGAGCGTCTGCCGGAACTGTTCTTCGGCATAGCCCGAGATGCAGATGATCTTGAGATTGGGAAACAGTTTGCGCGATTCGCGGATCAGCGTCGTGCCGTCCATCTGCGGCATGACCACGTCGGTGATCATCAGATCGACGGTTGAGCCCATCTCGCGCACGATCTCAAGGGCGGCGTCGCCCGTTTTGGCTTCGACCACTTTGTAGCCCTTGTTGCGCAGGGCGCGGGCGCCGAACAGGCGAACGGCGTCTTCGTCTTCGACAAGCAGCACCGTTCCCGCCCCGGTCAGATCGCGGCGCCGTGCGGCGGGCTCGGTCGCTCCTTCCGCTTGGGCCGCACCCACCCAACGCGGCAGCAGCAGCGTGAAGGTCGAGCCTTGGCCCTGCTTGCTGTCCACCAGCACGAAGCCGCCGGTTTGGCGCACGATGCCGTAGACGGTCGACAAGCCCAGGCCTGTGCCCGAGCCCACGGCCTTCGTCGAGAAGAACGGCTCGAAGATGCGGCCGATGATTTCGGGCGGAATTCCGGTTCCGGTGTCCTCGACCGCAATCCGCACATACTCGCCCGCCGGAATCTCTTCGTCGCCGTGGCGCTCGGGGGCGGTCTTCACGGCATTGCCGGTGCGGATCGTGAGCGTGCCCCCGCCCTGCATCGCGTCGCGCGCATTGACGGCGAGATTGATGATCACCTGTTCGAGCTGGCCCTGGTCCACGCGCACGAGCCACAGGTCGCGCGCATGCACGACCTTGAGCTCGATGCCCGCGCCGATCAGGCGGCGCAGCAGATGCGAAAGCTCGGTGAGCGCGTCGGTCGCGTCGATCACTTTGGGCTGCAGCGTCTGCTGGCGCGAGAATGCCAGCAGCTGGCGCACGAGATTGGCCGCCCGATTGGCGTTCTGGCGGATCTGCATGATGTCGGCGAACGAGGCGTCGCCGGGCTGGTGGCGCAGCAGCAGGAGATCGCAGAAGCCGATCATCGCGGTCAGCAGATTGTTGAAATCGTGGGCGACCCCGCCCGCGAGCTGGCCCACCGCCTGCATCTTCTGCGACTGCGCGAATTGCTGTTCGAGCCGGCGCTGCTCGCTGATGTCGAGAAAATGCAGAATGACGGCCCCGGCACTGCCCGCCGCTTCGTCGAGTGCCCGCGCGAACACGGCAACCACGTGCTCTTTGCCGTCTTCGGCCACGATCCGCAGGTTGAGCCGGTCTTGGGCCCCGCCGGCCGCATCGCTGGCCGCCGCCCCGGCCGCCAAGCGCCGCAGCTTGGGCACGAGTTCGGCGCGTTCTTCGGGGGCTGCAAACATCGCCACATTGCGGCCCACGGCCGCTTCGCGCGTGGCGCCGCACAGGCGCTGGAAGGCGCGGTTGGTTTCGGTCAAGCGCCCGTCGGGATCGATCAGCGCGATGCCGACGGGCGCGTTTTCGAAGAAGCGGCGGAAGCCCGTCTCGCTGCGCGCCAGGGCGGTGGCCATCGCTTGCGAAGGTGCGGCGTCGCGGGCAAGGCCGCGCAGCACAATGCCGTCGCGCCCGTCGGGATCGAGCGTCTGCTCGATCGCGACCAGCACGGGGGCCGAGCCCACGCGGCGCAGGCGCACTTCGCCTTTGGCCGCTTGGGCGTCGGCAAAGGCTTGGAACGGCGCCGCATCGGGCGGAACCGGGTCGGCCAGCACGTCGTGCAGCCGCAGGCCGGCGCAGATCTCGTCGACCGGGCGGCCGAGAAGTTCGGCAAAAGCCGGATTGGCGAACACGAAGCGGCCCGCCGCATCGAGTGCGAAGAAGCCGATCGGCGCCGCGGCCAGGAAGGCACCCGCGCCGTTAGCTGCCCCGTTTGTAGGGCCGCTTGCCGCTTCGCTCTCGCTGCTCTGTTTGCCGAAGAATTTGCCCCACGCCATGGCCGCAATTCTAACAGCGGTTCGCCGGTTCTGTCAGGACCCGTTCTGTCATGCGTTCTGGCTGAGGATGCGGCCGCACAGATAGAGCGAGCCGCAGATCAGCACCGGCGTTTGCGCGTCTGCCTTGGCCGCAAGATCGGCGATGGCGGCGTGCGGGCTCGGGACGGTCTTTGCATCGTCGATGCCGACGCTTTGGGCCGCCGCAACGATCTCGGATGCGGGCCGCGACAACGGCTCGTCGTCGATCGCGATGGCGCGCAAGCGGCGCACGAAGGGCGCCACATGGCGCAGAAAATCGGCGGGCTCCTTGGTCGAGAGCATGCCGAACACAAGATCGATCTGCCGGCCTTTGGCCCAGGCCGCCAAGACCTCGCCGGCCGCTTCGTTGTGGCCGCCGTCGAGATAGAGCGAAATGTCGGGGCCCAGCAGGGACGGCAGCGGCCCTTTTGTGAGGCGCTGCAGCCGCGCGGGCCATTGGGCGGTCGCCACGCCGGTTGCGATCGCTTCGGCGGGCAGGCCGAGCCCGTCGGCGATGGCCACGGCAAGGGCCGCATTGTCGATCTGGTGGCGACCGGGCAGGGCCGGGCGCGGCAGATCGTAGTGTCGGCCGCCGCATCGCCACGCAAAGCCGTCGCCGGTCGGCGCGAAATGCCATTCGCGGCCGCTGCGGAACAACGGCGCCCCGAGCGCCTGCGCTTTGGCGTCGAACACGCCAGCAGCCTCCGGCGGCTGCACGCCCACATAGGTGGGCACGCCGGGCTTGACGATGCCGGCCTTCTCGCCCGCGATGGCGGCAAGCGTCGTGCCCAGATACTGCATATGGTCGAACGAAATCGGCGTGAGCCCGACCGCGACGGGTTTTGCGACCAAATTGGTCGCGTCGAGCCTGCCGCCCATGCCCGTTTCGAGCAGCACGTAATCGGCCGGTGTCCGCGCAAAAGCGAGGAAAGCCGCCGCCGTCGTGACCTCGAAGAAGGTGATGGGGGCACCCGCATTCACCGTCTCGATCTCTTCGAGCAGGGCTGCAAGGGTTGCGTCGTCGATCAGCGTGCCGGCGACCCGGATGCGCTCGTTGAAGCGCACGAGATGCGGCGAGGTGTAGACATGCACGCTTTTGCCGGCGGCCTCCAGCATCGCGCGCACGCAGGCGAGCGTGGAGCCCTTGCCGTTCGTGCCGGCCACATGCACGACCGGGGCGAGCCGGTCCTGCGGATTGCCGAGTGCGGCCATCAGCCGCACGAGCCGGTCGAGCGACATGTCGATGGCTTTGGGATGGAGCGTCTTCAGCCGCTCCAGGATCGGATCCGCACTCACGCCTTGGCGTCGGGGATCTCGAGCTGCGGCATCGGCATGGCCACGATCTCGGCGCGCGGCTTGGGCTCGGTCAAAAGGCCGATCAGCCGAATGAGCGTGGCGCGCAGCTCGTGGCGATGCACGACCATGTCGACCATGCCGTGCTCGAGCAGATATTCGGCCTTCTGGAATCCGGCCGGCAGCTTCTCGCGGATCGTCTCTTCGATGACGCGCGCCCCGGCAAAGCCGATCGTGGCCCCCGGCTCGGCGATGGCGATGTCGCCCAGCATCGCAAACGAGGCCGACACCCCGCCCGTCGTCGGGTCGGTCAGCAGCACGATGTAGGGCAGGCCCGCTTCCTTGACCTCTTCGGCGGCGATGACCGAGCGCGGCATCTGCATCAGCGACAAAATGCCTTCCTGCATGCGCGCGCCGCCCGAGGCCGGGACCACGATCAGCGTGGCCTGCTGCAACACGGCAAGCTTCGCCGCCGCCACGAGGCCTTCGCCCACGGCAATGCCCATCGAGCCGCCTTGGAAGTCGAAATCGAACGCCGCCACGACCGCCGACATGCCGCCGATCCGGCCATGGGCCACCAGGATCGCATCCTGCTCGCCGGTCTTGTCGCGCGCGGCCTTCAAGCGATCGACGTATTTCTTCTGGTCGCGGAACTTGAGCGGATCGACAACCACCTTGGGCAGCTCGATGCGCGCATAGACGCCCTCGTCGAACAGCGTTTCGAGCCGACGCTTGGCCGGCAGGCGCATATGGTGGCCGCAATGCGGGCACACGCGCTGGGCCGCTTCCAGATCCCGGTGGAAGATCATCTTGCTGCAGGCGGGGCACGTGTCCCACAGATTGTCCGGCACCTCGGTCTTGCGGACGAGGGCGCGGATCTTGGGGCGGACGAAGTTGGTCAGCCAGCTCATGGGGTCCCTATCAGGCAATCTGTTTGGTGCGGGCACCGCGCACGGCGGCGGCGAGGTCGCGCACGAGGCCGTGCAGCGACGTAGGTTTGTCCGACAGCGCCACCAGGGCCGAGCCGACGACGCAGGCATCGGCATGGCGCGCGATCGCGGCGGCGCCGGGCGCATCCTTGATGCCGAAGCCGACGGCGATCGGCAGCGTCGTCGATCGGCGGATGCGGGCAACGGCCGTGGCGACCTGGTCGGCCGCCGCCGAGCGCGTACCCGTCACGCCGAGAACGGCCACGTAGTAGAGAAAGCCCGATGCGCCGCTGAGCACGGTCGGCAGGCGCTTGTCGTCGGTCGTCGGCGTGGCCAGCCGCACGAGATCGAGGCCGGCGGCCTGCGCGAAGGGACGCAGCTCGGCGTCTTCTTCGGGCGGCAGATCGACGACGATGAGCCCGTCGGCGCCGGCCGCAGCGGCATCGCGGCAGAAACGCTCGGGGCCGTAGATATAGATCGGGTTGAAATAGCCCATCAGCACGACCGGCGTGGTCTGGTCGGTCTTGCGGAAAGCGGCAAGCTGGGCGAGCGCCTTGCGCGTCGAGCCGCCGGCTTTGAGCGACCGCAAAGCCGCCGCCTGCACGGCCGGCCCGTCGGCCATCGGATCGGAGAAGGGCAGACCCAGCTCGATGATGTCGGCGCCGGCGGCCGGCAGCCCGTCGAGAATCGCCTGGGCACGCGCGGCGTCCGGGTCGCCCGCCATCACGTAGGTGACGAGGCCGGCACGCCCTTCGGCGGCGAGGGCTGCAAAGCGTGCGGCGATTCGTGCGGTGGGGCGGCTCACAATTTCACCCCGAGGCGTTCGCCGATCGTGAAGATGTCTTTGTCGCCGCGGCCGCACAGATTCATGACGATCGTGTAGTCCTTGGGCAGCGCGGGTGCGATGCGCGCCACGTGGGCGACGGCATGGGCGGGCTCGAGTGCGGGCAGAATGCCCTCGGTGCGCGACAGCAGCTTGAAGCCTTCGATCGCCTCGTCGTCGGTGGCGGCGACGTATTTCACGCGCTTGATGTCGTGCAGCCACGAATGTTCGGGGCCGATGCCGGGATAGTCGAGCCCGGCCGAGATCGAATGGGCTTCGTCGATCTGGCCGTCTTCGTCCATGAGCAGGAAGGTGCGGTTGCCGTGCAGCACGCCGGGACGCCCGCCTTGCAGCGAGGCCGCGTGTTTGCCCGATTCGAGCCCGAGGCCCGCGGCCTCGACCGCGTCCATCGACACGTCGCGGTCGTCGAGGAAGGGATGGAACAGCCCCATCGCGTTCGAGCCGCCGCCGATGCAGGCCACGAGCTTGTCCGGCAATTTGCCTTCGGCGGCAAGGAACTGCTCGCGCGCTTCCTTGCCGATCACGCTTTGGAAATCGCGCACCATCATCGGATAGGGATGCGGGCCTGCGACCGTGCCGATGATGTAGTAGGTGTCTTCGACATTCGCGACCCAGTCGCGCAAGGCTTCGTTCATCGCGTCTTTGAGCGTGGCCGTGCCCGACGTGACGGGCTTCACTTCGGCGCCCAGCAGCTTCATGCGGAACACGTTGGGCGCTTGGCGCGCAATGTCGGTCGCACCCATATAGACGGTGCAAGGCAGGCCGAACAGCGCGCACACGGTGGCGGTGGCCACGCCATGCTGGCCCGCCCCGGTTTCGGCGATGATGCGCCGCTTGCCCATGCGCTGGGCCAGCAGGATCTGGCCCATGCAGCTGTTGATCTTGTGCGCACCCGTGTGGTTGAGCTCGTCGCGCTTCAGATAGATTTTGGCGCCGCCCAAGATCTTGGTCAGGCGCTCGGCGAACCACAGAGGCGAGGGCCGGCCGACATAATGGGCGAGATAATAGTCGAGCTCTTTCTGGAAGGCCGGGTCCTTGCGGGCGGCCATGTAGGCGCGCTCGACCTCGAGGATCAGCGGCATCAGGGTTTCGGACACGTAGCGGCCGCCGAACAGGCCGAAATGGCCGCTCTCGTCGGGGCCGGCGCGGAAGGAGTTGATCTGGTTCATGGCCGCAGGGTTATAGCCGAGCAAACGCGAAGGGCCAAGCCCGCCTCAAGCTTCGGCGGCAGCGCTCAAAAAGCGTCGGATCAAGCGCGGCGATTTGTGCCCGGGCCGGTCTTCCACGCCCGACGACACGTCCACGCACAAAGCCCCCGAAACGCGCGCGGCGGCGGCGACATTGGCGGCCGTAAGCCCGCCCGACAGCATCCATGGCAACGGCCATTCGGTGCCGGCCAGAATCGTCCAATCGAAGCGCACGGCATTGCCGCCGGGCAAAGCATCGGGCCGCTTGGGCGGCTTGGCATCGAACAGCAGCCGGTCGACGACTTCGAGATAGGGCTCGGCCTGCGCCAGATCCTCGGCCTGCGAAATGCCGATCGCCTTCATGGCCGGCAGGCCCGTGCGCGCTTTGATTTCGGCCACGCGCGCGGGCGTTTCGGCACCATGCAATTGCCAGAGATCGGGCCGGAATCCGGCCAGGATCGCGTCGAGATCGGCGTCGCTGGGATCGACCGCAAGGGCCACGCGCACGACCATGGGCGGCAGGCCGCGCGCCAAATGCGCGGCGATCGCGGGGCTTACATGGCGCGGGCTGCGCGCGAAAAACACGAAGCCCGCATAATCGGCACAAGCTGCCGCTTCGATCGCCGCCGGCGCATTGAGGCCGCAAATTTTGACGGCCACGCTCACGCGGCAATCTCGGCCAAGATGCGGTCGAGGGCGGCGCGCGGATCGGCCGCCTGCGTGATCGGCCGGCCGATCACGAGATGGTCCGCACCCAGCGCCATGGCCTCGCGCGGCGTCATCACGCGTTTCTGGTCGCCGGTTGCCGCCCAGGCGGGCCGAATGCCGGGGACGACGAGTTTGAATTCGGGCCCGCAGGCGGCGCGCAAACGCGCGATCTCGTGGGCCGAGCAGACCACGCCGTCCGCCCCGGCCGCTTTTGCCACAAGTGCGAGGCGCAGCGCCTGGTCGCCCGAGGGCCCGATCTGGCCGACCGCGTCGAGATCGCCGTCGTCGAGGCTGGTGAGCACCGTAATGGCGAGAATCCGCATGCGCGTCGGTCCGCCCTTGTCGGCGGCTTCGCGCGCGGCCGCGATCATGGCGGGTCCCCCGCTCGCATGGATCGTGAGGAAAACCGGCGCGCAGGCATTTGCCGCGCGCACGCCGCCCGCGACCGTGTTCGGGATGTCGTGAAGCTTCAGATCGAGAAACAGGGGCCGCGCGCCGGCAACGGCGCGCACGCCCGCCGGCCCGTTGGCGACGAAAAACTCGAGCCCCAGCTTCAGCGCGAAGCGGTCGTGGCCCAAAGCCGCCAGATCGCCAGCGGCCTCGCGCGGGTCGGCCCGGTCGATCGCGACGAACACGGACGGCAACGCATCGGCCATTGAAAATCACTCCCCGTTGGGCGATAGAAGCGGCCCCTGCCGCTGCTTGGGTATACGCTCGTTTTCTTCAGGATTGCCAGTGCCATGAACCGCTACAAGTCTCTCGACGATTTCGACTTCGCCGGCAAACGCGTGCTGGTGCGCGCCGATCTCAACGTGCCGATGCAGGACGGCGAAGTCGGCGACGCCACCCGCATCGAGCGTTTTGCGCCCACCGTGCGCGAATTGATCGCGAAGGGCGCGCACACGATCGTGATGTCGCATTTCGGGCGGCCGCAGGGGCGCGACATGACGCAGTCGCTGGCGCCGATAGCGCCGATCCTGGCGGCAGCAATCGGCAAGCAAGTCGCGTTTGCAGCCGACTGCATCGGCGAGCCCGCCGCAACA
The DNA here is from genome assembly GCA_027490975.1 of Rhodospirillaceae bacterium. Lineage (GTDB taxonomy): Bacteria > Pseudomonadota > Alphaproteobacteria > CACIAM-22H2 > CACIAM-22H2 > Tagaea. The sequence continues at coordinate 9,773 of JAIXXA010000071.1, forward strand.
GCGGTGGCGGCGATGAAAGACGGCGACGTTCTGCTGCTCGAGAATCTGCGCTTCCACAAGGGCGAGGAGAAAAACGCCCAGAGCTTCGCCAAAGCGTTGGCCGAACTCGGCGACATCTACATCAACGACGCGTTTTCCTGCGCGCATCGCGCGCATGCCTCGACCGAGGGCATTGCGCATCTGCTGCCCTGTGCGGCCGGCCGCGCCATGCAGGCCGAACTCGACGCGCTGTCGGCGGTCCTCGACCGGCCCAAGCGGCCGGTGGCGGCCATCGTCGGCGGCTCGAAAGTTTCGACCAAGCTCGATCTGCTCGGCCATCTGCTCGCGCGCGTCGACATACTGGTGATCGGCGGCGGCATGGCCAACACGTTCCTGCACGCCAAAGGCATTGCCATCGGCCGCTCGCTTTGCGAGGCCAACATGGCCGAGACCGCGCGGCGCATCCTTGCCGACGCGCAGTCGGACGGCAAACAGATCGTGCTGCCGGTCGATGCGGTCGTGGCGGGTGCCCTCACCGACGGCGCCGGCGCGCAGACCGTCGCGATCGGCGCAGTGCCCGACGACAAGATGATCCTCGATATCGGCCCGCTGTCGGTTGCCGAGACGCTGCGCGTGCTAGCTGGCGCCCGCACGCTTGTCTGGAACGGCCCGGTGGGTGCGTTCGAATTCAAGCCGTTCGACAAGGGAACGACCGCCCTTGCGCGCGGGGCGGCCGATCTGTGCGCGGCCGGCAAGCTCATGGCCGTTGCCGGCGGCGGCGATACCGTCGCCGCCCTTGCCCATGCGGGCGTTGTCGAGCGGTTCGACTATGTTTCTGCGGCAGGCGGGGCTTTTCTCGAATGGCTCGAGGGCAAAGAGCTGCCCGGCGTCGCTGCGCTCTATGTGCGCGGCGACTGACGCCGCGCGCAGCCGACTCAGTTCATCCGGTTGAAAGGCGTTTTGCGCCGATCGGGCGCCGCGTACATTTTTCGCGTCGGGGCTTCGGTCGCGCTCGGGCGCGGGGTCGCTTCGGCAACGCGAATTTCTTCGACGAGTGCGCCGTGCGTTTCGCCGCGCCGCCAAGCGGCCACGCGCGCTTCGGCCATCGCCTGGTCGACCGTGTCGTAGAACGACAGCGCTTCGAACAGTTCGCCCGGATCGATCTTGGCGCCGGATTCTTCGCCGAGCTGGCGCAGGGCGATGAAAAACTCGGTGAACAGCGACTTGTCGATCTGGCAGCCGCGGCAGGCGACTGCGAGCGCACGGCCGCCGGTTTCGTAGAGGCAGCGCCGCGCGGTTGCAACCGAGATACCCGTGAGCTTGGCGAACAATGCTTCGAACAGCGACCGCTCGCCCGCCCGGATCAGCGGCAGCAGCATCTTGAGATCCTGCACCTCGTTGCGGTCGACCGCGAAGCGGATGCGCTGCAGCGTGCCGTTGATGGCCGTCGCCCGTCTGTGGTCGGCGACGACGTCGGCCAGGGCTTCGTCGATCGCTTTGTCGAGCACGAAATGGTCGATTTCGAAATTCTCGACGATTTAGTGGCGCAGGGCCGCCGAAACCCAGCCATACATGCGCCCGGCCAGGCGCGGATCGAGATCGTCGCGCTTCAGCAGGATTTCCTGCAGGTCGCTGTCGCCCTGCGAATTTTCGACGAGGGTTTCGAACGTGCCGACTGCGATCGCCGCACCGCGATTTTCGAGCACGGCGCGCACCACGTCCTGTTCGCCCGGGCGCACGAGCGCGTCGCTGACGGGCTCGGAGATTTTTTCGCGCCGCGCGATCGCCAGGCGATGCTGCATGGTGCGCGAGCGGATGACGCTCAGCAATTCGCTGTCGTCGAGCAGGCCCGAATGCAGCAGCACCGGCCAGGCCACTTCGATGCGGTCGTTGGCCAGCTGCACGATCAGATTGCGCGGGGCCACGTCTTCCTGGGCCAAGCGCTCGGCAAGGCTGCGGCGGATCGGCATTTCCAGCTGGTGCAGCAGGCGCTGCAGAATCTCTTCGGCAAGCTCGCGCTCGCGCGCCGACATGGCACCCAGATCGGTGCCCAGAATCATGTCGCCCATCCGCGTCGCCAAATGGGCGCGGGCATCCGGGCGCTTGTCTTGGGCAAGAAGCAGCAGGCCTTGCAATTGTGTGCTGTCGAACGGCGTCGTCATACGAGCTTCGGTCCTGTAACGCGCATCTCTTTGTCCGAGACCCACAGCGCGATCATTACGCATTCTAACGCTCGACTCGACACCTGCACTAGCACCGCCTTTGGTTTCCGACGCGCTTTTGCAAGCCGTCGTTGCCGCAGCGCACCCAACTTTGCATTTTGCAAAGTCGCTATCACTTTCGCTGCGGCAAAGGCGCAAAATTTGCCGATCCACCTGAGATTAACGAAAAATTTATCCAATTTTGCCAATAATCGAATCGATGAACATCCAGACATCAGCAACCGCCATCGGCAACAACGGCATCCGTCCGGATTCGGCGCGGGTCGGCACTGGGCGCACCGGTACGCCGCCCCGCACAGCCGCAGCGGCCTCGGCGGAGTTCGTGCAGAATCTGCCGATCCCGGCGCGCGGCGCGGCCTTGGCCGAAGTTCGCCTGGCGATCGCGGCGAATTTTTCGGACGAAACGAAACCGGCGCGCACTTTGCCGCGCGGCTCTCTCGTCGATCTCGTCATCTAACGCTTGCGCGGGCGGCCGCGCGCGACCGACACTTTGCGGCGAGATGGCAGCGGAAAAACAAGTCGGCCCCACGCTTCGCACGGTGCCTGAAGGCGACAATCGCGAGCGCCTCGTGTGCGCCGATTGCGGCTTTGTGCAGTACGACAATCCCAAGATCGTGGTCGGTGCGGTTGTGCAGTGGCAGGGCCGCGTTCTGCTTTGCAAACGCGCCATCGAACCGCGCATCGGCTATTGGACGCTGCCGGCAGGCTATCTCGAACTCGGCGAGTCGCCCCTCGAAGGTGCAATGCGCGAAGCGCAGGAAGAGGCGTGCGCCGAGATCGCCATCGATGCGCTGCTGGCGGTCTATTCGGTGCCGCGCATCAGCCAGGTGCAGCTCATCTATCGCGCGGCGCTGAAGGCGCCGCAATTCGGGCCGAGCCAAGAGAGTCTCGAGGTCGCGTTGTTCGATTGGGACGCGATCCCGTGGGACCAGCTCGCGTTCCCGACTGTCGCGTGGGCGCTTGCTGCGTGGCGGCGCATCGGCGACGCGGCAATCTTCGCCCCTGACGTCAATCCCGCCGGTTAAGGCGCCTTGCGCAGCGGCTGCACCAGAAGGGCGCCGAGCTTCTGGTCTTTCGCTTCGTTGAAAACATCAAGCCCGATCGTCATGCCAAGCTGGCCTTGGGCGGGCTCCGCCCGATACGTGCCGAACAGCCGGTCCCACCACGGCACCGAAAAACCGAAATTGCTGTCGGTCTCGATGCGGTCGCGCGAATGGTGGATGCGGTGCAGATCGGGGGTCACCAGCATAAAGCGCAAGGCCCGCTCGAGCCACGCGGGCATCGCGATGTTCGCGTGGTTGAACATCGAACAGGCGTTGAGGGCTACCTCGAACGCCAGAACGGCCGCCACCGGCGCGCCCAAAGCGGCGATGATGCCGAGCTTGATCGCGATCGACAGCAGAATTTCGACCGGATGGAACCGTGCGCCGCTGGTTACGTCGAGATCGACGTCGCTGTGGTGCATGCGATGCAGCCGCCACAGCACGGGCACGGCATGGAAAAGCCGGTGCTGGAAATAGATCGCAAGATCGAGGACGGCGATCGCGAGCACGAAGGCGAGCCAGTCGGGCACGCCCAGCATCGGCAGCAAGCCGTTGCCCGACGCGGCATAGACGGCCGCGAACGCAACCGCACCGCCCGGCAGCAGAATGCGCACGACGAGCGCATCGAGAATCGCGATGCCGATATTGGCGGGCCAGCGGCCTTTGCGCCCCAGCGTGGCGGGTCTGCGCGGGGCCGCAACCTCCCACAACGCCATGCCGATCAGCAGCCCGAAAAAAACCGCGAGCCGCAATGAAGCTTCGTGTTCCATGCGGATCTCAAACTAGCGCTCAATTGCGGCCGCACAAGGCCGCTGTCGAATTCGCGAGCCCCAAAACGGAAGGGGCGCGGAGAGAAGAACCCTCCACGCCCCCAAATGCACCGAGCAGAAGCCGCTTACTTCTTCTTCTTAGCGGCCTTCTTCTTCGCCTTTTTCTTCGCAGCCATGATGTGACTCCTTGTTTCCGATGGAGTCGGACCCGGAAAGGCACGTTAGCGGGCGGAGCGGAGCTGGGTGTTTATCCCTGCACTTTCGACCACTAACGGAGTTGGAGCCCTCCCTGAACACGATCCGACCATGGACAGAACATCATTTTGAACAAGGGCATGTCAAGGAAAAACAATATGAGGGGGGTTGACATCGTGCTTCCCACTACGCGTAGCGGCATCTGCCGAGTCTAGCGGGAAGGAAAAAACACGACGCTAGATTTAGTAAAGCGCATGCAAGAAACCCGCATAAAATCGAAACAAAGTGAAGGTCTATGGTCCGCTCGATGCGGATGAAATTCGCCGCTACTTTTCGTCGTCGGCGAGGTCCAAAAGGCTCGCAGAAAAATTCTGCGCATCGAAAGATTTTAGGTCGTCGATTCCCTCGCCGACACCGATCAGCACCGTCGGAGTCGCGAATCGATTCGCGATCGCGACCAACACGCCGCCTTTGGCACTGCCGTCGAGCTTGGTGACGACCAACTTGTCGACAGCGACGATGCTCTTGAACGTCTCGACTTGCTGCAGCGCGTTCTGTCCGATCGTCGCATCGAGGACGAGCATCGTGTCGTGCGGTGCGGACGTCTCGAGCTTCTTGATCACGCGCACGACCTTCTTGAGCTCGTCCATGAGGTCGGCTTTGTTGTGCAAGCGGCCGGCGGTGTCGATCAGCAGCACGTCGATGTTGTTTGCGCGCGCTTTCTCGAGCGCTTCGAACGCCAGCGCCGCGGGATCCGCGCCTTCTTTGCCCGAGACGACGGCAACCCCGCTGCGCTGGCCCCAAATCTCAAGCTGATGCACGGCCGCCGCACGGAACGTGTCGCCCGCCGCCAGCATCACGGATTTGCCTTGGGCTTTGAGCGTCGCCGCGATTTTGCCGATCGTCGTGGTCTTGCCGCTGCCATTGACGCCGACCACGAGCACCACATGCGGCCGGTTTGCCGGATCGGGCGCCCATGTTTGCGCAACGGGTGCGAGAATCGCGGCAATGTCGGAAGCAAGCGCGCGCCGCACCTCGATCGCGGGCGTGCCTGCCGGAAATTTGCGCGCCCGAATGCCTTCGACGAGTTTTGCCGCCACCGCAGGCCCGAGATCGGCGGCGATCAGCGCTTCTTCAAGCGCTTCGAGCGATTCGGCGTCGAGTCGGCCGAGATTGAGCGCGCGGCCAATGCCTTCGACGAGTTTGTCGGAAGATTTGCGCAGACCCTCTTTGAGTTTCTTGAGCCAGCTCATGCGGCGACCCCTTCGGCCGCAACACCGTCATGGCCGACGATGCGCACGCGCAGCAGCGTGCCTTGCCGGGCCTCCGGCGCAATTTTCACGCGCACGCCTTGTGCATCGAGCCCGTCGCGCCCGGATTTTTCGACGAGCACGTCGGCAAAGCTGCCGATGCGCGAATCGAGATAGCGCGTGCGCGCCGCCGCGACCGCATCGCGCAGCAGCTTGGCGCGCCGCGCAACGACGGCAGGTGCGACCGGCCGCATGCGGGCGGCGGGCGTGCCGGGGCGCGGCGAATAGGCGAACACGTGCGCGGTTGCGAGGCCCGCCGCTTCGACGAGCGAAACGCTCTGCGCAAACGCCGCCTCGCTTTCGGTCGGAAAGCCCGCGATCAGATCGGCCCCGATGGCGATATCGGGGCGCGCGGCGCGCGCTTGCGCGACCACGTCGAGAATCTGCTGGCGGCTGTGGCGGCGCTTCATGCGCTTCAAGACGAGATCGTCGCCCGCCTGCGCCGACAGATGCAGAAACGGCGCGAAGCGCGGCTCGCGCGCGAGCAGATCGAAGATTCGCGAATCGAGTTCGGCGGGATCGACCGACGACAGACGCAGCCGCGCCAGATCGGGCACGGCTTCAAGGACGGCCGCACACAGATCGCCAAGCCGCGGCGTGCCCGGCAGATCGTCGCCCCAGGCGGTCAGGTCCACGCCCGTCAGCACCACTTCGCGCCGCCCGCTTGCGACGGCGGCGGCCACGCGCGCGATCGCGCGCGCTTCCGGCAGCGAGCGCGACGGGCCGCGGCCATAGGGGATCACGCAAAAGGTGCAGCGATGGTCGCAGCCTTGCTGGATCTCGACGAAGGCGCGCGTGCGGCCCGGTGCCAGCGCCGCGTCGCTCTCGACGAAATCCTGCCGCACCATGATGTCGGACACGCCCGCCGCGCGCGTCGCCCAGGTTTCGAGTGCGAGTTTGTCGCGATTGCCGACGACGGCGGCAACCTCGGCCATCGCGGAAAAGCGCGCGGGATCGATCTGGGCGGCGCAGCCCGTCACGACGATGCGGTGCGCAGGATGGTCGCGCTTCAGGCGGCGGATTGCGGCGAACGCCTCGCGCTCGGCTTCTTGCGTGACCGCGCAGCTGTTGACGACGATGGTCTCCGCGTCGCCCGCCCGTGCCAACATGGCTTCGATGCCGGCCGCTTCGGCGGCATTGAGTCTGCAGCCAAAATTAACGACGCGCGGGGCCGGACGCGGCGCGCTCATCGCGCCCACGCACCCGTAAACGACAGTGCGACCGGCCCCGCCATCAGCACATGGCCATTGGCGAGCCATTCGATATCGAGCGCGTCGTCGGCGCTTTCGCTGCCGTCCACAATGATGCGCGCCTTGCGGCCCGCCAGCAGTCCGCGCCGCACGGCCGCAACCGTCGCCGCACAAGCACCCGAGCCGCAGGCAAGCGTGATGCCGGCCCCGCGCTCCCACACGCGCAAGCGCATCGTCGTACCGTCGAGGATCTGCGCCACGCCGATATTGGCGCGCTGCGGGAAGATTGCGTGATGCTCGAGACCGGGGCCGAGGGCGGAGAGATCGATCGCGGCAATATCGGCAACAAAAAACGTCGCGTGCGGATTGCCCATGCTTGTCGCGACCGGATCGGCAAGCGGGCCAGCCGACAGCGGCACATGCAGCGTGTCGACCGCGTGGGCGAGCGGAATTTGCTGCCAGTCGAGCCGGGCGGGTCCCATATCGACAGCCACGCGCCCGTTTTTGTCGCGTGTGGCGGCAAGGGCACCGGCGATCGTCTGGATGCGCAGATCGCCGCGGCTCTTTTCGCGCATCACAAGATCGGCCACGCAGCGTGTGCCGTTGCCGCATGCGCCCGCTTCGCTGCCGTCGGAATTGAGGAAGCGGAAAAAAACGTCGGCGGCCGGATCGGGCGGGGTTTCAAGCACGATCAGCTGGTCGAAACCCACGCCCTTGCGGCGGTCGGCGATGGCGCGCACGCGCGTTTCGTTGAGATCGAGCGGCTTTTCGCGCGCATCGACCACGACAAAATCGTTGCCTAGCCCGTGCATCTTCAAGAACGGCAGCGTTTCCATGGCCGCGATATAGGGCCGGAGCTGGCCGCTTGTCTATTGCTCTAGCGCTGGAACATAAATAGAACAAAAGGCCGCAGCTTGCCGACTGTATATATAGGTGCGCGGCCCCAGCCCGTGCCGCCCGCTTGACGCCCCGGCGGCAAAAACGTAGAACCACGCCCGTTCAGGGGAATTCTGCGCCTCTGGGCCTACGGGTCTCCCGCCGTCCGCGAGTGTCGCGCACGGCGGTCGTTTCGTTTTGCGTCAAAGGGTTCGATGTTCGAGTCGCTTTCAACCAAGCTGGGGTCGGTCTTCGACAAGCTGCGCGGGCGCGGTGCGCTCTCGGAAGCCGACGTCGACGCGGCTTTGCGCGAAGTGCGCGTGGCGCTGCTGGAAGCCGACGTCGCCCTGCAGGTGGTCAAAGACTTCGTCGCCGGCGTGAAGCTCGAAGCGATCGGCCAGCAGGTCGTGCGCTCGGTCACGCCGGGCCAGATGGTCGTCAAGATCGTCAACGACAAGCTCGTCGAAACGCTGGGCTCGACCGCGGTCGAGCTCAATCTGCGCGCCACGCCGCCCGTCGCAATCCTGATGCTCGGCCTGCAGGGCTCGGGCAAAACCACGACGTCGGCGAAGCTCGCCAAGCGCCTGGCGCAAAAAGACCGCAAGAAGGTTCTGCTGGCTTCGCTCGACGTGCGCCGCCCGGCCGCCCAAGAGCAGTTGGCCGTGCTCGGCCGCCAGGTCGAGGTCGAAACGCTGCCCATCGTGTCGGGCCAAGATCCGGTCGCGATCGCCAAGCGCGCGATGGAGGTGGGCCGCAACGAAGGCTACGACATCGTCATCCTCGACACGGCCGGCCGCCTTTCGATCGACGACGAGCTGATGGCGGAAGCCGCCGCCGTGCGCGATGCCGTCGGCCCCACCGAATCGCTGCTCGTGGTCGACGCACTCACGGGCCAAGACGCCGTGAATACGGCCACGCAGTTCAACACGCGCCTCGGCGTGACCGGCATCGTGATGACGCGCGTCGACGGCGACCAGCGCGGCGGCGCGGCCCTTTCGATGCGCGCGGTCACCGGCAAGCCCATCAAATTCGTCGGTCTCGGCGAAAAGATGGACGCGATCGACGTCTTCTATCCCGACCGCATCGCCGGCCGCATTCTCGGCATGGGCGACATCGTCGGCCTCGTCGAGAAGGCGCAGGAAAACGTCGCCGCCGAAGACGCCGAGAAGCTCGCGCGCAAGCTCAAATCCGGCGATTTCGACTTCAACGACATGCTTTCCCAGCTCGAGCAGCTCAAGAAGATGGGCGGGCTCGGCGGCGTCATGAACATGCTGCCGGGCGTGCAGAAGATGAAGGCGCAGATGGCCAACGCCAATGTCGACGAAAAGGTCGTCGGCCGGCAGACCGCCATCATCCGCGCCATGACCAAGAAAGAACGCCGCGATTCGAAGCTGCTCAACGGCAGCCGCAAACGCCGCATCGCGGCGGGCTCGGGCACGACGGTCGAGGAGGTCAATCGCGTCGTGAAGCAGTTCATGGAAATGAGCCGCGTCATGAAGCAGATGGGCAAGCTCGGCCAAAAAGGAATGATGCGGACCGGGATCGCCAACCTGTTCCGCCGCTAGCAGCAACCGACTTCACGCAACAGCCGACCAAACGCACAAACCGAAAGGATCGATCCGACAATGTCCGTCAAAATCCGCATGAGCCGCGGCGGTGCCAAGAACCGCCCGCACTACAAGATCGTGATTGCCGACAGCCGCATGGCGCGCGACGGCCGCTTCATCGAAAAGATCGGCTACTACGATCCGATGCGCAGCAAGGAAGACCCGCAGCGCGTGGTGATCGACGTCGAGCGCGCCAAGCATTGGCTGGGCCAGGGCGCGCAGCCGTCCGACCGCGTCGCCTTGTTCCTGCACGCGCTGTCGCTGGTGCCGAAGCCGGTGATCCGCCCGCAGCCCAAGAAGTCGGCGCCGAAGAAGAAGGCGCAAGAGCGTCTGGCGGCTGCCGCCGAAGCCGCTGCCAAGGCGGCCGAAGCTGCACCGGCCGCCTGAGGCTGAAGCGTGGCGGCAGACGCATCGGAGCGGCGGATTCTGGTCGGGGCGGTCGCGGGCGCACACGGCGTGCGCGGCGAGGTCAAGATCAAGAGTTTCACCGAACAGGTGCGCGACGTCGCCGCCTACGGCCCGGTCGAAGACGAAAGCGGCCAGCGCCGCTTTGCGATCAAGATCCGGGGCGAAGCCAAAGGTCTCGTGATCGCCGCCCTCGACGGGGTTGCCGATCGCAACGCGGCCGAAGCGCTCAAGGGTCTGCGGCTCTACGTGCCGCGTGCCGCTCTCGGCAAGAAGCCGAAGCGCGCACCCAAGGGCAGCGAGCGTTGGTTCGTCGCCGACCTGGTCGGGTTGGCGGCGGTCGACACGCAAGGGGCAGCGCTCGGCACGGTCAGGAATGTCGCCAACTACGGGGCCGGCGACATTCTCGAGGTGGCGACGGCAACGGGCGAGATACAGCTGTTCGCTTTCACCAAGCGCACGGTGCCCGAAGTGGACATCGCAAACGGACGGGTCGTGATCGACCCGCCGATTGAAGTCGAAGCGGGCGAAGTCGAAGCAAAGGAAGACGGAAGCGACGAATGAGTGTCGGCGGCGAACAGAAGAGCCAAGCAACGGGCGGCAGCGGCGCGCAAGCGCCGTGGCATGCGCTCGTGCTCACGCTCTATCCGGGCATGTTCCCGGGTCCGCTCGGTGCCGGCATCGTCGGCCGTGCCGTCCAAGACGGTGCTTTCGCGCTCGACACGATCGACATCCGCGACTTTGCGTCCGACAAGCACCGCACCGTCGACGATCTGCCGTTCGGCGGCGGTCCCGGCCTCGTGATGAAGCCCGACGTGGTCGATGCGGCCTTGGCCGTGGCGATCGCGCGGGCGCCCGAAGGTGCGATCGCGATCTGCCTGTCGCCGTCGGGCCAGCCGTTCGACCAGAGCCTCGCGCGCGAGTTTGCGGCGGCGCCCGGCATCGTGCTGCTGTGCGGGCGCTTCGAAGGCATCGATGCGCGCGTGATCGAAGCGCGGGCCTTGCGCGAGATCTCGATCGGCGACTTCGTGCTGTCGGGCGGCGAGCCTGCGGCCATGTGCGTGATCGACGCGTGCGTGCGGCTGCTGCCCGGCGTTCTGGGTGCGGCCGAATCGCTTGCGCAAGAAAGCTTCGAAGACGGCCTTCTGGAATATCCCCACTACACGCGGCCCGCCATTTGGCAGGACCGCGAAGTGCCGGCGGTTCTGACCTCCGGCAACCACGCCAATATCCGCGCCTGGCGGCGGGAACAGGCTTTGCGCCTGACCGCCGAGCGACGCCCCGATCTGTGGGCCAAGCACCCGGCGCGCACGCAACACTGAGAGATCGAAAAGGAGAAAGACCATGTCGTTCATTATCGAGCAGCTCGAAAAAGAGCAGATCGCCAAGCTCGTCGCGGCCCGCAAAGTGCCGGACTTCGCGCCCGGCGACACGCTGCGCGTCCAGGTGAAGGTGCTGGAAGGGACGCGCGAGCGTCTGCAGACCTTCGAAGGCGTGTGCATCGCGCGCAAGAACTCGGGCATCGCCTCGAACTTCACCGTGCGCAAGATGTCGTTCGGCGAAGGCGTGGAGCGCGTGTTCCCGCTCTACTCGCCGCGCATCGGCGGCATCGAGGTCGTGCGTCGCGGCGACGTGCGTCGCGCCAAGCTCTATTACCTGCGCGGCCGCACGGGCAAGGCGGCCCGCATCCTCGAGAAGTCGGGCACCAACGCGCCGGCGACGGCCGCCGATCTGTCGGCTGCCGATCTCGAAGCGGCGGCCAACGAGACGAAGTAAGACCGGACACATGCGGTTCCCGCACCCGTCGCCGAACGAGGGGGCGGGAACCGGTGTCTGAACGCGTAAGGGAGGAGCATCGATGACGAAGCCGCGCACCTTGTTCGACAAGATCTGGGACAGCCATGTCGTCCACCGCCAGGACGACGGCACGTGCGTGCTCTATATCGACCGCCACCTCGTGCACGAAGTCACGAGCCCGCAGGCTTTCGAAGGCCTGCGTCTCACGGGCCGCAAGGTGCGCCGCGCCGACGCGACCATCGCGGTCGCCGACCACAACGTGCCCACGACCGACCGCTCGAAGGGCATCGCCGATCCCGAAAGCCGCATCCAGGTCGAAACGCTCGAAGCCAACGCCAAGGAATTCGGCATCACGCATTTCGGCATGGACGACGTGCGCCAGGGCATCGTGCACATCATCGGGCCCGAGCAGGGTCTGACCCAGCCCGGCACCACGATCGTGTGCGGCGACAGCCACACCGCCACGCACGGCGCGTTCGGCGCGCTCGCCTTCGGCATCGGCACGTCCGAGGTCGAGCATGTGCTGGCCACGCAGACGCTGCTGCAGCGCCCGGCCAAGAACATGCGCGTGACGGTCGACGGGCGCTTGGCGCCCGGCGTCACCGCCAAAGACGTGATCCTCGCGATCATCGGCAAGATCGGCACGGCCGGCGGTACCGGCTACGTCGTCGAGTTCGCGGGCTCGGTCATTCGCGACCTGTCGATGGAAGGCCGCATGACCGTGTGCAACATGACGATCGAGGGCGGCGCGCGCGCGGGCCTTATCGCGCCCGACGAAAAAACCTTCGCCTATCTCAAAGGCCGCCCCTACGCGCCCAAGGGCGCCCAATGGGAAGCGGCCGTGAACTACTGGAAGACGCTGCCCTCGGACGAAGGCGCCTTCTACGACAAGGAAGTGGTGCTCGACGCCGCCGACATCCCGCCGATGGTCACGTGGGGCACATCGCCCGAAGACGTGCTGCCGATCGACGCGGTGGTGCCCGATCCCGCCAAGATCGCCGACGAAGGCAAGCGCAACGCCACGATCCGCTCGCTCGAATACATGGCGCTCGTGCCGGGCCAGAAACTCTCCGAAGTGCGCATCGACAAAGTCTTCATCGGCAGCTGCACGAACGGCCGCATCGAGGATCTGCGCGCGGTCGCGGCCATTGCCAAGGGCCGCAAGGTCGCGTCGCACGTGCAAGCGCTCGTCGTGCCCGGTTCGGGCCTCGTCAAGGAACAGGCCGAGAGCGAAGGCCTCGACAAGATTTTCCTCGAAGCGGGCTTCGAATGGCGCGAGCCGGGCTGCTCGATGTGCCTTGCGATGAACGCCGACAAGCTGCAGCCGGGCGAACGTTGCGCTTCGACCTCGAACCGCAATTTCGAAGGCCGCCAGGGCCGCGGCGGGCGCACGCATCTCGTGTCGCCGGGCATGGCGGCGGCCGCGGCCGTCGCCGGCCATTTGGCCGATGTGCGCGCGCTGAAATGAGCGCCGCCGTGTCGATCGGCACCGCCACGCACGCTGCCCCGTTCGGGCGGCGCGTGTTGGCGTTGGCGATCGATGCGGCGATTCTGCTTCTCGTTTTGTGGGCGCTCGCCAGCGGCGCCAAAGCGTTGCTCGGGACCGGCGAACTGTGGACGATGCCGTGGAACGAGGCGCGCCTCGTTGCGGTCGAACGCCAGGTCGTGCAGCGCGAAGACGAACGCATGTACGACAATAGCGGCCAGCGCACGGTCGACTTCGTCGCCGAAACGCGGCGCTATGCCGACGGCACCGTGCTGATCTATTCGGTCGTCGAAGGCGTCATCCGCACCGACGACGGCCGCATCGAGCCGGTGCGCAGCGAAACGCTCGTCGGCCGCAATGTGCGCGCCGTGCTGCAGCTGGTCGCAGCCCAGGTCGCGATCGTGCTGCTGCCGTTTGCGTATTTCGCGCTCTTCGAAGCGGGTGCGCGCCAAGCCACACCGGGCAAGCGCTATATGCGGCTCAAGGTTGTCGATCTCGGCGGCCGCCGTCTGTCGCCGTTGCGCGCGATCGCCCGCCAGCTTCTGAAGATCTGCGACATCGCATCGACGGGCATGGGCTATCTCTTGGCCGGCCTTACCGGCTCGGGCCAGGCCCTGCACGACATTCTCGCCGGCACGCGCGTGGTCGCGCGCGACGACATCTGAAGGGGAGCGACAGGAACGCCATGGACAAATTCACCGTACTGACCGGTGTGGCCGCACCGCTGCCGATGATCAATGTCGACACCGACATGATCATCCCCAAGCAGCATCTGAAGACGATCAAGCGCACCGGCCTCGGCTCGGCGCTGTTCGAAGAGATGCGCTACACGCCCGACGGCAAGGAAAAGCCCGATTTCGTGCTGAACAAGCCCGCCTACCGCAAGGCGCAGATCCTGGTCGCGGGCGACAATTTCGGCTGCGGCTCGTCGCGCGAACACGCGCCCTGGGCGCTGCTCGATTTCGGCATTCGCTGCGTGATCAGCACGTCGTTCGCCGACATTTTCTACAACAACTGCTTCAAAAACGGCATCCTGCCCATCCGCGTGTCGAAGGAAGATCTTGCCAAGCTCATGGACGATGCGCAGCGCGGCTCGAACGCCACGCTGACCGTCGATCTCGAAAAGCAGGAGATCAAGGGCCCCGACGGCGGCGCCGTCAAATTCGACATCGACGAATTCCGCAAACACTGCCTGCTGAACGGGCTCGACGATATCGGCCTCACGATGCAGAAGGCCGAGCATATCGACGCTTACGAAAACAAACTGCGCCAGAGCCAGCCCTGGCTCTTCGCCGCACGCTGAACGGAGACGGATCCATGGCTTCCAACCGCAAACTGCTTGTTCTGCCCGGCGACGGCATCGGCGTCGAAGTGATGCGCCAGGTGCATCGCGTGGTCGACTGGTTCGACAAGCGCCGCACCGTGTCGTTCGACGTCAAGGAAGGCCTCGTGGGCGGGGCCGCGATCGACAAACACGGCTGGCCGATCGACGACGCCACGATGGACGTCGCGATGAATTCGGACGCCACGTTGTTCGGTGCCGTCGGCGGCCCCAAATGGGACGGCCTGCCGTTCGAGAAGAAGCCCGAGCGCGGCCTGCTGCGCCTGCGCAAGGACATGGACTTGTTCGCCAATCTGCGTCCGGCTTTGGTGTTCGACGCGCTTGCCGACGCTTCCAGCCTCAAGCGCGAGCTCGTGTCGGGCCTCGACATTCTGATCCTGCGCGAGCTCACGGGCGGCGTCTATTTCGGCGAACCGCGCGGCGTTTCCACGCTGCCCGACGGCCAGAAAAAAGCCGTCGACACGCAAGTCTACACGACGTCGGAAATCCAGCGCATCGCGCGCGTGGCGTTCGAGCTTGCGCGCAAGCGCGGCAACAAGGTGCATTCGGTCGAAAAATCGAACGTGATGCACACGGGCGTGTTGTGGCGCGAAGTCGTGACCGCGACCCACAAGGCCGAATTCGCCGACGTGAAGCTCGAGCACATGCTGGCCGACAATTGCAACATGCAGCTCGTGCGCAATCCCAAGCAGTTCGACGTGATCGTGACCGACAATCTGTTCGGCGACATGCTGTCGGATTGTGCTGCGATGCTCACGGGCTCGCTCGGCATGCTGCCCTCGGCCTCGCTCGGTGCGCCCGACGCCACCGGCCGGCGCAAGGCGCTCTACGAGCCCGTGCACGGCTCGGCCCCCGACATTGCGGGCAAGGACATGGCGAACCCGATGGCCACGCTGCTGTCGTTCGCGATGATGCTGCGCTACTCGTTCGATCTGCCGGCCGACGCCGATCTCGTCGAACAGGCGGCCAAAAACGTGCTCGCCAAGGGCATTCGCACGCGCGACATCGCGATGCCCGGCGAAACGCCGGTCTCGACCACCCAAATGGGCGATGCGCTGTTGGCCGAACTCGACAAGCTGGCCGCCTAAAGCGGGGCTTTTCTGGATTATCTTGGCAGTTTGACGATTTTTCGTTAAACTGCCAAGATAATGATTAAAGAACTCGCAATTTCAAACTATTTCTCGATCAAGCACGAGCAAAAGCTTGATCTCTCCGTCGCCGGCAATGCGCCGCAGCGCGACGGCTATTTTGCGGCGCATCAGGACGTTCCCAAGCTCGTTTTGCCTCGAGTCGTTGTGTTTTTCGGGGCCAATGCTTCGGGCAAATCGACGGTGCTGCGCGCACTCACGTTTCTAACGCATTTTATGCGCGACTCTTTCTTTTACGGCCCGGATACGCAGATCCCACTCTTTCCATTTTGCAGTGAAGATTCGCGGCACGCGCCGACCAGACTTTCGATTTCTTTCGTGACGGCACTTCCCCTGGGCGAGCGTGCCGAACGCCCCGTTGCTTTCCGATACGAGCTTGTGATGGCGCCCGGCCGCAGCGCGATCGAGCGCGAATCTTTGAGCTACGCGCCGTTGCAGCGGACTCGACTTCTGTTTGAGCGTGAGGGCGGACAGGTTCGCACAGGCGAGGATTTCGGATTGTCGTCGAGCGATGCCGTCCTGTCGAAAATTCGCCCCAATGCGAGTCTTGTTTCGGGTCTCGCCCAATTCAACCATCCCTTCGCAACGGCGATCTTTCAGGCGGCCGGCAGGTTAAGCAGCAATGTCGGCCAATTCGGAAAAGTCGATCTGTCGATCGACAATCTACAACAGCGCTATCGTGCGGACGTATCTCTGCTTGAAGCGGCCAACCGCGATATCCAAAAGATCGACCTTGGCATTGAGCGGATTGCATTTGCCGATGCTGATTCGCCGATGGTCTTTCGGCACAAGGGCCTCGATGCGCCGCTTCCGTTCGAGTTCCAATCGCACGGAACGCGAAAGTTCCTCGGCCTCTATCCGTACATTCACCACGCGCTGTCGACTGGGTCGATCTGCGTTCTGGACGAAATCGACGCAGATATCCATCCGACGCTTCTGCCTGAAATCATCGGCTGGTTCCGCTCGCCCGAGCGCAACCCTTATTTCGCCCAGCTTTTCGCCGCGTGCCAAAATCCGAGCCTTCTTGATCATCTTGTCAAAGAGGAAATCTGGTTCGCCGAAAAGGACGATGGCGGGCGCACGTCCGTCTACGGCATGAAAGAGATCAAAGGCGTTCGACGCGACGAAAACTATCGCGCGCGCTATCTCCAGGGCGCATTCGGCGCCATCCCAAGGCTGGCATGACGGCGTCAGGCCGCAAACCGCGCAAAACGATCTTCGTCGTTTGCGAGGGGGCGAGCGAACGCGGTTATATGCGCGGCCTTAATCGTCTCCTGCCGCTCGTTGCGCCGAGCTGCCCCGTTGCGATCACGACATACGATGCCAGAGGCGGCTCCGCCATTGCCGTAATTGAATCGGGATTGCGCGAGATTGCGCGGCTCAGGCGCAACGGCGAAAGATTCGACGCGACTTTCGCGCTGCTCGACGAACCCGCCGCCGTTGGGGAATTGGAAATCGCCAAGCACAAAGCTGCCAAGGTGGCTTTGCGTCCGATATGGCAACCGCGCAGCCACGAAGTCTTTCTGCTGTCGCACTTTCCGCCTGCAGCACGGCCGAGAACGATAGCGCACGCTTGGCCCGGCTACGCCAAAGGCCAGGACGCGATATTCTACGAACGGAAACTCACGCTCGAACTCTATGACAGCGCGCGCAGGGCGAATGTCGGCTTCGACGAATTTCTGGCCTTCTGCGGGCTCCCGCCTCACGCTGCGGGCGCGTAGCTCCACACCCAGGCGGGCGGCACGTTCAGCATCGAGATGCCTTTGCGCCGGCCTTTGAGGCCGAGCGGCTTTTCCTTGATCGGCGAGGCCAGCGAATAGGTGTATTGCAGGATCTCGCCGCCGGGCGCCATCACCTCGAAGGCGGCGTCGATGAGGCCGCGCTGCAGTTCGATCGGCAGCGGCAGCATCGGAATGCCCGAGATCACGGTCGCGACCTTGCCGACCCATTGCGCGGGCAAGAGGTCCTTGAGTTTCGTCGCATCGCCGTGGACCACGTTGACGTTCGGGAACTCGCGGCGCAGATAGGCCGCCATGTCGCCGTCGATTTCGACGAGGAACAGCCGCTCGACCGGAATGCCCGACGCGAGCAGCGCCTTGGTCACAGGCCCCGTACCCGGCCCGAGTTCGACCACGCACTGGTCCGCCTCGAGCTTCACTTGTTTGGCGATCAGGCGCGCCAGATTGGCCGACGACGGGATGACCGCCCCCACCTTCATCGGGTTCGCAAGCCAGCGTTTGAAAAACAGCAGGCTTTCGAGCGTATCTTTTTTCATGGCGACAACGGGCTTTCCAAGGGCGCGAGGAAGGTCTATCGATCCTCAGGCGCAACGATGCTTCGGCAGGGCTTCTCGCAAGCCAATATGAAATTATTAAGGCAATCCGGCAAGGCTCGGGTAAGGGGTTGGAATGGCGAATAAAATAGCGGTTGTCGGCGCGACGGGCACGATCGGGCGCGAAGTTCTGCAGGAATTGGCGCAGCGCGGGATCGATCCGCACAATGTCGTGGCCCTCGCCTCCGAGCGGTCGATCGGGGCCACACTCTCCTATGGCGAAGAAACCGACCTCACCACCCAAGACCTCGCCCAGTTCGATTTTTCGACAGCGAAGGTCGCAATCTTCTGCACGGCCGCCGCCGTGTCGGCCGCCGCCGTGCCCAAAGCCGCCAAGGCCGGGGCCTGGGTCGTCGATACCTCGGCGCATTTCCGCATGGAAGCCGACGTGCCGCTCGTTGTGGCGGGCGTCAACGACACGCCGGCCACGTTCGCGCGCGCCAAGCGCCGCATTGTCGCCGTGCCCGGTGCGTGCGTGAGCATGTTCACGCGGGCTCTGCATCCGATGCACGACAAGGCCAAAGCCAAACGCGCGGTGCTGTCCACGTACCAGGCCGTATCGGAGGCGGGCCGGCCTGCCATGGACGAACTCTTCAACCAGACGCGTTCGGTCTACGTGAACCAGACGCTGGAGCGCCAG
Source organism: Rhodospirillaceae bacterium (assembly GCA_027490975.1). Classification (GTDB taxonomy): domain Bacteria; phylum Pseudomonadota; class Alphaproteobacteria; order CACIAM-22H2; family CACIAM-22H2; genus Tagaea. The sequence continues at coordinate 28,115 of JAIXXA010000071.1, forward strand.
CATTTCGCCAAGCAGATCGCGTTCAACACGATCCCGCATTGCGGCGCTTTCGAAACCGACGGCCGCACGTCGGAAGAAAAAGCCCTGGCGCTCGAGCCGCGCAAGATCCTCGGCGGCGATCTCAACATCGTGGCGACCTGCGTGCGCGTGCCGGCCTTCGTCGGGCACGGCATTTCCGTCGCGGTCGAATTCACCGAGCCGATGGGGGTTGCGCAGGCGCGCAGCCTGCTCATCCGCGACGACGATATCGGCCTCGTCGACCACCGTGCCGCCGAAGGGTTCGTGACACCCCTGGAGACGCAAGGCGAAACAAAGATCTTCATCAGCCGCCTGCGCGACGACCCGTCGGTCGCCAACGGCCTCGCCTTTTGGCTTGCGGCCGACAATCTGCGCGCGGCGTTGTCTTTGCCGATCGTGACGGTCGCTTTGGCTTTGGCCGAACACGAATGAAGCGGCTGGCGACCGCCCGGTTGCTCGGCTTGCTGCTGGTCTGGCCGCTGCAGGCGGCCGCCCAAGCGCCGACGGCGCCGCCGCCCCTTCTGGCCGAGCTCGACCGGCTTTATGCCGCGCGCCAATACAAGGCCGCGGCCCAGGCGATGTTCGCCCCGCGCGACGAAGCGCAAGCGCGCGCCGTGCTCGGCTGGGCGCAAGCGCGGCTGCAGGCGGGCGCCCCCCATCTGATCGGCGTGGCCTACGGCGATTTGCTGTGGCAGATCGGCGAAGGCCAGCGCAACGATCCGCTGCGCGCCGAAGCGGCGCTGGTGCTGATCTCGACGATCCTTGCGGTCGCGGTGGACGGCGCCAAATGCACCGACACCGAGGCGCCCGACATGCGCGTGCGCCAGATCCTCGCCGCCCGCGCGGCGCTTCTGCATTATGCGCGCAATCTGCCGAAGGAGCGCCGCGTGCGGTTGCGCTCGGAAGCCTTGGCCCTCGAGCAGAGCCTGGCCGCGCGCCGCCCGCAGGACGACGAGATTTGCATGGCGGGTCCACGCGAGATTGCCCGCCAGCTCGAAACGCCGGGTACCGTTGCGCGCGAACAGCCGCTGCGCCCGGGCATGCTCACGCGCACGGTCGACATCGAGCCGGGCCCGACCTACCGGCCGCAGTATCTGTCGCCCGAGCGCTGGCACGCGCGCCAAGCCACGGTACGCGCGCGTTTTCCGGCCCTGCTCGACCAGCTTGTGCCGGCCACTTGAAGCGCCGATCGGCGGCCGCCATGTCGCCGCGCGCGCAAAATCGAATCGAACGAAACGCCGTCTTGCGCTAGAGTTCGAGATCGTGTGCCATTGCTCGGCTGGCGTGTGCTGTTTGAAAAGTGAATATCGACGAAAACAGCAGGTTTTGCGGCCCCGAAAACGCGCAACCGAAATCGCCGCGGCGGTTACGCGCGTGGAAAATCAACGCGCTAAACAGGCGACGGTTGCCGGTCGTCGCGTTTGGTAACCTATTCTTTTCAGATATAGCCGAAGAAGCGCAGCGCCACTTCGCCGACAACGCCGACCGCAAACGCCAAGATGACGTAGGCGGCGATGCGGTTGGCCCAGGCAAGGCCGGTGGTCGTGAAGCGGTCGCGGAATAGGCATACGGCTTCCACGACCATTGCCCACCAGAACGCCGCCCCTGCAAACACGCCCGCGATCAGCAGCCAATCGTCGGCCAGCACGGTGCCGTCGGATTTGACGCCGAAAGCCGCGAATATCGCCAGGAACGACAGCACCGTAATCGGGTTGGTGATGGTCAGGAAAAACGCAGAGGTAAGGTCGCCGACGAGGCCGGCGGGATCTTTGTCGCCGGCGATCGAGGGAAGCGGGCGATAGAGAAGCTTGAACCCCATCACGCACAGGATGGCCGCCCCCACGAGAGAAACCACATCGCGCTCGCGCTCGAGGAAGGTCTGCAGCATCGAAATGCCGAAGGCGGCGACGGCGCCGAAAGCGGTGTCGGCAAGGGCCGAGCCGAGCCCCGAAAACAGGCCGGCGAAGCGCCCATTCACCAGCGTGCGCCGGATCACGAGAACGTTCACCGGGCCCACCGGTGCGGCGATCAACAAACCGACCAAAACCCCTTTGACGAAAATCCACTCGAGCATTCGGCCTGCTGTGCCTGAGAAAGTTCGGGCCAGAAAAAGTACGGTTTGTCCCTATACTAAAGTTCGGCGACCGGGAAAAGCACGGGCGGATGCGCCAAATCCCGCTGGCACGCCACCAAACGCAGATCGAGCAGGCCCGCCTTTGCCGTCGCCGCCAAAACAGCGTGAACGGACGAAACGGCTTTTTGAAGGCAGCTTGCAAGCGCTTCGCCCGACAGATAGTGCGCGAGAAACAGGGCTGCAAACGCGTCGCCGGCCCCGTAGGCCGGATGATCGACGGCGGGCGACCGCGCGAGATAGGCGCCGGCGGGCCCGACCGCCAACGCGCCGATCCCGTCCGCGAGCGGCACCGAGGTCGCAACGACGATGCGTGCCGGATTGCGGTTGCGCAGTTTTTGTGCTGCCGCGAGCGCGTCGGCCGCGGTTGCGACCGTTTCGCCGGTCAAGAGGCCGAGCTCGAACGCGTTCGGGAACAGCATGTCGGCCAGCGGTTCGAGGGCGCGCACGGCCTCGACCGTGTCGGGTTTGACGAACACGCGGCCGCGATCGCCCATCACGGGGTCGAGCGCAAAAAACGCCGCCGGGTTGGCGCTTTTGGCGCGCGCCACCGCGTCGGCGACCACAGCACCTTGCGCGCCGTTGCCGAGATAGCCCGACAGCACGCAGCGGCAGCCGTCGAACAGCCCGCGCGCGTCGATGCCGGCAACGAGGGCTGCCATCTCGGCGGCATCGGCCGGGCCGCCCGCAAAGCCGCCATGGCCGGGATGGTTCGAGAAGCGCACCGTGTCGATGCGTGCCACGTCGTAGCCCAAGCGCTGCAGGCAAAAAACCGCCGCCGAATTGCCGACGGCACCGGTCGCGACGGAAGATTGGAGGGACAGAATCTGCATGTCCGACCTTCATAGCCGAATTCGCGGCGGCCATGCCATGGCAGCGTCGCCGGATCTGCCACAAAGCCCTTTGCAAAGCATCGGGCAGGCTGACAGGATGGGGCGCGTTTTGGGGGAGGATTCCGACAGACATGGCCGAATTTCGCACCGTCGCGCGCCGTTCCGCACTTTATGTGCCCGGCGCCAACCAAAGGGCGCTCGACAAGGCGCGCGACGTCGATGCCGACGTGCTGATTTTCGATCTCGAAGACGCTGTCCATCCCGACCGCAAGGATCTCGCGCGCGACCAGGTTATCGCCGCCTTGCGCAAAGGCGGCTACCGCGCCGAGACGGTCGTGCGCATCAATCCGCTCAGCGACAAGCTGGGTGCCGCCGACATCAAGGCCGCCGCCCGTTCGGGCTGCCATGCGGTGCTGCTGCCCAAGGTCGAGAGTGCGAAGGAAGTGCGCGATGCGGCCTTGCGCCTCGCCGCCGCCGGCGCGCCCGAAAATGTCGTGCTGTGGGCGATGATCGAAACGCCGCTCGGCGTTTTGCGCGCGCAGGAAATCGCGTTGTCGAGCCCGCATCTCGCATGCCTCGTGATGGGGACCTCCGATCTCGTCAAGGATCTGCGCGCGCGCCATTCGGAAGACCGGCTCGCGATCATGCCGTCGCTGGGATTGTGCCTGCTCGCGGCGCGTGCGGCCGGGCTGCCGATCCTCGACGGCGTGCATCTCGATCTCAACGACGATGCCGGCTTCGCCGCCGCCTGCCGCCAGGGGGCCGACATGGGCTTCGACGGCAAGACGCTGATCCATCCCAAAACCATCGCCGCGTGTAACGCGGCCTTCGGGCCTTCGGCGGCCGACATCGAATGGTCGCGCAAGGTGATTGCGGCTTTCGAGGCGGCGGCGGCCAAACACGAGGGCGTGATCGTCGTCGACGGCAAGCTCGTCGAACATCTGCATGTCGAAAGTGCGCGCCGCACGGTCGCCTTGGCCGACGCGATCGCCAAGCGCGCAGCCGCTTGAGGCCCATGCAGCGCGCGCCCAAAACCTTCGCGCATGTCGGCTGCGGCCAGAACACGAAGCAGCAAACCACGCGCGCCTTCGCCACCGACGCGTGGCGCGAATTGCGCTTCGACATCGACCCCAACGCCAAGCCCGATCTGGTCGGCACGATGACCGACATGTCGGCCGTGCCCACGGGCAGCGTCGATGCGATCTTCTCGAGCCACAATCTCGAGCATCTCTATCCGCACGAAGTGCCGCTGGCGCTTGCCGAGTTCCGGCGCATCGTCAAACCCGGCGGCTTCGTGGTCGTGACCTGCCCCGATCTGCAGTCGGTCTGCGCGCTGGTCGCCGAAGGCAAGCTGACCGAGCCTGCCTATACGAGCCCGGCCGGGCCCATTGCGGCCATCGACATTCTCTACGGCCATCGCCCGTCGCTCAAAAACGGCAATCTTTTCATGGCGCATCGCTGCGGCTTCACCGAGAAGGTGCTGATGCACACGCTGGCGCATGGCGGCTTCCCGCTGCTCGCCACCGTCCGCCGCCCGCATCCGGCCTACGATCTGTGGGCGGTGGCAAGCGGCCCGGGCCGCGACGAGGCCGCGATGCGCGCGCTTGCCGCCGCGCATTTTCCCTGAAGATCGAGCCGTGCTGCAAATCGGCCTTGGCGGCCGGCATCCGATGCGGCACGCGCTCTTCGGCGTCCGGCTTTGGCAATGCGCATTGCGTCGTGATACAGAATGCCGCTATGCAAATTCTGGTGCTCGACGACCACCCGCTGTTTGCCGAAGCGCTCGGCGAGTTCCTGCGCGTCGGGCGGCCGGAGATCGGAATCGTCGCTGAAGGCTCGATCGCGGAAGGGCAGGCGGCGCTCGGGCGAATGGGTTCTGTGCAGCTCATCGTCGCCGATTTCAACATGCCGGGCATGGACGGGGGCGCGGGCATCGCGCTCTTGCGCGCGGCCGCCCCGGTCGTCCCAATTGCGATCGTTTCGGGCGAAACGGCGCATCAAGCTTCCGAACGCGTGCGCGCATTCGGCGCTTCAGGCTTTGTGCCCAAGACGCTGCGCCCGCCGCTGCTGCGCGCGGCAATTCTGCTGATCGCCGAGGGCGGGACCTATTTTCCCGACCAACCGCCGCCCGACGCCAATGCGCCGCTGCACGCAGTGCAGTTCACGGCGCGCGAACGCGCGATCCTGGCGGCGATCGCCGCCGGCCAGCCGAACAAGCAGATCGCCGCAGACCTGCAGGTGGAAGAGGTCACGGTCAAAGCGCATGTCACGCGCATCCTGGCCAAGACGGGCTTGCGCAATCGCGTCCAGCTTGCCCTTTACGCCGTCAGAAACGATCTCGACGTTTAAGCTGCGCGCATCAGCGCATCGCCCAAAGCGGCGAGTTTGCGGCGCGCCTGATCGAGATTGGCTGCGTCGGCCGCAAGGGCCGCCCGGATCGCGCGCTCGATCCGATCGCGGTTGCGCGCGGTCGCGGCACTCGCCGCTGCCGCATCCGCCAGCAGGTGTGCGGAGGCCAGCACCGTTGCGGCCGTGGTGTGCAGGTCGTGCGAGGCTTTGTGCAGTGTGGCCAGCAGCTCTTCGAGTTGCGCGAGGCAAGCCTCCGCCGTCAACTCGACGCGGAATTCGAAGGCGGTCTGCCGGTCGTGTCGCCATGCGCGGTAGCGCACCAGGCGCGCGCCGATACCGTGCAGGCAGATTGCCTCAACCCCCGTCGTGGACGCAGCCGAGCCATGCATTCTTGCGATGGATGCTGTCAGGGCCGCATCGGTCGGCAGGGCCAGCAAGGCGGAAACGGCGCCCGTGTCGGCGTGACTCGACGCCCACCACGCCGGAACGCCCCGCGCCGCGAGGTCCGAAAACTCTCCGGCCGTCGAAAGATCGAATGAAATCAGAAAGCTATCGGCAGTAAGGGCCGGGTCGAGGCCGTTGGGCATTGCGCTTCAGGTTCCGTGCAGGGGGCCGGTTCGCGTGTGCCCCTTAGCGACCAAAGTATATACGACGCAAATCCGCATCGCGACCAAAGAGAAGACTGCGCGCAATTCTGCCGCATTGAATATCATACGAATGTACCCCACTTGTAGCATAACTAAGTCAAATGTGGGGGAGCCGAAAAATGGCAACGCTTGAAGCACTGAACGGACGTTTCCGAATCGGCACGCGGATCGCTGCGGGGTTTGCGCTGGTTCTGGCGCTCATGCTTGGTCTCGGCGGATCGGCGTGGCTGTCGCTCGGCGACATCAAACTGCTGTTCGGGCGCTACAGCACGATCAGCACTGCCGCCAAACATATGGGCGACGCCGAGATTGGCTTCAGCGCCTTGCGGCGTGCCGCCTTGGTCTATGCCACGACCGGCGACGCGGGCGCCCAAGCGACGATCGCCAAACTGGACGTCGAAATCCGCCGCAATATCGACACCGCGATCGCGCTGATCGTCGCCGAAGAGCGGCGCTCGCTTGCCCGCGCGATCCAGGCCGACTACGCCACCTATATGGCGAATGTCGAACGTATGGCGCCGCTGCGCGCCGCGCGCACGGCCGCCGTCGACCAGGGGATGAATGTGGTCGGCCTCGCGGCGCGCCGCGAGATCACCGCTGCAACCGAGCGCGCCATGGCCGCCGGCGATTTCGAGACGGCGGCCCATCTGGGCCGCGCCCAAGAGGGACTCGGCCTCGCGCGCATCAACGAGCTGCGCTATCTCGCCGCCCCAAGCCAGGACCAGATCGTCGCGGCCGACGAAGCGTTTGCGCTGCTGAACGCAAGCCTCGAGCGCGCCCGCGCTACGGCACAGGCCGAGACGCGCGCCCTGATCGAGGCGGCGCGCACGACGGCCGCCTCCTACGTCCCGGCGTTCCGCACGGCGGCGCAATCGATCGCGGCCCTCGACGAACTGGTGAACCGCACCAACGCGGCCGTGGCACAAAAGCTCGGCGAAGACATCGAATTGCTGCTCGCAAGGCAGGAAGCCGCCCTCGCCGAGATAAAAGCGGACGTGGACGGCGAAATCTCGGTAGGCGTTCGCAATGCGGCGATTTTGTCGGTGCTGGCCGTGGCGATCGCTTTGATTGCCTCGCTTGTCGTATCGCGCGGCATCACGCGCCCGGTCGGCGCCATGACGCAGGCGATGAAAAAGCTGGCCGACGGCGATCTCACGGTCGACGTGCCGGCAAAGGAAAACCACGATGAAATCGGCGACATGGCCAAGACCGTGCAGGTGTTCAAGGAAAACGCGTTGAAGGTAAAAACGCTCGAAGAAGAGCAGCGCCGCTCCGAAGAGCGCGCAGAAGCCGAGAAGAAAGCGGCCCTTGCGGCCCTTGCCGACGGGTTCGAGCGCCAGGTCGGCGGCGTGGTGTCGGCTGTGTCGGCTTCGGCCACCGACTTGCAGGGTTCGGCCGAACAAATGTCGAGCACGGCTGAAGAGACGAGCCGCCAGGCGACGGCCGTTGCGGCCGCGAGCGAACAGGCGTCGACCAATGTGCAGACGGTGGCTGCGGCCGCCGAGGAACTGGCGAGCTCGATCGCGGAGATCTCGCGCCAGGTCTCCGAGTCTGCGCGCATCACCGGCCAGGCGGTCGACGATGTGGCGCGCACCGGCACCACCGTCGAAGCGCTGGCGACGGCGGCCCAGAAGATCGGCGATGTGGTCAAGCTGATTTCGGACATTGCAAGCCAAACCAATCTTCTGGCCCTCAACGCGACGATCGAAGCGGCACGTGCGGGCGACGCAGGCAAGGGCTTTGCGGTCGTGGCAAGCGAGGTCAAGAGCCTTGCCAACCAGACCGCGCGCGCAACCGACGAAATCAGCAGCCAGATCGCTGCCATCCAGACCGCGACGAGCGAATCGGTCGATGCGATGCGCGGCATCGGCACCACGATCGGCAAGATGAACGAAATTTCTGCCGGCATTGCGTCGGCGGTCGAAGAGCAGGGGGCCGCGACCGCCGAGATCGCGCGCAACGTCCAGCAGGCGGCTGCCGGAACCAACGACGTTTCGTCCAACATCGCGGGCGTAACCTCGGCAGCCGGCGATACCGGCAAAGCCGCCGAAAACCTGCAACGTTCGGCCGGCACGCTCGGCGAGCAGGCGGGCACGCTGAAACGCGCGGTTGCAAGCTTCCTTGCGGACGTGCGCGCGGCTTGAGCGCGCCGCTCGAGGTTGGGAGCGGGGCAGGTCTGGTGCCGAGATGAGCCCCGCTCTAAACTTGCAGGCATGAAAGGGCCAAAACCATGCGTCGGCTGCTGATTGCCGCGATCGTCTTCGTGTCGGCTGGGTTCGCATCTGCGAGTCCCGCGCCTGCAGCCGATCCGGAGATCACGCCGTTCGCGCGCGGCGGAATTCGCGCCGAAGATACAATGAGCCGCGTCCAACGCGAGGCGGTGCCGTTCGGCACAGTCCGGTTCGCGGCGGCCTTTCAGTTCCGGCCGATGGCGGAACTCGCCGTGCTCGAGGCCGAAATCTGGGAGATGTCGGAGCGCGGCACGCGCGAGGGCATTTTCTGCAATATCGACGCAGCTTCCTGTCTGCACGGCGATCGCGGTGCCACGAAGCTTGTGCCGGCTTCGGCGGCCGACAAGCGGCGCCTGAACGAGATCCTGCGAACCATCATCGTCCCCGACTGGATCGTGCGCTGCGGCGAAACCTGCCCCAATGCCCGGAACGATGCGCTCGGGTCCGCGCTGCGCGTGCCGATCCCATGAACGAACCCGTACGCGCGCCCGGCATGGCTCGAAAACGCCGCCGCACCTTGGCTTTCGGCGTGGGCTTGGGTCTGTGCGCGCTGCTGGCGGCGGCGACGGCGCTCGTTCTCGTGCGCAGCCAGATGGCCGCGATTGCCACGCTCCGCAATTCGGTGGCCAGCATTGCAGCAAACACGGGTGCGCGCGTCGACCGCGAATTGCTGCAGACCGAAACGCTGCTGGCCCGCGTGCCCCTGATTCTGGGGTCGCTCGACGGTGCCGCGCAGCAAACCCTCGTCAGCAGAGAATTGCGGCTGTTCGCGGACCAGTCGACTTTGCTGCGCGACATATTCGTCATCGCAACCGACGGCCGCCTGCTTGCGTCGGCGTTGCCTGCCGCCGCTCGCCTGCCGCCGGAAACGCTGGCCGAACTGCGCGCCACATTCACGCGCGGTGCGGGCGAAGCGGCGGCCATCGCGTTGCCGCAGCGCAATCGGATCTCCGACGAATGGGTCACGCTGATTGGCCGCACGGTCGAAATCCCGGGCGTGGGCGAAGCACTTGCGGTCGGCGAAGTCGAAATCCGCGCGCTGTCCGAACTGATCGCCGACCGCGCTCGGCTCGATCGGCGCATGGCGATCGAGCGGCGCGACGGCCATTTGATCGCCGCAGCGCCGCACGACGAAGTCGGCATGGCGCGCCCGCGCCCGGTACTGCCTGCAGCCTTGCTCGAGCCCGACAGCCAGCCCCTCGTCAGCGCCTTGCGCGGAAGCGGCGCAGAAAGTGTCGTGGCCGTCCATGTGCTGCACAATCGGGCTTTGGTGCTGGTCGCCACGCTCGATCTCGATGCGGGTCTTGCCGCGTGGCGTGCCGAGCGCAGCCGGATCGCCGCCGTCGCTGCTGCCTTTGCCGGTTTGATCCTTGCCTTTGCGGCCCTTGCGCATCGCGCCGACAAGCTGCGCGGGCGCCTGGTGGACCGGCTCGCCCTGCAGGCGGCCGTCGTCGAGAACGCGGGCGAATCGATCATCATCTCCGATATTGAGGGCCGAACCCTTTGGGTCAATGCGGCATTCGAGCGGCAGACCGGCTACAAAGCGTCCGAGATGCTCGGCCAGCGGCCGGGCGCTATGCTGCAGGGGCCCGGCACGGACCCTGCGGCTGTCGCGACGCTGCGCCACGCGATCGCCATGCAGCGCAGCTGCGACGTCGAGATCCTGAACTACAACAAGGCAGGCGAAGCCTACTGGCAGCGCGTGCGGCTGTCGCCGGTGCGCGACGCGCTGGGCGAGCTCACGCATTTCATCGCGGTCCAGACGGATGTGACGCGCGAACGCGAGCAGCTTGCGAGCCTCGCCGCTGCCAAGTCCGAAGCCGAGCGAAATCTCGCCATCGCCACCGTCGCGCACGACCAGCTTCGCAGCGCCATGGACGCGATGCGCGAGGGGCTGATGCTGTTCGACGCCCAAGACCGCATTCTCAAGTGGAACGCGCAGTTCGTGGCCATGCTCGGCCTGCACGACGGTTTCGTGCGCGAGGGCATGAGTCTGCTCGAGCTCACGCTGCGCGCGCTCGAGATCCGCGAGCCTGAACTTTCGACGGCCGCACGCGCCGCCAAGGCGGCCGCGCGCGTCGCCGCCCATCGCACGCCGCGCATGCGCGAGGAGGAGCTGGCGGTCGGCGACCGCACGGTCGTGATCCGGCGCACGCTGCTGCCGAACGGCGGCATCATGTACGTGTATCGCGACGTGACCGAGGAGCGACGCGCGACCGAGCAGCTGCGCCGCGCCAACGACGTGTTGCACGCGTCCGAAGCGCGTCTGGCGCTTGCGCTCGAGACCGCCAATCTCGGCTGGTGGGAGCGCACGACCGACGGGCGCGACCACTGGAGTGCGCGCGCGCGCGAGATCTGGGGCATTGCCCCCGACGTAGCGGCGAGCGTTGCGGCCTGGCGCGCCTGCCTGCATCCCGACGATCGGAACACGATCGACGATTCGTTGGAACTCGCCGACGGCCGCCACGTGCGCAACTATCGCGTGGTCCACGCCGACGGCAGCGTGCGCTATGTCCGCTCGCAGCGCTTGATCACGCGCGCAAGCGGCGCGGGCGGGGTGCAGGCGCTCGGAACCGTGCTCGACTACACAGATCTCGAAACGCTGCGCCGGGCCGCCGAACGCGACCGCGAGACGCTCGCGAGCGCCATCAACGCGATGCGCGACGGCATCCTCATCTACGACTCGAACGAGCGCCTCGTTTCTTGGAACTTGCGCCTTCTGGAAATCTGCCCGTGGCTGGAAGGCATTCTTGCGCCGGGGGTCGCCTATTCCAGCATTCCGCGCGCCGCTCTCGAACGCGCCGACGGCAAACGCACGCCCGACGAAATCGACGAAGCGATCGCCGAGCGCCACCGTTCGTTCGCCGAGGGCGACGGGCGCACCTTCGAGCTCGCGATCGAAGGCCGCGTCATCCACGTCACGCGCATTCCGGTCGCGGTCGGCGGCTCGCTCGGCATCGTGCGCGACGTGACCGAGCAGAAGGCCTACCAGGCCGAACTCGAAGAGGCCAGGCGCGCGGCCGAAGCCGCCAGCGACGCCAAAACGCGCTTCCTTGCCAACATGAGCCACGAATTGCGCACGCCGCTTGCCGGCATCGTGTCGATGCTGGGCCTGCTCGACGAAGCGGCCCTCGACGCGGAAGGTCGGCGCCAGGTCTCCTACGCGCGCGGATCGGCCAAGCACCTCATCAGCGTTGTCGGGAACATTCTCGACCTTTCAAAGCTCGAGATTTCGGACATCGAACTCAACCGCCATCCGTTCGACCTCGCACTTCTGACGAACGATTCGATCCATCCGCTCGGTGCGACGGCGCACAGAAAGGGCCTCGACCTCGACGTCGCGATCGCCGATTCCGCGTGCGGCGTGCGCGTGGGCGATGCGGTGCGCATCCGCCAGATCCTCACCAACCTCGTGGGCAACGCAATCAAATTCACGATGGCCGGGCGCGTGTCGGTTGCCGTGTCGGCGGCCGGGGAATTCGTGACCTTCGCCGTTGCCGATACCGGCCCCGGCATCGCGCGCGACGCGCAGGCGCATCTGTTCGAGGATTTCGCCCAGGTCGATTCGTCGAGCGCGCGGCGGCACGAGGGCGCGGGCCTGGGTCTGGCGATCAGCCGTCGCCTTGCGATCGCCATGGCGGGCGAGCTTACTGTCGAAAGCGACGTGGGGCGGGGTGCGACGTTCCGCCTGGTGCTGCCGTTGCCGGCCTTCGCCTCGGCCGCGTCCGGGCTTGACGCGTCCGCAGCCCCGCCCGCCCGGCTCGACGGTGCCTGGCTCTTGCTTGCCGAAGACAACGAAGTGAACCGTTACGGCATCGTGCGCATCCTCGAAAAGATGGGCGCCAAGGTCGATGCCGTCGGCGACGGCGCCGAGGCGGTGGCGGCCGCCGCACGGCGCCGCTACGACGCCATTCTGATGGACGTGCAGATGCCGGGCATCGACGGGCTCGAAGCGACGCGCGCGATCCGCGCCGGCAGCGGCCCGAACAAGGGGGCTCTGATCGTCGCATTGACGGCCAACGCCTTCACCGAAGACCGCAACGTTTGTCTGCGCGTCGGCATGGATCGGTTCCTGACGAAGCCCGTGGGGGCCGCCGAACTTTGCGAAGCCTTGGCCGATTCGGCCCTGGTGCGCGCCGCGCGCATGCCGCCGCCGGCGGCAGCACCGGCCGCCGACCCCGCCGCGTGGATCGACCGTGCGCGCATCGGCACGCTGGAGTCCGACGGCGGCGCAGGTTTTGCCGCAGCCTTGGTCGGGCGTTTTGCGGCGACGCTCGAACCCGAGTTGCGTTCGCTCGACCAAGCCTTTGCGGACGGCGACATAGCCAGGGTCGCAGCCCTCGGTCACGCACTCAAAAGCTCGTCGCGCATGGTGGGTGCGGCGGGCCTCGGCGAAGCCGCCGAAACGCTCGAGCGCATCGCGTTCGACGCTTCGCCCGAGACGCTGCGCGACGCGATCGCCGCCTTTCGCCAGCGCGCGCAGCACTTCCGCAGATTCGCCGCTCAAACCGTGGATTCGAAGATCGAAGGATGACGCGCATGGAACCGCAAAACGCCGAGAAACAAGTGGCTGCGGACAAGCCGAAACCGCTCGTCGTGCTCGTCATCGAAGACGATCTGTTCTTCCGCGACGTCATGGTCGAGGCGCTCGAGCGCGCTGGCTTCCGCACGCAAGCGGCCGAGAACGGATCGGTCGGTCTCAAAATAGCCATGGCGCAGCCGATCGACATCGTGGTTACGGATCTGTTCATGCCGGAAAAAGAAGGCATGGAAACGATCCGCAGTCTGCGCGACCGCTTCGCCTTCATGCCGATCCTCGTCGTCTCGGGCGGCATTGCCGGCCAGCGCTCGGACTTTCTCGGCATGTCGGTGCGGCTCGGCGCCAGCGCCGCCATCTCGAAACCGTTTCTGCCGAGCGAGCTCGTGCAGGCGGTGCGCAAACTTGCCGCGGCGGCAGGCCTTTCGACCGCGCCCTGACTCAGGCGCCGCGAAAGCGCGGTTTGCGCTTTTCGAGAAAGGCGGTGCGGCCCTCTTTGTAGTCGTCGCTGGCGAAACACGCGGCGACCATTTCCTCGCAGGCAGCCATGTCGCGCGCGGCGGGATCCTTCAGGATCTCGACCGCGATGCGTTTGACGGCCGCGACCGTCAGCGGCGCATTGTCGGCGATGGTCGTTGCAATCTCCAGGACGGTTTCCGCGAGTGCTTCGGGCGCCACCGCGCGGTTGAGAAGGCCCCAGCGCAATGCCTCGTCGCAGCCGAAGCGGCGCGCGGTGAAGAAGATCTCCTTCGTGGCGGCGGGGCCGATCGTTTCGATGCAGCGGCGCAGGCCCGCATAGCCGTAGCCGAGGCCGAGCTTTGCGGCGGGCAGCGCGAAAACGGCGTTCGTGCTTGCCACGCGCATGTCGCAGGAGACCGCGATCGCGAACCCGCCGCCCATGCAGAAGCCGTTGACCATCGCGATGGTCGGTTTGGGAAATGCGTAGAGACGCTCGCAAACCCGATCGACGGTTTCGTTGTAGATCGCGGCCGCTTCCGCGGTCGCGCGCTCGCTCGCGAATTTCGAGATGTCCGCACCCGAGGCAAACGCCTTGTCGCCCGCCCCCGTCAGCACCACGACGCGCAGATCGGCGTCTGTCGCAAACGCAGCGAGCGTTTCGTCCATGCGCTGCCACATCGCGAGCGACAGGGCGTTGCGTTTTTCGGGATTGTTGAAGGTTACGATCCCGATGCGCCCGTCTTTGCGCGCCAGTATTCTTTCGGTCATGTCTTTTCCGTTTCTCAGATCGTGCCGGCGCTTTTGAGGACCGCAATCTCGGCGGCGTCGAGGCCGAATTCGGCCAAGATCTCGTCGCTGTGCCCGCCGCGCGGCGGCGGGGCACTTGCCAGGCGGCTTGGGCTGCGGCTCAGCGCCACCGGTTGGCCCATCAGCCGAAGATCGCTGTCGGCCACATTCTGGGCGACGCCCAGATGCCGGATCTGCGGATCTGCGAACATTTCGTCGACCCGGTAGATCGGCCCGCACGGCACGCCGGCGGCGTTCAGTTTGGCGATCCATTGCGCCGTCTCGAGATCGCGGAAGCGCGTTTGCAGCGCGGCGTTGAGCGCGTCGCGATTGGCCGAGCGCAGCTCGGGCGTGGCGTAGGCGGGCTCCGCGATCAAGCCGCCGAGCTCCATCGCTTGCGCGCAGCGTTCCCAGATCGCCTGGCCGGTCGTCGCGAGATTGAGATAGCCGTCGCGTGTCTGGAACACGCCGGTCGGGATGATGGTCGGATGGTTGTTGCCGGCCTGGCCCGCCACCTCGCCCGCCACGAGATAGCGTGCGGCTTGGAAATCGAGCATGAAAGCCTGTGCCTGCAGAAGCGAGGTCTGCACCCATTGGCCTTGGCCGGATGCCTCGCGCTCGAGCAGGGCGGTCAGAATCCCGAGCGCGCAGAACAGGCCCGCCGTGAGATCGGCCAGCGGAATGCCGGTGCGCAACGGGCCTTGACCCGGCAGGCCCGTCACCGACATGAGCCCGCCCATGCCCTGTGCGATCTGGTCGAAGCCGGGCCGCGTCGCGTAAGGCCCGTCCTGGCCGAAGCCCGAAATGCTGCCATAGACGATGCGCGGATTGATCGCTTTGAGATCGTCGTAGGCAATGCCGAGGCGGTGTTTGACGTCGGGCCTGAAATTCTCGACGACCACATCGGCCTTGGCGACGAGGCGACGGAAAAGCGCCACGCCCGCGGGCGCTTTGAGGTCGAGCGTGAGGCTGCGCTTGTTGCGGTGCAGATTCATGAAATCGGCGCCGTCGCGCGCCGAACCCATCGGGTCGCCATCTTCCATGTGCAGCGGCAGCTCGATCTTCACGACATTCGCCCCCCAATCGGCGAGCTGGCGCACGCAGGCGGGGCCGGCGCGCACGCGCGTGAGATCGAGCACGGTGAAGCGTTTGAGGGCACTTGAAGCTTCGGCTGCCGGCATGTGGAAATCGGCCCTCCCGGGTTTTGACGGTATCGTTGCTTGTGCCTAAGCTGCGGGCGAACGGCGGGGATGTCAAACGCGGGGGATGGCGCCATGGGCGTGGATTTTGTCTGCGAAAAGCGCCCGGCGACGGGTTCGCGCGGCATGGTCGTGACGAACCATCCGCTGGCCTCGTCCGCCGCCGCCGAATGTTTGCTTGCCGGCGGCAACGCGATCGATGCGGCCGTCACGGCGCTGTTCGCGCTGAGCGTGGTCGAGCCGATGATGGTGGGCCCGCTCGGCGGCGGCCTTGCGCATATTCGCCTCGCCGACGGCAGCCATCGTGTGATCGACGCATTGGGCACCGCTCCGCGCAAAGCGCGGCCCGACATGTACGAACCCGTTTCGACCGAGCTTGCCAAACGGCGCGACACCAAAGGCCGCGCCAACGAGTTCGGCCCGCTTGCCGTGGCGGTGCCCGGCGCTTTGGCGGGCTGGTGTTTGGCCCTCGACAAATACGGCACGATGCCGCTCGCCGAGGCGGTTGCACCCGCGATCCGCTTTGCCGCCGCGGGCTTTCGCGCCACGTCGTATCTGGCCGATTGCGTAGCCGACATGGCGCCGCACCTTGCCAGCGACCCGACCTATGCGGCGATTTTTCTGCCGGGCGGCGCACCCTTGGCGGCCGGCACGCGCGTGGTGCGCGCCGATATGGCGGCAAGCCTGCGCTTGATCGCCGAGCAGGGCCCCGCCGCCCTTTACGACGGGCCGCTCGGCCGCGCGCTGGTGGCCTACATGGCCGCCAATGGCGGCTTGATCGACGCGCAGGATCTGGCCGCGTATCGGCCGATCGAACGCGCACCGGTCGTGGGCACCTATCGCGGCTACGAGATCGTCGGCCCGCCGCCGCCGTCGTCGGCGGGCGTGCATGTGGCGCAGATGCTCAATCTGCTGGAGCCCTACGATCTTGCGAAGATGGGTTTCGGCTCGGCCGATGCCACGCATCTTCTGGCCGAAGTCATGCGCATCGCCTTTGCCGACCGCGCGGTCGCGACGGCCGATCCGGCCTTCGTCGACGTGCCGGTCGCGCGCATCGTCTCGAAGGACTATGCCGCCACGCGCGGCCGCGATCTGAAGCTCGACCGCAGCCAGGATTGGGGCCCGGGTTTGGCGGCAGGCGAATCCGCCAACACCACGCATGTGACGGTCGCCGATGCGTTCGGCAATATCGTGGCGAGCACGCAAACGCTGAACGGCGTGTTCGGCGCCTGCGTGGCGATTCCGGGCACGGGGCTCGCGGCCAACGACTACATGCACAATTTTGACCCGCATCCGGGCAATGCGCTGTCGATCGCGCCCGGCAAACGCGTCTACACCTCGATGGCGCCGACGATCGTCAAACGCGACGGCAAGCCGGTTTTTGCGCTGGGCTTGCCGGGGGGCTTGCGCATTTTCCCGTCGGCGCTGCAGGCGATCGTCAATCTGATCGATCACGACATGAGCGCCCAAGAAGCAGTCGAAGCGCCGCGCATCTGGACCGAGGGCGGCGTGCTCGAGCTCGAACCCGGCATCGCCGAACCAGTCGCCGAAGAGCTGGCGCGCCGCGGCCATCGCGTCCAACGCGTAAGGCGCATCGCGGGCGGAATGGGTTGCGTGCGCTTCGAAGCCGACGGCATGCTCACCGGGGCGGCGTGCTGGCGCGCGGACGGCACGCCGGTGGCCGTATCGGGCGGCCTTGCGCGTCCGGGCGTGCGTTTCACGGTGTAGCCAATGGCCGAAAAGATCGTCGTCGTCGACATGCTGAGCGAGGCGAGTGCTGCACGCTTGCGCACCTTGCTGCCCGAAGGCTTCGTGCTCGCGCACGGCACCGCGCCCGGCGCCGACCATCTCAAGGAAATCCTCGCCGACGCCGACTACGCGATCTCAGGCCAGCTCGCGGTCACCGGAGACGTTCTGCGTGCGGCCAAAAAGCTCAAGCTTCTGCACAAATGGGGCGTGGGCGTGGACAATCTCGACATCGAAACCGCGCGCGAACTCGGCATCAAGGTCGCGCGCACCACGGGCTCGAACGCCGTCGCAGTCGCGGAGTTCACGCTCGGGCTGATCCTTGCCACGTTGCGCCACATCGCGTTCGGGCACCTCCATCTGCAGCGCGGCGAATGGCGCGGCGGGCGCCTGCCGCGCGACAATTTCATGCTGTCGAAGAAGACCGTCGGTCTTGTCGGCTTCGGCGCCATCGGCCAGACGGTCGCAAAACTGCTGGCGGGTTTCGGCTGCACGATCCTCTACACGCAGCGCAACCGCGCGGGCGCCGAGATCGAGGCCGCCACCGGCGGGCGCTACGCGGCCTTGCCCGAGCTGCTCGCCGGCAGCGACGTCGTGTGCCTGCATTGTCCGCTCACGCCGCAGACCGCCAACATGATCGACTATGCCGCACTCGCGTCGATGAGGCGCACGGCGATCTTGATCAACGTCGCGCGCGGCGGCGTGGTGGTCGAGGCCGATCTCGTGCGTGCGCTGCGCGAAGGCGTGATCCACGCCGCCGGCATGGACGTGTTCTCGGTCGAGCCCTTGCCGGCCGACAGCATGCTCCTCGGGCTCGACAATCTCGTGATCACGCCGCACATCGCGGCGATGACGGCCGACAGTTTCGCGCCCACCGTCAAACGCATGTTCGCCAACATCCAAGCCGTGTCGCGCGGGCTGCCGCTGCCGCCGGGCGACGTGGTCGTCTAGGCGCGCGCGGCTTCGACAAGCCAGATCGCACCGTCGAGCGCGACGGCACCGTCTTTCTCGTGGCGGTCAAAGGCGGCGTGCAGGCGTTCGGCCGCGGCGGCGCGCACAGTTTTGTCGGTGCCCCCAAGGGCCGAACTTGCAGGGCCGATCTGCAAGGCAAGCTCGACGGCGGCCGCAACGCCGCCCGTTGCCGCAAAACAAACGTCGAAATCGTGCGCCGCGATCGAAATCCCGGCAAAGCCCGCCGCCGTCAGTGTTTTTTCGACATGGGCCGGGTCGGCGAACGAAAACGGTCCCGGCGCTTTTGGATTGAGCGGCGCCGCTGGCGGCAGCAGATCGGCGATTGCCGCCAGCGGGATTGCGGCCCAGTCGTTCTCGGCCATCCCGCGCCAGCAGGTGAAAACCAATCGCGCCTGCGGGCGCAGATTTTCGGCGATCGCCGCGAAGGCTGCGACCGGATCGGCGAAGAACATAAGCCCGAACTGCGAAACGGCGAGATCGAACGGCACAGGCGCGCGCCAATCGGCGATGTCGGCGCGTACCAGTGCTGCTTTGCCGTGCGTGCGGGCGGCCGCAATTGCCAGCATCGCGTGCGACACGTCGATGCCAGTGATGTCTGCCCCTTGGGCGAGCAGGCGCGCGCACAGATCGCCATTGCCGCAGCCGATATCAAGCACGCGCAAGCCCGCAACCGGTTCGACGCGCTGGGCGAGAAGGGCAGCGGCCGGGGCGAACATGGCGTCGAGTGCTTCGTGCATCGCCGCCCATTTGGCGCCCACACGGCCGTCCCAAAGATCGATCTGCGGCTGGTTGGCACTTGTCACGACGGTACTCCTATCGGGTGCGACGTTAGTGCAGCGGCAAGCCTGCCGCAATGTTGCGAGTCTTGTGCTCGGCGTGCGGCTGCGTTATCCCCGGAAGCAACGAAAGGGCGGGGCAGTCATGGATCGGCGAAAATTCATTGCGGGCGGCAGTGCCGGCTTGCTGGCGCTCGGTGCGCCTTCGGCTTTTGGCCAAACAGCGGGTGCGCGCCTGCAGGCGATCCGCGCGCGCGGCACTTTGCGCGTGGGCACCACCGGCGATTTCGAACCGATGAGTTTCCGCGTCGCCGGTGCGGCCGAGTACCGCGGCCTCGACATCGACGCGATGGCGCAGTTCGCCACCGATCTTGGCGTGCGCGTCGATTGGGTCGCGACCGAATGGGGCCGCTTCGTAGCGGCTCTGCGCGACAACCGGTTCGACGTGTTTTCGGGCGCATCCGTGACGCCGGCGCGCGAAGCCCAGATCGCTTTCGCCGACCCCTATTTCGAATTTTCGAGCGTGCCCGTCGTTTCGCGCCTGGCCGCCTTGCGCCTCAAAAGCTGGGACGACATGAACGCGCCCGGCGTGCGCGTGGCCGTGACAGCCGGGACCGCGTTCGAGGAAGCCGCCAAACGCCATTTTCCGCGCGCCATCGTGCGCGCGCTCGCGCCCCCTTCGGCCGGCTATCGCGAAGTTCTCGAAGGGCTTGCCGATCTTGCTTTGACGAGCAATGTCGATGCCGCCTTGCTGGTCAAGCGCAATCGCCAGCTCGTGCTGACCGATGCCGCGCGCGATCCGCGCGACCGCCGCCCTGGCGCCTTCGGATTGCCACCCGACGATCCGGAGTGGCGCGCCACCGTGAATGCCTGGGTCAAGGCCAAAAGCGCAGACGGCTTCTTCAAGTCGCTCGAAGCCAGATGGCTCTAGGCGGCATCGGCTTCACGCCACTTTGCGGCGAACCGACACGGTCGGCTTGAGCTCGATCACGGCCGACAAATCGCGCAAGGCGGCGATCAGCACTTCGGTCACGTGCGTGCCCGAGGGGGCGACCAAGCGTCCGGCTGCTGTGGTCAGATTCTCCGCGAGCGTGTCGCCGACGATGAGCTCGGCGAGCGGTACGGCAAACGCGCGCTGGCCCGTGGCGGCTGCAACGTCGCCCGCCCGGATCACCGCGACCACGCTGTCGGCAAGCCGTCCGACATCGGTTTCGATCATCGCCGCGTCGAGTTCGGGGATGATCAGCATGCGGTAGACTTCGGCGGGCTTCAGCGGCATCGCCACTTTGCGCGCGCGGATCAGCCGGTCGGCGATCGTCTTCTGGCTTACGGGCTTCGAGACGAAACCGTGCGCGTCGAGGGCAATCGCCGCGCCGATCAGGGCTTCGTCCGAATGCGCGGACATGATCACGACAGGTATGTCGCGCGTGGCCGTGGTGAAGCCCGCGCGGATCGCCTTCAGCATCTCAAGCCCATTCATCGGCAGCATGCGGATGTCGGTCACGATGCAGTCGATGGGCTGGCGCGCGTGCATGCCGCTGCCCTGGAACATATCGGGTCGCTGCTGCTTCAGCGCGTCGAGGGCACTGCCCCCGGCCATCTCGTCGCCGAGCCCGAGGATCGAAAGCCCCTCGAACCCGTCGCTCGCCTCGACGACCTGCGCGCCGAAGCCTTTGAGGCCTTGCGCGATCATGCCGCGGATGAACTTCTGGTCGTCGATCACCAGGACGCGCATGCCGGTCAAAGGCCGGTCGAAAGTGCCACTCATGCTTGTCCTCGCGTGTCTTGTGCTCAGAAGGTCGAAATATAGCGGCCGAGCCGCGCAAAGCCAGCGTGAATCTGCGGGGAGACGGCGCGCACGCGCGCAAGATCGCCCGCGCGCGCGCCGTCTTCGGCCTCGCGGCACAGATCGGCAAGCCACGCCGCGCCGACGGAAGCCGTGGTGCCCTTGATCGCGTGGGCGGCTTCGCGCACGGCCTTGGCGTCGCCGGTCGCAAGGGCAGCGTCGAGATCGGCGGGCCCCTGGCTTGAAGACTCCCAGAAGAACTGCAGGGCGGCCCGGATGTCGTCGTCGCTTTTCGAGCCGAGCTGGTCTTCGAGCACGGCGCGGTCGATGGGCGGGGCTTCGGGCGCGGCGGCCGCGAGCGCCGCCGGGGCGGCCGCGTCGGCGCGGCTCGAAGCGCTCTTGCGCAGAGCCGTGCCGGCGGGCAGCCAGCGCTCCAGTGCCGCGCGCACGATCTCGTAGCGCATCGGCTTGGTCAGATAGTCGTCGCCGCCCGCATCCGCCACGAGCTTGCCGGTCTCGGGCAGTGCATCGGCCGTCAGCACGATGATCGGCATGCGCCGAGCGCCCGTCGCCGCTTCGCGCGCGCGCAAGGTGCGCGTCAGCACCATGCCGTCCATTTCGGGCATGTGGTAGTCGGTCAGCAGCATGCCGTAGCCGGGTTCGGCCTCCATGATCTTCAGCGCTTCCACGCCGTTGAAGGCAAAGCGCGAGGCGAAGCCGGCCCGGTCGAGCACGCGCTTGATCACGTATTGGTTCGTCTTGTTGTCTTCGGCCACGAGAACGGCGGCGTTGGCGGCGCGCGCCGCTTCGAGCGCCGGCGGCACGAAATTGCCGTCGCTTGCGGTCGTCGCCGCGCGCGCCTGGTCGAGGCTGGCGCGGTCGAGGGCAGCCGCGATCGCAAGCCACACGCGCTGGCGGCGCAGCGGCATGGTGATCGCGTCGAACGCGCCGGCCTCGGGTGCCGCCTTCAGGGTCGATGCGAGCGTGCGCGGGGCCGCCAGAATCGCGCGCGCTTCCGGATGCGCTTGCGTGAGGCGGCGCGAAAGCTCGATGGCTTCGCTCGAAGCTCCGCGCAGCAGCACGATCGGCAGCGCGTCTTTGGGCAGCGCGGCAATGTCGCCGTCGATCTCGGTTTCGAGATCGTGCTGCGGCGGAATGGCGATGCCGGCCGTGCGCAGCACATGCTCGAGCGCCTGGCGCGCCGCCCCGTCGAAGCCGAACGCCACGACCTTCGCATCCGAGATGTCGACGGTCGGACGCGCGGGCGCTTTCTCGAGGATGTCGGCGGGGAAATGGAACCAGAAGGTCGAGCCTTTGCCGGGCGTGGAGTGCACGCCCACTTCGCCGCCCATCATCTCGGCCAGGCGTTGGCTGATCGACAGGCCGAGGCCGGTGCCGCCGAACTTGCGCGAGGTCGAGGAATCGGCCTGCGTGAAGGCGCGGAAAAGCTTGGCGGTTTGCTCTTGCGTCATGCCGATGCCGGAATCGCGCACTTCGATCGCGATGCGTGCGGGCTTGCCCCCGAGCGGCTCGGCGCGCAGCGACACGGCCGCCACCACCGCCCCGCTTTCCGTGAACTTGACCGCGTTCGAAAGATAGTTGAGCACGATCTGGCGGATGCGCGTGGGATCGCCCGCGATCTGCGAGGGCAGGGCCGGATCGAGATCGACGACGAGATCGAGCCCTTTTTCGTCGGCGCGCGCGGCGATGAGTTCGGCGGCCTCTTCCACCACGTCGCCGACGTCGATCGGCAGGCGCTCGAATTCGATGCGACCCGCTTCGATCTTCGAGAAATCGAGAATGTCGTTGAGGATCGTCATCAGCGATTCGGCCGAGGCGCGGATGACCTTCGACATTTCGCGCTGGTCGGCGCTGAGCTCGGTCTGCTCGAGCATTTCGGCCATCGACATCACGCCGTTCATCGGCGTGCGGATTTCGTGGCTCATCGTGGCAAGGAAGCTCGATTTTGCCTTGGTGGCTTCTTCGGCCGCTTCCTTGGCGTGCTGCAATTCGGCTTCGGCGTGTTTCTGGGCCGTGATGTCCTGGTAGGCGCCGTACATGAATTGCAGCTTGCCCGAGGATTCCTCGCGCACGAGTTTGCCCGCCGCATGCACCCACACGATCTTGCCGTCGGCCGGCCGCCGGTAGGGGTAGGTCGCGTCGTACTGGGCGTATTTGCCGTCGACGGCGCCCTGGTAGCGTGCGCTCGCGTCGGCCGCAATCGCGGGATCGGCTTCGAGCAGGCGTGCGAACCATTCTTCGACGAGGTGGTAGCGCCCGTCTTGCTTGATCGGCTCGCCCAGGATGCTGGCTGCGCGTTCGGACTGGTAGTAGTGCTCGGGGTCGCTGTAGTCCACGTACCAGTGGCCGCTGTCGGTGAGTTCGAGGGCGATGTCCGACAGGAAATTGGCGCGCTTGATCTTGTCTTCGGCGGCCTTGCGGTCGGAAATGTCGAGCAGCCAGCCCATCACGCCCTGTTCGCCTTCGTGCACGAACGGCATGAAGGTCGCGAGGAACGGCCGCTTCTGGCCGCCCTTGCCGACGAGCACCATTTCGCGGTTGCGCACCGCGACGCCGGCCTTGAGATCGGCGATCAGCGCGTCGCGGTCTTCTGGATTGGCGTAGATGCTCGACGCGTCGTCGCCCGGGCGCGTGTCGAACGCTTTCTCGAACTCGGGGTTCATGTAGTGGAACCGGCTCTTCAGCGTGAAGGCCGTGCCCACGGGGCTGTTGTTGAGGATGTTCTGCAGTGCCGCGCGCTGGTCGGCCATCGCCTTTTCGGCGGCTTTGCGCTCGGTGATGTCGCGCGCCACGCCGAGCAGCCCCAAGACGGTGCCGTCCGGCGCCTTGATTGCGGTTTTCTGCGTGTCGAGCAGCGCCTTGCGCCCGTCGGGATAGGCGACTTCCTCTTCGTTGCGCTGCGCCTCGCTTGCGGCAAGAGCGGCCTTGTCCCTCTCGCGGAAGAAATCGGCAAGCTCTTTGGGGAAAATCTCGTAGTCCGACTTGCCGACGATGTCCTTGGCGGGCCGCCCGAACAGTTCGGCGAACTTCTCGTTGCCGATCGTGTAGACGCCGTCGAGGTCCTTGGCGAAGATGATGTCGGGGATCGAATCGAAGATCGATTTGAGCAATGCGCGCTCGAGCTCGAGGCTCTTGAGCGTGGCGTCGAGCTCGGCCTTGGCGCGCTTGCGTTCGGCGATGTCGCGCATGAACACGATGACGAATTCCGTGCCGCCGAACGAAATGAATTTCGACAGCGTTTCGACGTCGATCGACGTGCCGTCGGGGCGCAGTACCACCTGCTCGACCGGCCGGTCGGCTTTGCGCGTCGAGACTTTGTCCCAGATGCGCGCCCACATCGCCTCGTCGACGCCCTTGACGTAGGTGGCCGCCTGCTTGCCGACGATGTCGGCGCGTTTGGCGCCGAACAGCGCTTCGGTGTTGGCGTTGGCCGCCACGTAATGGCCGCTGCGATCGACCCAGAAGATCGCGTCCGGCGCGTTCTCGAGCGCGTACTGGATGCGCCGCATCTCGGCCTCGGCGGCACGCCTTGTCGAGATGTCGCGCATGAACGTCAGAATGAATTCTTTGCCGCCGAAGGAGATGTATTTGGACAGCGTTTCGACCGGCACCAACGTGCCGTCGGCGCGGATCAGCATCTGCTCGGCCGGATCGTCCACTTTGCGCGTCGACACCGCCTGCCAGACGATCTCCCAGATGCGCGCGTCGATGCCCTCGAACAGGCCGGCAGCGTTGCGGCCTGCGAGCGTTCCGCGCGGCATTCCGAAAAGCTTCTCGGCGTGGGTGTTTGCTTCGGCAAGGTTGCCCGTGCGGTCGAACCAAATGACCGCGTCGGGCGCGTTTTCGAGCGCGTACTGGATGCGGCGCAATTCGGCTTCGGCCGCACGGCGCTCGGAAATGTCGCGCACCGAGGCTGCCAGCAGGTCTTCGCCCGGCACCGGATTGAGCGCGATCTCGACCGGGAACTCGCGCCCGAGCGCGTCGATCGCAATGAGCTCTTGGCCGCGGCCCATGGCGCGGCTCTCGGGCTTGGCGGCGAAGGCTTGGCGCAGGCCGATATGCCCGCGTTGGAAGCGCGGCGGGATCAGCAATTCGACCGGCTTGTCGAGCAGATCGGCGCGGCGGTACTTGAACAGCTCTTCGGCGCGCCGGTTCACGAAGCGCACGCGCCCCTCGCGGTCGACGATGAACATCGGATCGGGCGTGCCTTCGAAGATCGCGTCGGTCTTGGCGCGCTCGCGGCGCACGCGCTCTTCCGATTCGCGCTGCTCGGTCACGTCGGAGATCCACAGCAGCACGCACGGCTTGTCGTGGAATTCGATGCGCTCGGCCGAGACCTGCAGGATCGCGACGGTTTCTTCGCTGAGCTGCACCATGCCCTCGATCGACTGGGCGACCGATTGGCGGCGCAGGCGCACGAACACGGCGTCGAGAAGGTCTTGCCCGCCCTCGGCACTCGGCAGCGCGAAGGCTTGGCCCACGAGATCGCGCTTGGGTTTGCCGAGCAGCACGGCCGCACGTTCGCTGGCGAAGATCGCGAGCCGGTCTTCGAGTCCGACGACCAAAGCGCCGGACGGGCTGCTGTCGAGCAGGCCCACGAGGCGCGATTCGCCCTCTTTGAG
>JAIXXA010000183.1 GCA_027490975.1 Rhodospirillaceae bacterium
GGCGCGCACGCGTTCGGCCGCCTCGCCGATCATGGAAACGCTGGGTTCGCTTGCGATCGCCCTCGTGATTTTCTACGGCGGCTTTCGCGTGATCGAGGGCGCGACGACGCCGGGCACGTTCTTTTCGTTCATCACGGCCCTGCTGTTGGCCTACCAGCCGGTCAAGAGCCTCGCCAATCTCAATACCGCCCTGCAGGAAGGGCTTGCGGCGGCCGCGCGCGTCTTCGCTCTCGAAGACATGCAGCCGCAAATCGTCGACCGGCCGGGGGCGGTGGCGCTGCCGAGCGTGCGCGGCGAATTGCGGTTCCAGAATGTCGGCTTCGGCTACGGCCCCGCGCGGCGCACGCTCGACGGCATCGATCTGTTCGTGCCGGCCGGCAAGACCGTGGCGCTTGTCGGCCCCTCGGGCGGCGGCAAGACGACGATCCTCAATCTGCTGCCGCGCTTCTACGACATCGACAGCGGCAGCATCCGCATCGACGGCTACGACATCCGCGACATCCGCATCGATTCGCTGCGCAGCCACATAGCCCTCGTCACGCAGGAAACCAACCTGTTCCACGACACGATCCGCGCCAACATCGCCTACGGCAGGCAAGACGCCGACGACGCACAGCTGCGCAATGCAGCCCGTGCGGCCGGCGCGCTCGAGTTCATCGAAGCTTTGCCCGAAGGGTTCGACACGGTTGTCGGCGACCGCGGCGTCAAGCTCTCGGGCGGGCAGCGCCAGCGCATTGCGATCGCGCGCGCCTTTCTCAAAGACGCGCCCATTCTGCTGCTCGACGAAGCCACGAGTGCCCTCGACAACGAATCCGAGCGCGTGGTGCAGGCGTCGCTTGGCCTGCTGATGCGCGGGCGCACAACCGTGGTCGTCGCCCATCGCCTGTCGACGATCGTGGATGCCGACATCATCTACGTGATCGAAGGCGGCCGCGTGGTGGAGAGCGGTTCGCATGCCGAACTTGCCGCTGCGGGCGGCGTCTATGCGCGCCTGCATGCGCTGCAGATCGAAGCGCCGCCGGCCGGCGCTTCCGAAGCCTGAAAACGAAACGGGCCGGGTTCGAAAACCCGGCCCGCACGTTTGCCTTACCCGATAAGGGGCAGAGGCTTTACTGGACGCTTTCGCCGTGCAGCGACAGGTCGAGACCGTCGCGTTCGGCTTCTTCCGAAACCCGCAGGCCGACGATGAGATCGACGACCTTGAGCAGGATGAACGAGCCGATGCCCGCGTAGAGCAGCGTGGCGATGACGGCGTAGAACTGCAGCATCAGCTGTTCGGCGTTGCCGTCGAGCAGGCCGCTGTAGCCGTCCGGCGTCGAGGCCGAAGCCGAGAGCACGCCCACGGCGAAGATGCCCGTCAGCAGCGCGCCGACGATGCCGCCCACGCAGTGCACGCCGAACACGTCGAGCGAGTCGTCGTAGCCGAGCATGCGCTTGAGGCTCGTCGAGGCCCAGAAGCAGACAATACCCGCCACGAGGCCGATCGCAAGCGCACCGCCCGGGAACACAAAGCCCGAAGCCGGCGTGATCGCAACGAGACCGGCAACCGCACCCGAGATGATGCCGAGGACCGACGGCTTGCCGCGCGTCGCCCACTCGGCGAACATCCACGCAAGTGCCGCAGCGGCCGTGGCGATCTGCGTAACCGCCATCGCCATGCCCGCACGCGCACCGGCGGCACCGGCCGAACCGGCGTTGAAGCCGAACCAGCCCACCCACAGCAGCGAGGCGCCGATTACGGCCAGCACGAGGTTGTACGGCGAGAAATTCTCGGTGCCGTAGCCCTTGCGCTTGCCGAGCACCAGGGCCGCAACGAGACCCGCAATGCCGGCGTTGATGTGCACGACCGTGCCGCCCGCGAAATCGAGAGCGCCCATCGCGAAGATGAAGCCGTTCGGATGCCAGACCCAATGCGCGACCGGCGAATAAATCAGCACCGACCACAGACCCACGAACCACAGCATCGCCGAGAACTTCATCCGGTCGGCGAACGCGCCGCAGATGAGGGCCGGCGTGATGATCGCAAACGTCATCTGGAACATCATGAAGATCGGTTCCGGAATCGTGAAGGCGATGGCGCTGTCGCCCGAGCCCAGCGTGAAGGGCGTGTCCCACGCCATGTTGGCGAGGAAGAAGCGCGAGAAGTCGCCGATATAGGCATTGCCTTCGCCGAAAGCGAGCGAATAGCCCACCACCATCCACAGCACCGTGACGAGCGCCGTGATCGCGAAGGACTGCATCATGGTCGCGAGCACGTTCTTCTTACGCACCATGCCGGCATAGAAAAGGGCCAGGCCCGGAATGGTCATCATCAGCACGAGGGCGGTGGAGGTCAGCATCCACGCCGCATCGCCGGTATCGACCTTCGGCGCGTCATCCGCGAAGGCGGGGGACATAGCGCCCAGCATCGCGACGGTTGCAAGCGCCCCGATACGCGCCAGCTTATCGATTTTGCTCATTTCTTGTCGTCTCCTGGCTGCCCCAGCACAAGGCCGGGATGGTTACGCCGACGGACCGGGGGCCCGCTGGATCGTCTTGTGATAGTCAAAAATCGTGCCACACGCAGGGTTCTATGCTGCGGTGCAAAATCCATTGATTCGATTGTGTTTTTCGCGCATTTCAAGAAGTCGATACGACCGCAATAATTAGCGTCAGCGGCAGCCATCGCGAGAGCTGCCGCTTTATTGAGCCAAACAGATGATCAAAATTTAGGCGACCAGATCAGAGCGCTTCGACATTGGTTTCGCCAGTGCGGATGCGCACCGCATGGCTCACATCGAGGACGAAGATCTTGCCGTCGCCGATCTTGCCGGTATTGGCGGCCTTTTGGATTGCCTCGACCACGCGCTCGACGAGCGGATCGGCGACCGCCACTTCGATTTTCACTTTGGGCAGAAAATTCACCGAATATTCGGCACCGCGATAGATCTCGGTCTGCCCCTTTTGGCGCCCGAAACCCTTGACCTCGGTCACGGTCAGGCCCTGCACGCCAAGGGCCGTAAGCGCCTCGCGCACTTCGTCGAGTTTGAACGGCTTGATAATCGCCATCACCATCTTCATGACCCGTACCCTCCGACTGAACGATCCGCGACAAAGCGCCCGATACAGCGCTCCCGTTTCAAGAAACATGCCGCACTGCGGAAGGGCAGGGCAACAAGATTCGCCTGTCGCAGCCGGAAGCCCAATCTGGACCGCGGCAACGCCGTGCCCTAGGTTTGGAGCATGATGTCCAATTCCCAGACTGACTGCGACGTCGCCATCGTCGGCGGCGGCCTTGTCGGCCTCACGCTTGCCGTTGCCCTCGACCGTGCGGGCTTGCGCGTGGTCCTGGTCGATGCCGACGCGCCGAGCCTGCTGGCGCGCGACGAATTCGACGGCCGGGCCGCGGCGATCGCGACCGGCTCGGCGCGCGTGCTGCAGGGCTTGGGCGTATGGCCGCTGATTGCCCCCCATGCCGAGCCGATCCGCGACATTCGGGTATCGGACGGCGATTCGTCGCTGTATTTGCACTACGACCATCGCGAGATCGGCTCCGATCCGTTCGGCTACATCGTCGAAAACCGCTTCACGCGCCGCGCCCTCTACGCGGCCTTGCGCGGCACGGCGGTCGATCTGCGCGCGCCCGCCCGCGCAACTGCGACGACAACCGACGCCGCGCAAGCAACCTTGACGCTCGACGATGGCAACCGCATCGCCGCCCGGCTCGTCGTGGCGTGCGACGGCCGCCCCTCGCCGCTTCGCAGAGGTGCTGGCATTCGAGCGCTCCGCTGGGACTATGCGCAAGCCGCCATCGTCTGCGCGATCCGCCACGACCGCCCGCACGACGGCATTGCGCATGAGCGGTTCTTGCCGAGCGGCCCGTTTGCGATGCTCCCGCTGCCCGACGGGCCGGACGGCAGCCATCGCAGCTCGATCGTTTGGACGGAGCGTGCCGAACTCGCCGACCATCTGATCGGTCTGCCGGACGACGAATTCGCCGACGAAATCCACGAACGTTTCGGCTGGGGCTTGGGCGCCGTCGCACCGGTCGCACAGCGCTGGCGCTATCCTTTGACCTTCGTGCAGGCCGAACGTGCGACCGCCCCGCGCCTCGTGCTGGCGGGCGATGCGCTGCACGGCATCCACCCGATCGCAGGCCAGGGCCTCAATCTGGGCTTGCGCGACGTCGCCGCTCTTGCCGAAATCCTCGCCGATGCGGGGCGGCTCGGCCTCGATGTCGGCGCGGCGGACACGCTCGAGCGCTATGCGCGCTGGCGCGGCGTCGATACGGTCGGCCTTTCGGTCGTGACCGACGGGCTGTTGCGGCTGTTCTCGAACGACATCGCCCCGCTCAAACTTGCGCGCGGGCTCGGGCTTGCGTTGGTCGACCGCATCGGGCCGCTCAAGCGCGTTTTCATGCGCGATGCGATGGGCATTCTCGGAAAATTGCCGCGTCTGATGCGCGGCGAAGCGCTTTAGGTCAGATCGCGGCAAGGGCCGCCGCCCAAAGACGTTGTTTCTCGGCGCGCGCGATGCGCGCATGCGCCGGGCTGGTGGACGGCAGACAGATCTGCGCCAAGCCAGCCCATTCGGGCGGCAGATTCGGCACGACAAGTCGGCGATACAGGGACGCGGCCGTTGCTCCATTAAAAGCCACGCGGGAAACAAAGCGATGGTTTGCGAAAAACGCGGCAAAATCGTTGGGCCGGATCGACCGACGCACCAGCGCGCTGTCCAAACTGCCGGCCCGTGTCGCGGCACCGCACACGTCCCAGACGGCGATTTTCGCCGCCAAAAGAGCCGCAATCCGCGTCGCGTACGGGGCGGCGGCATCGA
>JAIXXA010000124.1 GCA_027490975.1 Rhodospirillaceae bacterium
GGGGCGCGCGCCTGCGCACCCTGGACGCGCCGTGCGAGCTCGTGTACAACGTCGCCTGCGCGTTCGCCGCGGGCGGGGAGGAATTCGCGCGAGAAGACTTCGCGCACCTCGGGCGTGCGCGTCAAGCCGTAGCCCGACACGACCATGCCGATCGAACGCGCGAGACGCTCGTCCTTGACGTCGCCCGCACCGATTTCCTTGCTCTCGGCCGAGACCATGAGCTTTTCGTAGGCGAATCTGAGGCGGCGGGTTTCGACGTTCATGTCGACGAGCGCGTCGAAGCGGCGCACAGAGGCCATCGCACCCGGAATATCGCGGCCCACTTCGAGCGTGGCTTGGTTGACCGCGCGCACGAGGCCCGCAACGGCCCTGGGGTTCTCGCGCATCAGCTTCTGCGAGACCATCAGGCCGTTCGAATAGAGGTCCATGCCGTAGTCGGCAAACGAGAACCAGGTGTAGTCCTTGTCCGGATCCTGGTTGAGGCCGACGAGATTGAAGTAGCTCGTGATGTTGAAGACCATGGCCGCATCCATGTGGCCCTGGATCAGCATCGGCTCCTGCAGGTTGGGTGCCATGTTGGTGAACTTGATCTTCGAAAGATCGAGCTTGTTGACGGACGCGAACACCGGCATCAGCCGCGTGGTCGGCGTGCCTTGCGCACCGCCCAGCGTCTTGCCTTCGAAATCCTTGATCGACTTGATGCCGGCCGGATTGCGCGCGACGATCGCGAAGGGCGGCTGGTTCCACATCTGGTAGACCATGATCGGCTGCTGGCCCGGATTGGCCGCCGCGTTCTGGATGATCGCGTTGATGTCGCCGAAGCCCGCATCGTAGGCCCCGCCCATGATGCGCGTGACGGTGGCCCCCGAGCCTTCGCCCTGGTCGATCGTCACGTTGAGCCCTTCGCGCGCGAAATAGCCCTTGTCGCGCGCGACGAGAAACGCCGCGTCGCTGCCTTGGGTCTTCCAGCCGAGCGTGAATTTGATCGGGATCGGCGTTTGCGCGTTGGCGCCGGCGGCGCCAGCGACGAGCGCTGCGGCAAAGGCCGCAGCTTTCAAGGTCTTCAACATGGGGGTTTGCTCCGGGTAAGGGCCAAAGAGAAGTCCGTGGCGCGTTCGGGATCGGGTCTTCGCTTCGGGGGTTCAATTCCCGTGCCAAAACATTTGACGCCCCGCCCGATCTGCCCTTTAATCGCGTCTATGATCTTCCAGGGCGCCACGCTTCGACTTATTTGAGCCGCTTCCCCCTTCCTTCGCGAAGGGGCGCAAAGCGGTGTCTGTCGTGCGGTTTGGCCCCCTCGTCCTCCCTGGAAGTCCCCAATGCCCTTCATCCGTCTTGCCGAACGACTTAGGCGCTTTTGCGCGCCTTCGTTCCCCCCGACCCTTTTTTGCCCATCCAGCACGCGAGACAGACAATGAATTTCCGCAAATACAAAGCCTTCGCCCCCATCGATCTGCCGAACCGCCAATGGCCGAGCCGCACCATCGACAAAGCGCCCTTGTGGTGCTCGGTCGATCTGCGCGACGGCAACCAGGCCCTCGTCGAGCCGATGGGCCCTGAGCGCAAGCGCCGCATGTTCGATCTGCTCGTGCGGCTGGGTTTCAAGGAAATCGAAGTGGGCTTCCCGGCCGCGTCGCAGACCGATTTCGATTTCGTGCGCTCGATCGTCGAGGAAGGCGCCATTCCCGCCGACGTCACGATCCAAGTGCTGACCCAAGCCCGCGACGAACTGATCGCCCGCACCTTCGAGGCGATCAAGGGGGCCAAACGCGCGGTCGTGCATCTCTACAATTCGACCTCGACCACGCAGCGCCGCGTCGTGTTCGGGCTCGACCGGCCGGGCATCGTCGATATTGCGGTCAAGGGAACACGCACCGTCAAACGCCTCGTCGCAACCGTGCCCGAGACCGAGATCGTGCTGCAATACAGCCCCGAGAGCTTCACACAGACCGAAATGGATTTCGCCAAGGAGATCTGCGAAGCGGTGATGGATGTCTGGCAGCCCACATCTTCCGCCAAGATGATCTTCAACCTGCCCGCCACGGTCGAAGCGGCGACGCCGAACATCTATGCCGACCAGATCGAATGGTTTTCGCGCAACGTCAAAAAGCGCGACAGCTGGATCCTCTCCGTGCATCCGCACAACGACCGCGGCACGGGCGTTGCGGCCGCCGAGATGGCCGTGATGGCGGGGGCCGACCGCGTCGAAGGCACGCTGTTCGGCAACGGCGAGCGTACCGGCAATGTCGACATCGTGACCTTGGCGCTCAACCTGTTCAGCCAGGGGGTCGATCCTGCCCTCGATCTGTCCGACGTCAACGAGATCGTGCGCACGGTCGAGTACTGCAACCAATTGCCCGTGCATCCGCGCCACCCCTACGGCGGCGAGCTTGTGTTCACGGCGTTTTCGGGCTCGCACCAGGATGCGATCAAAAAGGGCCTCGCGGCCCAGGCCAAATCCAACACCGGCCTGTGGGACGTGCCCTATCTGCCGATCGATCCCACCGATGTGGGCCGCTCCTACGAGGCCGTGATCCGCGTCAATTCGCAGTCCGGCAAAGGCGGGGTCGCCTATCTGCTCGAGAGCGACTACGGGCTCGAATTGCCGCGCCGGCTGCAGATCGAATTTGCGGGCGTGGTGCAGCGCGTGGCCGATGCGACCGGCAAGGAACTTTCGGCCAAGGACATCTACGCCGCCTTTGCCGACGAATATCTCGACGGCGGCGCCATCGCCTTTGCCGGCCACACGACATTGCCGACCGGCACTGCGGGGACCGAACGGCGCATCGAGGCGCATGTGGCCATCGACGGCGCCAAACAAATCCTGACCGGCGAGGGCAACGGCCCGATCGCGGCCTATGTCGATGCGCTCAATCGCATCGGCATTGCGGTCGACGTGATCGACTATCGCGAACACGCGATCAAAGGCGGCCAAGGCGCCAAAGCCCGGGCGGCCGCCTATGTCGAAGCCAAGATCGGCGAGCGCACACTGTTTGGCGTCGGCATCGACGCGAACATCGTCGCGGCGTCGCTGAAGGCGATCACATCGGCGGTGAACCGCGCCAAGCGGCGGTAGGCGTCGGCCTCAGGCTAACGCCGCACGCCGGGCACGCCGCGCCCGGCGGAGAGGCGGCGCAGTTTGCCTTCTTCGACCATCTGCTCGAGGACGGCGAACACGACCATCGGCGAGGCGCCGACCACGTCGGCGATCTGGCCGAGCGAGAAGGTGCCCTTGCCCTTTACGGCCGCGCGCACGACCGGGTCGATCGTCTGCGAGGGCGTCATTTGGGCCGGCGGCGGGGCTGCGAGCGCTTGGGTCATCGGGCACAGTTTGCCAAAAATCGGGCCGCGAACCAAGCGAGTTGCACACACCGGCCGTCTGTGGCATCAAGCGACCGATTGCGGGTGGCGCGCTGCCGTAGCTCAGTGGTAGAGCGCATCCTTGGTAAGGCTGAGGTCGGGAGTTCAATCCTCCCCGGCAGCACCACCCGCAACCTTGGTTTTCCGCGATCTTGGCGGTTGCAAGTTCGGCCAATAGGGAATATAGTCCCCAAATCGCAGTCGCGGGCATAACGGGCACGGGCAAATGCGGCCGGCCTCGCCTAGTCCGCACCTACGCTCGCGCGAGCGGACGCCGGACACCTTCCTGCGAGGTCCATCCCTCAATCGGCAAAGAGCGTGCGATGGAAATTTCCGTCCTTTGGATCTTCGCCCTTGCCTGCGTCGCCCTTGCGGCAACGCCCGGCCCCGACATGCTGCTGATCGCCGCCCGCAGCGCGAGCCACGGCCGGACGGCAGGGTTCGCCACATTGGCCGGCATCCAGATCGGCACCTATGGGCACGCGTTGGCGACGGCCCTCGGCCTTGCCCAGCTTTTTGCCGTGTATCCGCTGGCCTACGACATCGTGCGCTACGCCGGAGCCGCGTATCTCGCGTTTCTCGCGGTGCGTATCCTCACCGCACCGCAAGCCGCCATGGCACCATCGCCGGCCTCGGCCGAAGCCACAACAGCCGCGGCGATCGCACCCATGTTCCGCCAGGGCCTCTGGAACAATGTGCTCAATCCCAAAATGGCGCTGTTTGTGGTGGCCCTCTTCCCGCAATTCGTCGATCCCGCAGGCCCCTCGATGGTGCTGCAGATGCTGCTGCTGGCCACGATCCTCAACGCGATCGGCCTCGTCGTGAACGGGGCCGTGATCGTCGTGTCGGCGCGCGCGGGCCGCGCCATCGCAGGCAGCAAGCGCGCCGCCGTCGCCATGCGCTGGTTCCTTGCGAGCGTGTTCGCCGGACTCGCTTTGCGCCTTGCGCTCGAAGAGCGGAGCTAGCTCTTCAGCCCAATCTTGCGGGCAGCCAGCTTGCGGGGTCGGCGTCGTGCTGCGCGCCGACGGCGAGATCTTTGACCTTGTGCGCCGCCCCCGCTTCCGCGGGCAGGAACCACACGTAGGGAATGCCCTTGTCGGTCGCATATTTGAACTGCGCGTCGATCTTGCGGTCCTCGTGGTACATCTCGACCTTGAGGCCGCGGCTGCGCAAAGCCTGGGCGGTCGCCGCCACGTCGGCATAAGCACCGCCGCGCGGGAACAGC
Organism: Rhodospirillaceae bacterium; assembly: GCA_027490975.1. GTDB lineage: Bacteria > Pseudomonadota > Alphaproteobacteria > CACIAM-22H2 > CACIAM-22H2 > Tagaea. The sequence continues at coordinate 4,586 of JAIXXA010000124.1, forward strand.
ACGAGCACGTCGCTCGGGCTCTTGCGCGGAGCGGCGATGCGGCCCTCTTTCTGCATCTTCCAGAAGATGCGCGTGAGCCCGATCGAAATGCCGATGCCGGGCAGGCGTCGGTTGATCAGCGAGCCCACGAGATTGTCGTAGCGCCCGCCGCCGCATACCGTCGGAAAATCGGGAAACTCAACGAGTTTGGTCTCGTAGACGGAGCCGGTGTAGTAGGCAAGGCCGCGCGCGATCGAAAGGTCGGCGACGAACGCACCCGCGGGGAAACGCTTCAGCGCATCGAGCACGAAGCCAAGCTCGTGCAGACCCAACTCGAGCGTTTGCGATTTCACGCCGAGTTTTTCGACGGCTGCCAGCACGCCCGCATCGCTGCCCTTGATCTCGCTCAAGGCCAGCACTTTCGCGACCGTCGCTTCGTCGAGCGCCAATTCGCTTGCCAGCATGGCGCCCACGCCCGCAGCGCCGATCTTGTCGAGCTTGTCGACGATGCGCATCGTGTTGGCGGCGTCCACAATGCCGAGGCCTTCGTAGTAGCCCTGCAGGATTTTGCGGTTGTTGATCTTGGTGGCCGTGGGCCCCACGCCGATGCGGTCCAAGGCTTCGAACATGATGGCCGGCATTTCGGCGTCGAAATGCAGCGGGATGTCGCGCACATCCACCACGTCCACGTCGCATTGGTAGAATTCGCGGAAGCGGCCGTCCTGCGGGCGTTCGCCGCGCCAGGCCTTCTGCATCTGGTAGCGTTTGAACGGAAACACGAGCTCGTTCATGTTGGCGGCCACGTAGCGCGCCATCGGCACGGTCATGTCGTAGTGCAAAGCGTGCTCGGCGATTTCGCCGGGCTCGGCCGCCAAGCGCCTTATCGCGTAGATTTCCTTGTCGGTATCGCCCTGCTTCAGCAGCACTTCCACGGGCTCGACCGCGCGCGTTTCGATGGGCGCGTAGCCGTAGCTTTCGAACAAAGCGCGGATCGTGTCGAGCCATTTGAGCTCGACCATGCGCAGTTCGGGCAGCCATTCGGGAAAGCCGCTGATGGCTTTGAGTTTCTGTTTTTCGATCACGTTCGGACTTTCAAAAGACGAGGCGCGCTAGGACATAGCCCAGACGCGTGCCAGGGGCAAACGGCAGCGCTCAGCGCGGCGGCGGCCGGCCGAATCCGGGGGACCACCGGACCCGCCCGGTGGACCGCCGAGCCCGCCAGGACCGAGGCCGCGCTTGAGGACCAAGTGCGCGAACGCCGACGCGGTGCTTGCCGCCAGAATCGCCGCCGCCGCTATCCAGTTGCGCATGCCCGCCCCTCCGCTAAAGTCCGTCCATCATGACCCAAACCACCGACATCGTCATTGCCGGCGGCGGCGCCATCGGTGCCTCGATCGCCTACCATCTCGCCGCCTCTGGCCTTGGGGCCCGCGTGCTTGTGCTCGAGCCCGACCCGACCTACGCGCGCGCGGCAAGTGCCTTGTCGGCCGCTTCGATCCGGCAACAGTTTTCGTCGCCCGTCAATATCCGCGCCTCGCTGTTCGGCATCGATTTTCTGCGCCGTGCGGGCGATGTTTTGGCGGTCGATGGCGAGCGGCCGGAGATCGGTCTTCGCGAAGGCGGCTATTTGTTTTTGGCGACGGAAGCCGGCCAAACGGTGCTTGCCCAGAACCACGCGCTGCAAACCAAGCTCGGTGCGGACATCGCGCATTTCGACGCCGTTTGTCTGCGGCAGCAGTTTCCGTGGCTTTCGACCGAGGGGCTCGAAGCCGGGTGCTGGGGCCGCAGCGGCGAAGGTTGGTTCGACGGCTATAGTCTCCTGCAGGCTTTCCGCAGAAAGGCACGCGCCCTTGGCGTCGAATTCCGCAAGGCGGCGGTCGTCTCGCTCGACATGTCGGGCGGCACCTGTCGCGCCGTCGTGCTCGACGACGGCACGCATGTCGCGTGCGGGCAATTGGCGATCGCGGCGGGTACCGGGGCGCGCACGCTCGTGCGTCAAACCGGTTTCGACATTCCGGTGCACGCCAAGAAGCGCATGATCTTCACCTTCGAATGCCGCGAAACGCTTTCCGACTTTCCGCTGCTGATCGATCCCACGGGCGTCTATTGCCGGCCCGAGGGGACCGGCTATCTGTGCGGCAGCGCGCCCTCCGCCGACGCCGACCCCGACGCGGCCCACTCCCTTGAAGGCGGCGATTTCGAAGTCGACTACCAGTTTTTCGACGACCATGTGTGGCCCGTATTGGCCGCGCGCGTGCCGGCCTTCGAGGCGATCAAGCGCGGCCGCGCCTGGGCCGGCCACTACGACATGAACGGCTTCGACCACAACGCGCTGGTGGGATCCGTTCCGGGCACGTCGAATGTGTGGCTCGCCAACGGATTTTCAGGCCACGGGCTGCAGCAAAGCCCGGCCGTTGGGCGCTATCTGAGCGACCGCATGCAAAGGACCGCCGCGACAGCGATCGATCTTTCCGATCTCGCACCCGTGCGCCTCCTCGAAAACCGCCCGCTTGTCGAAAAGAACGTGGTCTGAAACGCCGTCCGCCTGCGCTATATTCGAACGAAAGAACCGGGGGAAGCCAAGATGACCGCAATTCCGCGCACGATCCGCCTCAACGCATCCGACAATCTCGTGGTCGCGGTCGACGCGATACCAGAGGGTGCCGCAATCCACGGTGCAGTGGCGCGCGCGCGGATCCCCAAGGGCCACAAAATGGCGATCGCGGCGATCGCGCAAGGCGAGGCCGTGCGCAAGTTCGGCCAGACGATCGGTTTTGCGCATGGCGCCATTGCGGCGGGCGACCATATCCATACGCACAACTGCGACTTCAAGGCGTTCGCGCGCGACTACCATTTTGCCGAAGACGCCAAACCCTATGCGCCCTTGCCGGCGGCCGAGCGGGCGACGTTCCAAGGCTATCGCCGCGCGGACGGGCGTGCTGGGACGCGCAACTATATCGGCATCCTCACCTCGGTGAATTGTTCGGCCTCGGTCGCACGCTTCATGGCCGAAGCCGTAATGCGCTCGGGCATTCTGGCAGACTACCCGAACGTCGACGGCGTGGTGTCGTTCGTGCACGGCACGGGCTGCGGCATGGCCTCCAAGGGCGAAGGTTTCGACGTGCTCAAGCGCACGCAATGGGGCTACGCGACCAACCCCAATGTGGGCGGCGTGCTGCTTGTGGGCTTGGGCTGCGAAGTGTTCCAGATCGACGAAATGAAACGCGCCTACGGCATCGTGGACGGCGATCTGTTCCAGTCGATGACGATCCAGGACAGCGGCGGCACCCGCAAGACGATCGAAGCCGGCGTCGAGCGCATCAAGGCGATGCTGCCGCTCGTGAACCGGGCGAAACGCGAGACGATCCCGGCAAGCGAATTGATGCTGGCGCTGCAATGCGGCGGCTCGGACGGCTATTCCGGCATCACCGCCAATCCCGCCTTGGGCGCGGCCGTCGATCTTCTGGTCGCACATGGCGGGACGGCGATCTTGTCGGAAACGCCCGAGATCTACGGGGCCGAACATCTGCTCACGCGACGGGCGGCCACGCCCGAGATCGGCGAGAAACTCATCGACATCATCCGCTGGTGGGAGGACTACACCAAGCGCAACGACGGCTCGATGGACAACAATCCCTCGCCCGGCAACAAGGCGGGCGGCCTTACCACGATCCTCGAAAAATCGCTGGGTGCCGCCGCCAAGGGGGGGACCACCACGTTGCGCGGCGTCTATCGCTACGCCGAGCGTGTGGACACCAAGGGCTTCGTGTTCATGGACACGCCGGGCTACGATCCGACCTCGGCCACGGGCCAGGTCGCGGGCGGGGCCAACGTTTTGTGCTTCACGACCGGGCGCGGCTCGGCCTATGGCTGCAAGCCCACGCCCTCGATCAAGCTTGCGACCAACAGCGACATCTACCGGCGCATGATCGAGGACATGGACATCAATTGCGGCGACATCGTCGACGGCGTTTCGGTCGAAGCGAAGGGCCGCGAGATTTTCGAGCACATCTTGCGCGTGGCATCGGGCGAGCGCAGCAAATCCGAACAGCTTGGCTACGGCGACAACGAATTCGTGCCGTGGCAAATCGGCGCGACGATGTAGCGCCATGGCGTTCGGTCCCGAAAAACTGGCGCGGCTGCGGCGCGACTATGCGGATGCGGCGGGCGGCGACATCAAGCACCCGGAATTCGCGCGCGTAGCCGCGAAAATCTTCAAGAGCGCCGACCAGCGCAAATGGCCGTTCGCCGAGCCCGCAACTTTCCTCGACGCGCCCTATCGTGCACTCGGCAGCGCGACCGATCTTGCCGGGCTCGATGCGGCCCTCGTGGGCGTGCCGATGGATCTGGGCGTGACCAACCGGGCGGGCGCGCGGCTCGGGCCCCGCGCCGTGCGCGGGGTCGAGCGCATCGGCCCATACGAGCACGTGCTGGGCCGCGCCCCCTTGACCGAGCTCAGCGTGGCCGACATCGGCGACGTGCCGATGCGCAGCCGCTTTTCGCTTGCCGACTGCCACGCCGACATCGAAGCGCACTTCGCCAAGCTCAGCGCCGCCGGCGTGGTGCCGCTGGCCGTGGGCGGCGACCATTCGATCACCTGGCCCATCTTGCGGGCGCTGGGCCGCGAGCGGCCCCTCGGCATGGTGCATTTCGACGCCCATTGCGACACGAGCGGCGCCTACGAGGGCTCGAAATTCCACCATGGCGCGCCCTTCCGCATGGCCGTGCTCGACGGCGTGCTCGATCCCGAGCGTACGATCCAGATCGGCATTCGCGGCGGCGCGGAGTTTCTGTGGGAGTTTTCGTACGACAGCGGCATGACCGTGATCCATGCCGAAGACATCGACAGAATGGGCGTGGACGGCGTAATCGCCAAAGCGCGCGACGTGGTCGGCGACGGCCCCGTCTATGTCACCTTCGACGTGGACGGACTCGATCCGTCGTTTGCGCCGGGTACGGGCACACCCGAATCGGGCGGATTTTCGATGCGCGAAGCGCTTGCCATGCTGCGCGGCTTGGCCGGCCTCGACATCGTGGGGGCCGACGTCGTCGAGGTCGCCCCGCAATACGATCCTTCGACCGTGACGGCGCAGAACGCCGCCCAAGTACTGTTCACGCAGCTCTGTCTTGTGTCGATCGCGCGCGAACGACGCCGCGCTTACCAGCGATAGGCAAGCCCCAGATTGGCAAACGGGGCCGTGTCGCGCTTGGAGATCGGGCTGTCGGCCGCATCGCCCACGAGGAAGCGCACGCCGCCGCCGCCGCGCAGCGACCAATTCTGCGTCAGCGAATAGTTTGCCATCAGCGTGAGATCGACGTTTTTGACGCCGGATTTGGCCTCGAACTGCGATTTGCCGGCGGCCGTGCCCAGACGTGCGCGCGACAGCGCGCTTTGGGCGGCCGTCACGCCGAAATAGGCGTCCATGTAGTTCTCGTCCGCCCAAACGGCCGCGATGCCGGGCATCAGGCGCAGCTTTTCGGTGATCGGATAGGCCATGCTGGCGCCAATGCGCAGCGTGGTGCCGTCGCTGCCGCCGAGCGCGCGGGCCAATGCCGCGTCGAGGCGGAACGGCCCAGTCCGGTACTCGGCCAGCAGGCGGGCTTGGGCCGCACCGTCGATGTCGCCAAGCCCGTCAAGCTCGCCGCGGTCGAGGCTTTCGGCGCGGCCGAATTCGTAGTTCAGCGCGCCGCCGATGCTGAAGCCGTTGTGGCGATAGGCCCAGGCGCCGAGCCCGTTCATCGTGCTGAGGAACACGCGCTCGCGCCACACCACGTCGATCAGCGGCAGCGGCATCACCTTGTATTTGTCCGCGCCCTCGTAGGCCGGCGCGTAGCCGACGAGGGCCCCGGCCGCAACCTGCCAATCGCCCTTGGGCGCCTCGGGCCGCGTCTGGGCCACGGCAACGCTCGAAAGTGCAGCGGCAACGCCCAGCGACGCGATCGAAAGGCAGAAAAGACGCGACAACATGGTTTACGACCTCGAAGTTCGGCTGGGCAACGGGAGGCTGCCCGACCCCTTCTATCTAGCCTGCGGACAGGTCCAGACCAAGTGACGACACGTAACTTTTTATTTCGCAAAAGCGCAAATTTTCCCGAAAAAACAACATCTTCGACAAGTTAAATACGGCGACGGCGTTCGGACTCCGCTTCAGCGCCGGTAACTTCGGCGCCTGCGACTACGAAACAGGGACACCGCAAACCGCTCGGAGCAGACAAGATGAATCGCCTCGTATCGCCCCTTCGCGCCGCCCTGCCCTGGCTTCTGGCGCTTTGGATCGCCTACATCTTCGTCTGGTATCTGCAGTACAAATTCTTCGGCCACGAGGGCAGCGTGTGGCTGTTCACCGTTCTCACCGACTGGCTCGGTTTTTCAGGCTACGAAAAGATCATGCGCATTGGCGTCGGCACGGCCGAGTTGGGCGCATCGTTGCTGTGCCTGTATCGGCGCGCGCAGATGGTCGGCGGCTTGGCAGCGACCGGCATCATGACCGGCGCAATTTTCTTCCATGTGGTTTCCCCTCTCGGAATCGACCCTTACGACGACGGTGCGGTGCTGTTCAAGGAAGCGCTCGCCGTGTGGGCGGCGGGCCTCGCCTTGGCCTATCTGCGGCGCGGCGATATGCCCGCCCTGTTGCGGCGCGTCAACATGGGCCCGCGCGCGGCATGACAACACCGACGGGGACGGGCAAGAAACCGCGCGACATACGTCTCGATTTCTTCCGCGGTCTTTCGCTGACGGCGATCTACGCGGCCCATGTGCCGGGCGACTGGCTGGCCCAGGTCATCTGGGCGCGCTTCGGGCTGTCGGACGCCGCCCACGTGTTCGTGTTCATCTCGGGCTATGCCGCCGCGATCGCGTTCGGCGGCACGTTCGTGCGCGACGGCTTCGCGGCCGGCGTAAAACGCGTCGCGCGGCGCTGCATCCAGCTCTACGTCGCACACCTTGCCTTGTTCGGCTGCGGCGCCGCCCTGTGCGCGGGTGCGGCAATGCTCGGTGTCGACTATGCCGCATTCCTGGGCATCAGCGACTTCTTCGCAGACCCAGCCGCGACGATCGCGCTGCTCGTGCGTCTGGCCTACGTGCCGACCTATTTCGACATTCTGCCGCTCTACATGGTTGTGCTGGCGGCAGTGCCGCTTGCGATGGCCTTGGCGCGCGTCGATCCACGATGGGTGCTTGGCCTGTCGGCCAGCCTGTGGCTCGCGGTGCAGATCTTCGAGATCAATTTCGATTCGAACGCGCCTGCGGGACGCGGCTGGGGCTTCAACCCGATGGCGTGGCAGCTGCTGTTTTTCGCCGGGTATGCCGCCGCGCGCGGCTGGCTGCCGAAATTGCGGCGCAGCAATCTGCTGCTGGCGGCATCCATCCTATGGCTTGTGCTGGGGGTCGGTGCGGTCTCCCCCGTCGTCTACGAACACAACGCAACGCTTGGGCTGCTGCACGACTGGTTCTACGCGCACGCCAACAAACCCAACCTCGACATCCGCCAATTCGCGCATTTTCTGGCCCTCGCGGTCGTCGCCTTGCGCATCGTCGATGCGTGGCCGGGCCTGCTGACGCACGCCTGCGCCATGCCGTTCGTGACGATGGGCCGCCAGGCGCTGACCGTGTTCTTCACCGGCATGGTGCTCGCACACGCGGGCGGCATTGTCTTTGCGCTGATCGGCACAGGCCTTGCGTCGCAGATCGCCGTCAACGCCGTCGGCCTCGGCGGCATCTACGCGGCCGCGCGCATCGCCGCCCGGCTCAAAGGCCGCGGCCGTGTGCCTGCGACGGCTGCGGCGACCGCTTAAAGCGACGCTTCCCACAGCGACCGGCACCCAGCGATCCGGATCGAAGCATCCTACGCGGCCGAAACCCGCGCCGCATTTTTGGAGCGCTTCAAGCGATGCCCGACGGCGACGATCGCGTCGATCGCCGGGACCAGTTCGCGGCCGAAGCCGGTCAACGCGTATTCGACCGATGGCGGCGACGTGGGCATCACGGTGCGCGCGAGCACGCCCCGCCGCTCGAGTTCGCGCAGGCGCTGGGTCAGCACCTTGGCGGAGATGCCGCTTATGTCGCTTTGCAGCTCGCTGAAGCGGCGCGGGCCGGCGGCGAGATACCACAGCACGTGCGGCGTCCACGCACCGCCGATCAGCGCCATGCATTCGCCCAGCGGGCAGAACGGCGGCAAAGGTGCGGA
>JAIXXA010000070.1 GCA_027490975.1 Rhodospirillaceae bacterium
AAAGGTTCCGCCGACATCGACGCCGACGACGAGGCTCGGTTTCATTGTGCGGCGTCCTTGGTCTGTGCGGGATAGTCGCGGGCGGCGGCCGCTGGCGTCACATAGCCAAGGGCCAGATCGCGCGCGATCGCGCTGGCCGCGCGTTCGTTTGGGGCTCCGTAGCCGCCGCCGCCCGGCGTTTCGAGTCGCAGACGGTCGCCTTTGGCGATGTGCAGGCCAGTCATCTTCGAGGCCATCGGCGGCTGTGCCGTCTTGCCAGCGGCAGGATACGAGAAGCGGTTCATCGCGGCTTCTTTGCCGCCCGCAACGCCGGGCGGGGCCGTGCGCCCGCGCTCGCCGAACAGGAACACGTCGGCTTGCTCTTCGAGCAATTCAAGTTCGTAGACCGCACCCAGACCGCCGCGATGGCGCCCGGCCCCGCCGCTATCGGGTCGCAATGCCCACTGCGTGAACAGCACGGGGTAGGCCGCCTCGAGAATTTCGACAGGCGGGATCGTCGCTGTCGAGATGGGCGCGTTGCCGTGGTTGAGGCCGTCGCTCTCGGGGCTGCCGCCGAGGCCGCCGCCGAAGAACGAAAACATGACCCAGCGCCGGCCGTCGCGCCGGTAGCCTGCCAGCGACAGCGCATTGATGGTGCCGTAGGCGCAGCCATTGACCGCGAGCGGTGCCGCCTTGGCCAATGCCTGGAACACCACGTCGATGACGCGCAGGATCGTTTCGGTATAGCCGCCCACGGGTTTGGGTGCTTTTGCCGACAGCAGCGACGTTTCCGGGATCACAAACGAGATCGGCTCGAGGCAGCCGGCGTTCGCGGGCACGTCGCGGAACACATGTTTGAGGGCGACATAGCATGAGGCGATCGCAGTCGAACGCGCGATGTTGACGGGCCCCGCGCAAGGCGGCGACGAGCGCGAAAAATCGAGCGACATCGTGTCGCCCTTCTTGACGATGTCGAGCGCGATCTTCAGCGGCGCGTCGGCGATGCCGTCATTGTCGAGCCAATCTTCGGCCGAATAGGTGCCGTCGGGCAGTTCGGCGATGCAGGCGCGCATGAGCTTGGCCGCACGCGCGCGCAATTCGCCGAAGGTCTCGGCGATGACGGCGCCCTCGTACTGGTCGAGCAGCGTATCCATGCGCTTGACGCCGAGATCGAGTGCATTGATCTGGCCCGACATGTCGCCGTAGAGCGACAAAGGCAGGCGGCTGTTGCATTTGAGGATCTCGACGATGTCGCTATTGAGGCGCCCGGCCGAGACGAGCTTCACGGGCGGGATATGCATGCCTTCCTGGAAGCTTTCGGTCGCGGCCGGATTGTAGTTTCCCGGCACGTTGCCGCCCACGTCGTGCCAATGGCCGACCGAGGCGAGCCAGCAGAAAAGCCGGCCGTCGCGGAAATAGGGCCGCACGAGCTTGAAGTCCGATAGATGCGTGCCGCCGTCGTAAGGGTCGTTGAACAAAAACACGTCGCCGTCCGCAAGCCCGCCGTCGCGTGCGACCTTGGCGATGACCGCGCGCACCGCGAACGCCATGACGCCCACGAAGATCGGCAGGCCTGATTTTCCCTGCACCAGCGTGTCGCCGTTCACGGCGTCGTAGAGACCGTGCGAGGCGTCGTGCGCCTCGGCAATGATCGGGTTGAACGCGGTGCGGAACAACGTCGCGTCCATCTCGTCGGCGATCTGCTCGAGACGGCCTTTGAGGACGGCGAGGGTGACGGCGTCGATGGTCATTTCTGTTCCTTGGCTTCGTAGCGTTTGCCGCTCGCGAGCATCGCGTCGGTGCCGAGTGCGGCATTGATGCGCGCGAAATCGTACATGCGGTCGGCCATGCCGACGGTGGTGCCGTCTTGCTTGAGGCCCGCAAAATAGCGCTCGAGCGCGTGTGCGACCGCACGCGCCGTGCCGCCCGGGAAAATCGCGATGCGGAACCCCAAAGCTTGAAGCTCCGAGGCCGCCAGCAGCGGCGTGCGCCCGCCTTCGACCATGTTGGCGAGCACCGGCAGGCGCCTGCCGAAGCGGTTTGCGACTTCGGCCAAGCCTGCGCGGTCGGGCGGCGCTTCGACGAACAGCACGTCCGCCCCGGCTTCGACATAGGCTTCGGCGCGGTCGAGGGCGGCGGCAAAACCTTCGACCGCGATCGCGTCGGTGCGCGCCACAATCAGCGTTTCGGCCGAGCGGCGCGCATCGAGCGCGGCCTTGATCTTGCCGACCATTTCGCCGGTCGCGACCACACCCTTGTCGCGCAGATGGCCGCAGCGTTTGGGGAATATCTGGTCTTCGAGCTGCAGCGCATCGGCCCCGTTGCGCTCGAAGAGCCGTACCGTACGCTGCACATTCAGCGCGTTGCCGAAGCCCGTGTCGATATCGACGATCAGCGGGATCGTGGCGCGCTCGCGGATGGCGCCAAGCGCATCGGCCGCTTCCGTCGCTGTAACAAGGCCGATGTCGGGCAGGCCGAAGCGGCTGTAGCAGATCGAAGCGCCCGACAGATAGGCGGCCTCGAAGCCGGCCTGTTCGGCAAAGCGGGTCGTGAGCCCGTCATAGACGCCGGGGGCGAGCAGGATATCCGGCTTCTGCAGGCGCGCGCGCAGGCTCATTGTCTTGCCGCTTTCAGTTTCTTTTCGAGATGCGGGATGAGGCCGCCATCTTTCAGCATCGCCAACAGATGCGC
>JAIXXA010000104.1 GCA_027490975.1 Rhodospirillaceae bacterium
ACATGGCCGAGGGCAAACTCGTCGCGGCCCTGGCACTCGACAATTGTTTTGCGGGCTGGACCGGCAACGCGCGCATCGAATGGCCCGAATGGGATCTCGCACTCGACATCGCGGCCGACCCGGTGTTCGGCCATCTCGTGGTCTATGTGCCGCCGGGAAAGCCGTTTTTCTGCATCGAGCCCGTTTCCAATCGCAACGACGGGCTCAACATGCTGGCCAAGGGCCATGCCGATACCGGCACCGTGGTGCTCGCCCCCGGCGAGACGCTGAAGGGAACCGTGACTTTTTCGTTTTCGAGGCTGTCGACGTGACGCTTGCGTTCGGTCCCGTATTCGATGCGCATCTGCACATCGTCGATCCGCATTTCCCGCTCGTCGCCAACGACGGCTATCTGCCGCCCGCTTTCGGCGCGGCCGAATACTGCGCTGCGGCAGCCCCGCTCGGCATCGTCGGCGGGGCGATCGTGTCGGGCTCGTTCCAGGCCTTCGACCAGGCCTATCTGGTCGCCGCACTCGCGAAGCTCGGGCCGTCCTTTGTGGGGGTTACGCAGCTGCCCGCCTCCGCACTCGACCGCGAAATCGTCGCGCTCGACCAGGCGGGCGTGCGCGCCGTGCGATTCAACCAGCACCGCGGCGGCTCGGAAAGTTTTGCGGCGATCTCGGCGTTTGCGCACCGCGTGCACAAATTGTGCGGCTGGCATGTCGAGCTCTATGCCGATCTTGCGGCCTTGCGCCCTTCCGAGATCGACGTGCTCGGCGAATTGCCGCGGCTCGTGATCGACCATCTGGGCTTGAGCGAAGGCGGCTTGGCACGGCTTGTCGCACTCGCAAGGGCGGGCGCCAAGGTCAAGGCTACCGGCTTCGGGCGCGTGTTCGTCGATCCCGAAATCGCGATGGAAAAAGTCGCCGCCGCCAATCCGGACGCGCTGATGTTCGGCAGCGACATGCCGTCCACGCGCGCGCGCCGCCCGTTCGAACCGGCCGATATGGCCTTGGTTGCGGGCGTGCTCGGACCCGCCCTTGCGCGCAAAGCCTTCTACGAAAACGCCGTGGCGCTCTATCGGCCGAAAGCGATCGCGGCCGATTCGCGCGTGGCCGTGCAGTCGTAGAGGCGCAAGCGCGCGTCGCCCGCACCCGACAGATACACGCGCGGCCCCTCGAAGCGCAGCGACAAGATGCCGTCGCCCGCAACCGGCTCGTTCGCCGGCATGCCGTAGGCGCGCACCTCGTCGATCGGATGTTTGCGGTCGATCTGGCCCGTGTGCGAAACCGCGCGGCCCAGCGCCAAGATGTGGCCCTCGCGCACATAGACCGGCAAACGGTCGAGCGGCACATGGTGGGCGCGCAGCATGCGCCCGCCTTCGATGCGCTGGCCGGTCCAGAAATCGTACCAGGCGCCCTCGGGCAGCCACAGTTCCGCCGCATGGCCCGGCTTCAGGATGGGGGCCACGAGCAGCGAGGGGCCGAACATGAACTGTTCTTCGAACGCGCGCGCGGCCCGGTCGCGCGGGAAGGCGAGCGCCATCGCGCGCATGACCGGAAGGCCTGTGCGCGTCGCGATTTCGATGCAGCCCCACAGATAGGGCAGCAGCCGGTAGCGCAGGTCGAGCCACGCGCGCGCATGGCGTGCCACCTCGTCGCCGAGGCTCCACGGCTCGCGGATGCCGATGCCGTGGAAGCGGAAATGCGAGCAGAACACTGCCGCCGCGATCCAGCGCAGATAGAGCTCGGGCTCGGGCTGCTTCGAGCCGTAGAAGCCGCCGACGTCGCTCGAATAGTAGGGCACGCCCGAGAGCCCGTAGGACAGGCCGCCGCGGATCGACGCGGCCATGCCTTCCCAATCGGTCTGCGGGTCGCCGCCCCATTGCACGGGAAAACGCTGCGCGCCGATCCAGCCGTCGCGGCCCCACACGCAGGCATTCTCGCGGCCCTTGGCAGTGGCGGTCGCTTCGAACACGGCTTGGTTGTAGAGGCGCGGATAGACGTTGTGCAGGCGCCGGCCCGTGTCGCCGTTGTGCGCGACGACGCGGTCCACGACCTGCTCGCCGAAATCGGTTTTCATCGTATCGACGCCCAAGGCCCAGAGCCGGTCGTGCCGGGCTTTCCACCAGGCGACGGCGTCGGGATTGGTGAAATCGAGAATGCCGGAGGGCGGCAGCGGCGTGAGCACGGCGCCGAACGGCGAGGTGCCGGGCTTCACGTCCCAATCGTAGACATGCGGGCTGCCGTCGGCCTCGCGCAGGAAGAGGCCGCGCCGTTCGAGCTCGGCATATTCGGCATTGTGGATCGAGACGAGCGGATACTCCCAGCAGCAGATTTTGAAATCCTGCGCTTTGAGTTTGTCGATCGTCCTTTTGGGATCGGGATAGCGCGTGGGATCGAAATCGAGCGTGGCGCGCGTTTCGACGACCATCCAGGCGCGGCCGTCGAACGTGATGACGTCTGCCGGAAATCCCGAGCGGCGGCATTCGTCGGCGGCGGCCAGGATCTCGGCTTCAGTCCGGTAGTAGGCGCGCGAGAGCCACACGCCGAGCGACCAGAAAGGCGGCAACGCAGGCTTGCCGGTGAGCTCGGCGCAGCGCCCCAGCACGTGCGCGGGGTCCGGTCCGCACAGCAGAAACAGATCAAGCTGGGCGTCTTCGCACAGCACGGCATAGCTGCGGTGCGACCATTGCGGATAGCCGACCGCATGGTGCACGTGCGCCGGCGTGTTCACGAGCGCGCCCCAGCAGCCGCCGGCAGCCTTGAGGCCCCACAGGAACGGAATGGATTTGTAGGAAAGCTCGGTGTTGACGCCGAGCGCGTCTTCAATGCGGTTGGTCACGAACTGGCCGCGCCGATTGAGGGGGCCGAATTTTTCGCCAAGCCCGTAGACAGGTTCGCCGCTGTCGAGCGCAAAGGCCGCAAGCCAACCCTCGGGGCCGCGCGCGAAGGCGGGCAGGCGCGTCCAGCCGCGGAAATGCTCGTCGGTCAGCGAGGTCAGCGGATCGTCGAGCCAGCCCTTGCGGCCGACGCGCAACCGCACCGGCGCACTGTCGAGTTCCAGCCATTCGTTCTCGTCGCCGAGGCGGTAGCGCCCCGGTGCGGTCTCGACGCAAACCGGCCGCGCATACGCCCTCGCATCGACAAGGGCATAGTCGGGCAGAGTCGAGCGGCCGAGCGTGAGGCGCCAATCGCCGCCGTTTTTTGCGATCGCAAGCGGCCCGATTTCGGTTTCGAAGACGATCGCAGTCGGCGTATCGGCGATACGGGTCAGGGTTTCGGCGCGGGCATACTGCGTGAAGTCGATTTGCACGTTTGCTTCTCGAGGGCTCGAATGTTTTTGGGTGCAACGGCGCTACAATAGTCACTGGCTTTGCAAAAATCGACCGGTCGTTTTCCTTGGAGCCGGGCGCAGGCCTCGTTACGATGACACGAACGAACGCGTGCGCGACGGGAGGAACGGCAGGTGGGGGCGAAGCTTTTGCGCAGTGCGCGCTGGTACATGGCAAGCGACATGCGCGCTTTTGCCCATCGCCAGCGCACCCAGCAGATGGGTTTCCGGCGCCAGGATTTCATGGGCAAGCCCGTCGTCGCGATCGTCAATACCTGGAGCGAGATGAGCCCGTGCCACATCCATCTGCGCGAGCGCGCGCAGAAGGTCAAAGACGGCATCTGGCAGGCGGGCGGTTTTCCGGTCGAACTGCCCGCTTTGTCGCTGGGCGAAGTGATCGTCAAGCCGACCACGATGATGTACCGGAATCTCCTGGCGATGGAGGTCGAGGAGCTGCTGCGCTCGCACCCGATCGACGGGGCTGTGCTTCTCGGCGGTTGCGACAAGACCACGCCTGGCCTGCTGATGGGGGCGATCTCGATGGGCTTGCCCGCGATCTATGTGCCGGCAGGCCCGATGTCGAACGCACGCTGGCGCGGCCAGAAGGTGGGGGCGGGGACGCACACGCGCAAATTCTGGGACGAATTGCGCGCCGGCCAGATCAGCCCGGAAGACTGGGTCGAACTCGAAAGCCGCATGACGCGCACGATCGGCACCTGCAACACGATGGGGACGGCCTCGACCATGACGGCGATCGCCGAGGCGCTCGGTTTCACGCTGCCGGGGGCGTCGTCGATCCCGGCATCCGATTCGGGCCATGCGCGCATGGCGCACGCAGCTGGCGAACGCATCGTCGCCATGATCGAAGAGGACTTGAAGCCCGCCGACATCTTCACACAAAGCGCGTTGCAGAACGCGCTCGTGACGCTGATGGCGTTGGGCGGGTCGACCAATGCGGTCGTGCATGTGGTGGCGATGGCGCGTCGGGCAGGGCTTGAGGTCGATCTCGACGCGTTCGATGCGGCGGGACGCGAAACGCCGGTGCTCGCCAACGTGTTCCCGGCCGGCGACAATCTGATGGAAGATTTTTTCTTCGCGGGCGGCTTGCCAGCCTTGCTGGCGCAATTGCAGGACCGGCTCGCGCGCGATTGCCGCACGGTCAACGGCAAGACGTTGGGCGAGAACATCGCAGGCGCCAAAGTGTGGGACGCCGACGTGATTCGGCCGCTCGCAAATCCCGTCACAAAGGGTGCTCCCATCGCGGTGCTGCGCGGCAACTTGGCGCCCGACGGGGCGGTGATCAAAGCCTCGGCTGCCGATCCGCGGCTCGCCAAACATCGCGGTCGCGCGGTCGTGTTCAAGAACCACGCCGATCTTTCGGCGCGCATCGACGATCCGGCCTTGCCGGTCGATGCCGACAGCGTGCTGGTGCTGCAAGGGGCCGGCCCGAAAGGCGGGCCCGGCATGCCCGAATGGGGGGCGCTGCCGATCCCCAAAAAGCTGCTGGCGCAAGGGGTGCGCGACATGGTGCGCGTGTCGGATGCGCGCATGAGCGGCACGCATTACGGCACCTGCGTGCTGCATGTGGCGCCCGAATCGCATATCGGCGGGCCGCTTGCGCTCGTGCGGGACGGCGACTTCATCGAGCTCGACGTAGCCGCGCGCCGCCTGCATCTCGACGTGTCCGAGGCCGAACTCGCGCGCCGCAGGGCCGCTTGGGTGCCCCCGCCGTTGCGCTATGCGCGCAGCTACGGCGTGCTGCTCGAGCGCCATATCGGCCAGGCCAACGACGGTGCGGATTTCGATTTCCTCGAACAGGGCGCACCCGTGCCCGAACCGGAGATTTTCTGATGGATATGCCCAAAAACCTCTTCAAGCAGAATCTGCTGCGCGTGCCGCCGATGGTCGGCACCTGGATCATGTCGGGGGGGACGACCACGGCCGAGGCTTTGGGCTGCGTGGGGTTCGATTTTCTCGTGATCGACATGGAGCATGTGCCCCTCGATTGGGAGCGCACCTACGCCTCGCTGCAGGCCGTGGCTGGCACTGGTGCTTCGGCCGTCACGCGTGTGCCGTGGAACGACGCGGTTTCGGTCAAGCGGGCGCTCGACATCGGCGCGCAGACGCTGATGTTCCCGATGGTCCAGAATGCCGACGAAGCCAAACGCGCGGTTGCCGCCACGCGTTATCCGCCCGACGGCATTCGCGGCATCGCCGCCGTGCATCGCGGCTCGCGCTACGGCACAGTGCCGGGCTATCTCAAGAACGCGTCGGCCGAGATCTGCGTGATCTGCCAGATCGAGACGCCAGCTGCCGCCGCGCGCATCGACGAGATCGCTGCGGTCCCGGGCGTCGATGCGCTGTTCGTCGGCCCCGGCGATCTCTCGGGTGCCATGGGGCATCTTGGCGACATCGCGCACCCGAACGTGCAGGCCGCCTTGGCCGAGTGCGCGGCCAAAGCCAAGAAGCTGGGGAAACCCTGCGGCATCGTCGGCCCCAATCCCGACATGGTCGGCAAGTTCATCGCGATGGGCTACAGCTACGTTGCGGTCGCTTCGGACATGGGCATGATGGTGAGCCGTGCGACCGAGTTCCTCGCCGCTTTGCGCGGCCAAAGTGCGGTCCCCGCCAAACCGACGGGGCCGTATTGAAAGGCGTGGCGGCCGACGAGGATTCGCCCGCACGCGGCACGCGCCGCGCATTGCTTGCGGGTGCGCGCGCAGCCGCGTTGGCGCCAGCGCTTGTGCTGGGGGCTTCCTATGTCGGCTTCGGATCGCTCGTGGGCGCGCACGAGCTCAGCCTCGAATTCGCGCTGTTCAACACGCTGACGGCCTGGGCCTTGCCGGGGCAGGTGGTGTTGGTCGAGCTCTATCTGGCGGGATCGGGCGTGCTCGCGATCGTGCTGGCGGTCGGGCTTGCCAACATGCGTTTGGCGCCGATGACGGTCGCGATGATGCCGCTGGTGGCAGCGCCCGGTCGCCCGCCCTGGCGGCTCTACGCATCGGCGTTTTTCGTTGCCGTCACATGCTGGGCCATGACGATGGCGCAAGCGCCGAACATGGCGCGAAGCGATCGTCTCAGCTGGTTCATCGGCTGCTCGCTCGTTTTGTGGGGGGCGTCGCTTGCCGGCACCGTCGTTGGCTTTTATGCGGCGGCCGAACTGCCGGCGGCGCTCACGCTGGCGCTGGTGTTTTTGAATCCCGTCTATTTCCTGCTGCTGTTCTTGCAGAGCACGCAAGGGGCCCGCGACGCGACGCGCTTGGTGGCCCTGCTGACGGGCGGCGCCCTTTGTGTGCCGGCCCATTTCTACAGCCCCGAATGGAGCTTGCTGATCGCAGGGCTTGGCGGCGGCACGGTTGCGGCTCTCTACCGCGTCGCGATGGTGCGCAGGTGAGTGCGGAGCTCGGGCTCTACGGCGCTGCCGTCGCGGCCGCTGCGGCGACCTATTTCTGGCGCGGCTTCGGCGTGGCGGTCGGCGGCAGGCTCGACCCCAACGGGCTGCTGTTCGAGTGGTTCGCCGCCGTCGCCTACGCGATCCTCGCGGCCTTGGTCGTGCGCCTCGTCGTGTTTCCGTCGGGCGAGCTGCGCGAGATTGCGCTTGCCGTGCGCTTGGGCGCCTGTGCGGCAGCTCTCGGCACGTATGTTCTGTTCGGACGCAGCCTGTTCGCCGGCTGTTTTGCCGCCGCTGCCGTTATCGCGGCGGCGGCCAGCGGCGTGCTAGGATAGGCGCTATGCGTCGTTTCGTTTTTCCTGTCGTTCTGAGTTTGGCGGCGGCGTCGGCGGCAGCGCAGGCCCCGCAATCCGACGGCCCGTCCTGCAAAGCGGCGGGCTTCGAGCGCGCGACCGTCAACAAAGTCACCGACCGGCTGCTCGATATGGGATTTGTCGGTTTCGAGAAAATGACTTTGGTCGAAGGTTGCTACCGCGTCGAGGCGCGCAATGCGGCGGGCGACGTGGTGCTGCTGACCTTCGACGAGGCGGGCGAACTCATCGCCCTCGGCTTGGGCACGGGCGGCGCGCGCCCGCGTTTCGCGCCGCCGCGCGACGGCGTTCGCGCAGTCGATTGACGATGGCGGACCCGCCAAAAAAGGAGTCCGCCAAGATCCTGAAGCCCGAACTGCGCGCGCGCCTCCATGCCTGGTGGGAAGGCTACGAATACGACGCGCCGGCAGCGACAGGTCCGCAGCCCGGCCCCGCGCAAGAGACGGCCCATCCCGATCCGATCAAGCCGCCGATGACCGGCAAGGTCGTGGTCAAAGACCAGTGGTCGCGCGAGCGCATCAAGGTTGCCCAGCTTGTTTGGGGCGACGGTTTCACCTTTCCGGGTGCGGTCGATTTCGTGCTGAAGCTGGCGGCGCCCTTGGCGCTGGCCCGCGACGCGATCGGCCTCGATCTCGGCTGCGGGCTCGGCGGCGGCACGCGCGCCCTTGCGCAAGCAAGCGGCGCGTGGATGGAAGGCTACGATCTGTCGCTCGAGCTTGCGCAAGCCGGCGCTGCCCTGTCGCGCAGTGCGGGCATGGAGAGCAAAGCCCCGATCGGCTTTCTCGACGTGGCCGAAGGCAGCTTCAAGCCCAAACGCTACGACGGCGCGCTGGTGCGCAACGTGTTCTCGTTGATTTCGGACAAGCCCAAGCTGCTGACGCGCCTCGCGCACGGCATGAAGCCGGGGGCCAAACTCGTCGTCTTCGATTGGGCGATCGCGCGCGAAGACGCGCACGGCGCCGCCCTCGACGCCTATCGTCTCGGCGAGACGACGGCCCCGCGCCTGTCGACCCAAGCGCAGTTCGCCGCCCAGATCGAGGCGGCAGGCCTCGCCATAGCTGCCAACGAGGATTTCACGGCCGCGTTCCGCGCCGAACTCCTCGTCGGCTGGGCGCAGATCGACCGGCTCGTTTCGCGCGGCCAGCTCGAAGCGCTTGAAGGCGAGGCTTTGATGGGCGAGGCCAAATCGTGGGCGCGACGCTTGGCGGCGATGGACAGCGGCGACTTGCGCGTCGTGCGGATCGTGGCCTCTAAGAAGGCCTAGCGTTTCTAGGGCGTCGGCGGATTTGCGGCTTCGGCCGCTTTCAGCGCTTCGGTCGTCTTCTTGTTTTTGCGGTGCATGTAGATCGCGTAGCCGATCAGACTGCCGAACACGCACAAGACGCCGATCTTGATCGGCAATGCGGCTTCCGTGAACACCACGCCGAACAGATAGCCCGCTCCGGCGAAAGTCGTGGCCCACACGCCGGCGGCGACGAAATTCAGCACCATGAAGCGCGGCCAGTAGATGCCGCTCATGCCGCAGGCAAACGAGCTGAAATTGCGCACGAGATAGATGAAGCGGAAACTCAGGATGAAGCCGGTATTGTATCTCTTGAGCCACAGGATCGCGAGATCCGTGCCGGGCTTGATGCGCGGAAAGCGCGCCACCAGCCGCTCGCCATAGCGCCGTCCGAGCCAGAAATAGAGATTGTCGCCGAGAAAACTGCCGAACCAAGCGCAGGCGATCAGATAGTCGAGCCGCAGAATGCCGAGCTGGGCGGCCACACCGGCGAAGATCACGAAAGTTTCGCCTTCGAAGAAGGTCCAAACAAACGTGATCAGGTAGAACCACTCGCCGTGACTTTCGATCCACTCGATCATCGACTTCTTCTGGTCGCCGGGTTGGGGGAGCACCGGTTCTTCGGCAACGCCGGGCGGCATCCTAGGGGCGGGGATGCCGCCTGTCCATCGGTCCCGTTCCGGTAATCACTTTTTTATCAAGGGGTTTTGGGCGGGTTGACAGGCGGCGCATACCCCCCTATGTTCCGCGCTCTTTCGGGGCCGGGCAAACCGGCTCGGACGCGCAACTTTATCGCTGGAACAGACGTGCCATGAAGGTCGTAAACTCCCTGAAGTCGGCCAAGAAGCGCGACAAGGACTGCAAGATCGTCCGTCGCAAAGGCCGCGTCTATGTGATCAACAAGAAGAACCCGCGCTTCAAGGCCCGCCAGGGCTGAACAAGCCCGACGCGCGCGTCTTTTTCTGTATCGCGGAAAAACCCCGCGCCGGCCCGCCCGGCGCGGGTTTTCTTTTGCCCGACTTTTATTTGACGGCCCGGTGGCTGCGTCTTCTATAGTCGGGTAAACGACGTCCCTGGGAGACCGCCGATGCCGACGATGCCGGTACCCGATGCCGCGATTCTCGCGCGCCGCAGCCAGATCGTGGCCGATCTGCGCGCGATCGTGCCCGGCGAAGGCGTGATCGACGCCGAGGAGGAGCGCCGCGCCTACGAATGCGACGGGCTCAATATCTACCGCGCGTTGCCGATGGTCGTCGTCCTGCCCTCGAACGTGGCCCAGGTCGCCGCCGTGATGAAATACTGCCAGGCCAACGGCATCAAGATCGTGCCGCGCGGCGCGGGCACGGGGCTTTCGGGCGGCGCTTTGCCGCTCGAAGACGGCATCCTGCTCGGCATGGCGAAGTTCAGCAAAGTGCTTGAGATCGATTTCGCCAATCGGTGCGCGCGCGTGCAGCCGGGTGTGACCAACCTCGGCATCACCCAGGCCGTGCAGCATGCGGGCTTCTACTACGCGCCCGATCCCTCGTCGCAGATCGCCTGCACGATCGGCGGCAACGTCGCCGAAAACTCGGGCGGCGTGCATTGCCTCAAATACGGCCTCACGACGAACAACGTGCTTGGGCTCGAGATGGTGACGATGGCGGGCGAGGTGATCCGGCTCGGCGGCAAGCACCTCGACGCGGGCGGCTACGATTTGCTCGGCATCGTGGTGGGCTCCGAAGGGCTTTTGGGCGTCGTCACGGAAGTGACCGTGCGCTTGCTTCGCAAGCCCGAGACCGCGCGCGCCGTGCTCGTGGGCTTCCCCTCGCTCGAAGACGGCGGCAATTGCGTGGCGCAGATCATCGCCGAGGGCATCGTGCCCGGCGGCATCGAGATGATGGACAAGCCCGCGATCCATGCGGCCGAAGCCTTCGTGCACGCAGGCTATCCGCTCGACGTCGAAAGCCTTCTCATCGTCGAACTCGACGGGCCGCAGGCGGAAGTCGACGAGCTCATCGCGAACGTCGAGCGCATCGCGCGCGAAAACAACGCCGTCACGAGCCGGATATCGGAATCGGAAGAGGAGCGCATGCGCTTCTGGGCCGGGCGCAAGGCGGCGTTCCCGGCCGTGGGGCGCATCAGCCCCGACTATATCTGCATGGACGGCACCATCCCGCGCAAACGCCTCGCCGACGTCTTGCGCGGCATATCCGACATTGCCGCCAAGCACGGCGTGGGTGTCGCCAACGTGTTCCATGCGGGCGACGGCAATCTGCATCCGCTCATTCTTTTCGACGCCAACAAAGACGGCGAGTTGCTTGCGGCCGAAGCGTGCGGGGCCGACATTCTGCGCCTGTGCGTGGCGGCGGGCGGCGTGCTTACCGGCGAACACGGCGTGGGCATCGAAAAGCGCGACCTCATGCCCGCGATGTTCGACGAAGACGATCTCGCCACGCAGATGCGCCTCAAATGCGCGTTCGACGCCGACGGGCTGCTCAACCCGGGCAAGGTGTTTCCGCAGCTGCATCGCTGCGCGGAGATGGGCCGCATGCGCGTGCACAAGGGCCAAGTGCCGTTCCCCGATCTGCCGCGTTTCTAGCCGCCGCGTCGCGCCGATGGATTTCAAACCGACCACCGCCAAACAATTGCAGGAGTGCGTCGCCTACGCCGCCGCCGAGGGCGAGACGCTGCGCGTGCAGGGTCTCGGCACCAAGGCATTGCTCGGCAGGCCGACAAAGGCCGCGCGCACGCTCGATTTGTCCGCACTCGCGGGCGACGTCGAATACGAGCCCGAAGAGCTCGTGCTGACCTGCAATGCCGCCACCAGGATGCGCGACATTCTGCTGCTGCTCGAACAGCGCGCACAGATGCTGGCTTTCGAGCCGCCCGATCTGGGCGCGCTCTACGGCTTGAGC
>JAIXXA010000125.1 GCA_027490975.1 Rhodospirillaceae bacterium
AATTGTGGGGCGGGGTTACTTTGTTCCACGACGGCGGCTACGAGATCTCGACCGAGCGCGCGCGCATCGATCTCGACCGCGGTACGGCCCAAGGCGATGCGCCCGTGCGCGCGCAGGGCCCCAATTCGCAGCTCGACGGTTCGGGTTTCCGCATCGACGATCGCGGGGCGCGCGTCGAAGTCACGGGCCAAGCCCGCGTGCTGCTGTTCCCGGCACCGCGCGCAACGCCGGCGTCGACCGCAACGACGCCGCGGGCGCAAGCGGCCGTCCCGCCCCCGCCAACCCCGGCGCCGCGCCGATGAGCCGCTTTCCGCACCTCGCTTTCTGGGCCGCCTTGTCGGCCGCGTGCGGCAGCTGGAGTGCGGCCGCGTGGAGCCAGGCGATCGATATCGGTCGCGGCGGATCGGGCGCGCCCATCGAGATCACGGCCAACAACGGCATCGAATGGGACCGCGACGCCAAGCGCTATGTCGCGACCGGCAATGCCGCCGCGCGCCAGGGCGACACCAGCGTCTACGGCGACCGGCTGGTCGCCTGGTATCGCGACGCGGCCGCCGGCGGCACCGAAATTTTCCGCTATGAAGCCATCGGCAATGTGCGCTTCGAAACCCCGACCCAGAAGGTCGAGGGCGATCGCGGCATCTTCGACGTCGACAGCGAAGTCGTCGTCGTGACGGGCCGCGCACTTCGCCTCACCACGCCCACCGACACGCTGACGGCGCGCGACACGCTCGAATACTGGGCTGCGCGCGAGATCGCGGTCGCCCGCGGCAACGCGATGATCGTGTCCGGCGAACGGCGCATGACGGCCGACGTGATGACCGCACATTTCGTCCAGCAGCAGCCGCAAGCCCGCCAAGCGGCGGCCCCCGCGCGCGGGCAGCAGAATGCGCGCGCGAACCAGCGCCCGGCCGCCGGCAATGCGCCCGGCGGCAACGATGCGCGCCTGCAGCGCGTCGAGGCGTTCGGCAACGTGCACGTCTCCACGCCGACCGAAATCGCGCGCGGCGACCGCGGCGTCTACAATATGCAGACGAGCATCGCGCAGCTCGCCGGCAACGTGCGCCTCACGCGCGGCGACAACCAGATGGCCGGCGATTTCGGCGAAGTGAACATGAATACCGGCATCTCGCGGCTGCTGAGCGCGCCCGGAACCGGCGACGGGCGCGTGCGCGGCCTGCTCATTCCGCAGCAGGCGCGTCCATGAACGACCGCCCGTACCCCGTGCGCACCGCCGAGCCCGCGCAAGCCGCGGCGCCGAGCGACGCACCGGGACTGCGGGTCGTCGCCGACAATCCGGGCCTCGTCGCGCACAAGCTCGGCAAGCGCTACAAAGGCCGGCCCGTGGTGCGCGAAGTGACGTTGAGCGTGCAGCGCGGCGAAGCGGTCGGACTGCTCGGGCCCAACGGGGCCGGCAAAACCACTTGCTTCTACATGATCACGGGTCTGATTGCGCCCGATTTCGGCTCGATCCGGCTCGACGGGGCCGACATCACTAGCCTGCCGATGTACCGGCGCGCGCGCCTCGGCATTGGCTATCTGCCGCAGGAAACCTCGATCTTCCGCGGCCTCACGGTCGAGCAGAACATCCGCGCGGTCCTCGAGCTCATCGAAAGCGATACGGCAAGGCGCGAAGCCGTGCTCGACGAGCTGCTGGCCGAGTTTTCGATTTCGCATCTGCGCCAAGCGCCTGCGATGGCGCTGTCGGGCGGCGAGCGGCGGCGCGTGGAAATCGCGCGCGCCCTTGCCTCGCAGCCGCATTTCGTGCTGCTCGACGAACCGCTCGCGGGCATCGACCCGATCGCGGTCGGCGACATCCGCGATCTCGTGCGCCATCTCAAAGACCGCGGCATCGGCGTTCTGATCACCGACCACAATGTTCGCGAGACGCTCGAGATCGTCGACCGTGCCTACATCCTGCACGACGGCCACGTGCTGATGGAAGGCTCCCCGGACGCGATCGTCGCCTCGCGCGACGTGCGGCGCGTCTATCTCGGCGAACGATTCTCGCTATGACGCGCGGAGGGCAGAGATGAACCGCCTTGCCCCGCGCCTCGACCTGCGCCAGACGCAGCAGCTCGTGATGACGCCGCAGCTGCAGCAGGCGATCAAGCTCTTGCAGCTCTCCAATCTCGAAGTGGCCCAGTTCGTCGAGGAGGAGCTTGCGCAAAATCCGCTTCTCGAGCGCGACGAGCCGGGGGCCGAAAGCGGGGCCGACGAAGTCGTCGACCGCGGCGAAGCCCCCGATCTTGCGCGCGCCGACGCCCAATCCTCGCTGCTCGATCCGGTGGCGGGGGCCGCACAAACGAACGAAGCTCCGCTCGACATCGACTACGACAACAGCTTCAGCAAGGGTGCGGACGAGCCGCAGGGCGAAGGCGAGTTCCTCGGCGAATGGAAAGGCACGGGCGGGCGCTCGGATTTCGAGGATTCGGAATTCGGTCTCGAACAGACCTTGGCGCGCCCGGTTTCGCTGCGCGAACATCTGCTGGCCCAGGCGGGCGTGGATTTCGCCGAGCCCGTCGACCGCATCGTCGCGGCCCGCCTCGTCGATCTCGTCGACGATTGCGGGTATCTGACGACCCCGCTCGGCGAGCTTGCCGCCAAGCTCGACATCGAAGAGGCGGAGATCGAGCGCGTGCTCAAGCGCTGCCAGCGCTTCGATCCGCCGGGCATTTTCGCGCGCAGCCTCAAAGAGTGCCTGGCCCTGCAATTGGCCGAGCGCAACCGCCTCGACCCGTGCATGGAAAAGCTGCTCGAGAACCTCGATCTGCTGGCCAAGCGCGACGTCGCGACGCTGCAGCGTCTGTGCGGCTGCGACAACGAAGATCTGCAGGACATGGTTGCCGAGTTGCGCAGCCTCGACCCGAAACCGGGGCTGGCCTTCGATCGCGCCCTTGCAAGCCCGATCGTGCCCGACGTGCTGATGCGCCTGGCCGCCGACCGCAGCTGGATCATCGAGCTCAACCAGGAAACGCTGCCGCGCGTGCTGGTCAACACGCGCTACCACGCGCGCGTACACGGGGCCGTGCGCACGAAGCAGGAAAAGGAATTCGTCGCCGAGCGCCTGCACGCCGCCAACTGGCTCGTGAAGTCGCTGCACCAGCGCGCGCAGACGATCCTCAAAGTGTCGGTCGAAATCGTGCGCCAGCAGGACGGGTTCTTCCGCCACGGCGTGCGCCATCTGAAGCCGCTCGTGCTGCGCGACATTGCGGCCGCCATCGACATGCACGAATCGACCGTGAGCCGTGTCACGACCAACAAGTTCATCGCGACGCCGCACGGCATCTTCGAACTCAAATATTTCTTCACCTCGGCGATCCCGGCCTCGGGCGGGGGCGAGGCGCATTCGGCCGAGGCCGTGCGCGACCATATTCGCGGCCTGATCGACGCCGAGACCGCAGCCGAAATCCTGTCCGACGACCGCATCGTCGAGCTTCTGAAGGCCAGCGGCATCGACATTGCAAGACGCACGGTCGCCAAGTATCGCGAGGCCATGAACATCGCCTCGTCGGTCCAGCGCAGACGCGAAAAAGCGTCGGGATTCTAGAAGTTTAGGGGAAAACGCTTGACCCTTGCGGGACCCGGGCGCAGGCTCGGCCAAAGGGTGGAAAAAAATGCGCAATGATCGCGTCGCCCCCGACTTGACGAGCCTTGCACCCGACTTGACGAGCCTTGCAAAGGCCACCTATGTTCCCGCGCAATTGCGGAAAGACGGGCCGGACGACGCGG
Organism: Rhodospirillaceae bacterium; assembly: GCA_027490975.1. Lineage (GTDB taxonomy): Bacteria > Pseudomonadota > Alphaproteobacteria > CACIAM-22H2 > CACIAM-22H2 > Tagaea. The sequence continues at coordinate 3,733 of JAIXXA010000125.1, forward strand.
CTCGCAGCCCGTGTCTTTACGTCGAACACTCAACCGGAAAACGACCCATATCATGCAGTTGTCAGTAAGCGGCAAGCGCCTCGATGTCGGCGATTCGTTGCGCAACCATGTCGGCAAGATTCTCCAAGCGGCGGTCGATCGCTATTTCGGCCGCGCCCTCGAAGGCAAGGTCGTGTTCGAGCGCCAGCGCCACATCTTCCGCGCCGACATTTCGGTGCATGTGCGCCGCGGCATGACGCTGCAGAGCCACCACGAGGCGAGCGACCCCTACGCGGCGTTCGACGGCGCGGTCGAACGGCTCGACCATCGCCTCAAGCGCCACAAAGGCCGCATCAAGGACCGCAAGCGCGGCAAGGGTGCGGACGCCGACGACGGCGTGTTCGAAGCCGCGCGTTATGCCGTGATCGAAACCGAAGCCGAGACGCTCGACGAAGCGCAGCTTGCGGCCCCCATCGTCGCGGAAATGACGACCGACATCGGCACGCACAGCGTGGGCGAGGCGGTGGCACGCCTCGATCTCGGCCAGAAGCCGGTGCTGATGTTCCGCAACAGCGCCAACGGCCAGTTCAACGTCGTCTATCGGCGCGCGGACGGAGCGATCGGTTGGATCGATCCGGGCGCGCAATCCGCCACCCCGGCCAAACGCTAGGCGCCCGCCAATGCCCTCCATGGAACTCACCGAATTTCTCGCTCCCGAGGCGGTTCTCGCGTCGGTACGCGCCACCAACAAAAAGCAGGTGCTGCACGAGATCGCGCGCAAAGCGGGCGAACTCGCGTCGGTCGACGAGCGGCTGATCCTCGACGTGGTGCTCGAGCGCGAACGGCTCGGCACCACGGGGGTGGGCAACGGCATTGCGATCCCGCACGGCAAGCTTGCGGGCCTCAAGCGCCTTTACGGCGTGTTCGCGCGCCTGGAGAAGCCGGTCGACTTCGAAGCGATCGACGAGCAGCCGGTCGATCTCATCTTCATGCTGCTCGCCCCCGAGGGTGCGGGCGCCGACCACCTGAAGGCGCTGGCCCGCGTCTCGCGTCTGCTGCGCGACCGGCGCATGTGCGAAAAACTGCGCGGCTCGGACCGCGCCGAAGCGCTGTACGCGCTGCTGGCCGAACACGCGGCCAGTCACGCGGCCTGACGGCCGCAGGCCCAAGCAACACTTACATCGCGTCGCGCGGTTCGAGTTCGTGCTGGCGAATGGCGGCGAACGCCAGATCGCGGTCGGGGGCCGTGCCGATGCGCTCCCCGTCGGCAGCAAAAATCGCATAAATCGGACGCGGGGCCGATTCGCCGGGCAGCGTCTCGACGAGGCGCCGCACATAAGCGAGCCCCTGCACGCCCAAAGCGGCGAAAGCCTCGGCCGACATGGGCTCGGAACCGGCGGTGGATTGGTTCATGTCAGCGCTCCTTGCTTGCGACTGGGCTTGCGACTGGGCTTGCGGCTGGGCTTGCGGCTGGATCATCGAGGCGGGCGGCACCCACGTCGATCGTCTTGTTCTTGGCGGCGTTGGCACCGCTGCGAATCGGGATCGAGCGCGCTTTGGGCTCGGCCAAGGGGCGCATCAGATCGATATGCAGCAGGCCGTTGTCGAGCGTGGAGCCCGTCACTTCGATGCCGTCGGCGAGCACGA
>JAIXXA010000041.1 GCA_027490975.1 Rhodospirillaceae bacterium
AATCCGCTGCGACCCAGATCTTGCCGAGGCGCATAGCGGTCTTGGCTCAACTCTCGTCGATCTGTGTCGTCTCGAAGAGGCAGAGGCTGTTCTTCGCGAGGCGCTCCGCCGCAATCCAAACAATACCGACGCGCACAGCAATCTCCTTCTAGGGATGAATTATGTCGAATCGCTGCCGAGCGAAGTCGCGCTGGCAGAAGCGCAGCGCTACGGATCGATGGTTTCGGCAAGGGCAGTTCCAAAACTCCCACCTCGACGCAACAGCGCAATTTCGAAAAAACTAAAGATTGGCTTCGTCTCGGGCGATTTGCGCGAGCATCCCGTCGGCTTTTTCGCCGAAGGTTTGGTCAGATGGCTGGATCGGGAGCGGTTCGAACTGTACGCTTTCCCGACTTCGCCGCGCACCGATGCTCTGACCGTTCGCATCAAGGCGAACTTCGACAACTGGATTTCGATCGTCGCAAAAGCCGATCGTGAAGCGGCAGCGCTCGTTCGCGCGCAAGAGATCGACGTGCTTATCGATCTCTCGGGCCACAGTGCGGGCAACAGGCTTCCCGTGTTCGCCTACAGACCGGCCCCCGTTCAAGTCTCGTGGCTGGGGTACTTCGCGACGACAGGCTTGCCTGAAATGGACTATTTCCTTGGCGATCCGCACATGGCGCCCGCCGGCGAAGAGCGCCATTTCTCGGAGAAACTTTGGCGTCTTCCCGAAACTTGGCTGTGCTTCACGCCGCCCACGCATGCCATCGACGTGGCGCCGCCGCCGGCGGCGAGGAATGGGCACGTCACTTTCGGGTGCTTCAGCAATCTCTCCAAGGTCGGCGACGCAGTCGTCGATCTGTGGGCGGAAATCCTCCATGCGGTTCCCAGCGCAAAGATCATGCTGAAAGCCGGTCAGCTTGCCGACGCGGCACTCGCAGCGCAGACCCTTGCGCGGTTTGCAAGCCGCGGCGTCGCCGAGGATCGCATTATTCTCGAAGGCCCTTCGCAGAGAGCAGCGTATCTGGACGCATACGCGCGGATCGATATCGTGCTCGACACCTTTCCCTACCCCGGCGGAACAACGTCGTTTGAAGCTTTATGGATGGGCGTTCCGGTTCTGACGCGCAAGGGTGACAGATTTCTGTCGCGTCTCGGGGAGTCGATCGCATCGAATGCCGGCCAGCACGATTGGATTGCAGCCGACCGCAACGACTACGCAAAAAAGGCCGTCGCATTCGCCGACAATTGGACGCTCCTGGCAAAAACGCGCGCAACGCTGCGCGAGCGCCTGCTGCAAACCCCGCTGATCGACGCGCAGCGCTTCGCCCACCATTTCGGCGACGCGTTGCTCGGCATGTATCGCGAAAAGACAGGCCCGTAAGGTCAAGCGGGCCGAAAAATGGTCGCCGGTCGGAGCGGCGGGATTCGAACTCGCGACATCCAGCTCCCAAATCTTACTAAAACTAAGCAATATCAATGCATTTATACGAGACTACATTGAAGCAGCCGCGAAACCCCGGTTTAATCGGCCAGTTCAAACACACAGACCTTGCGTCGTCGGCGACATCATCGTGATGGCAGATCTGATCTTTACGCCGCGCAGATCGTTCGCCAGTGCCGCCAACACAATGTCCAACAGCCTTGGCAAGTTCGATGACGCTCCATTATCGAGCGACTTGCCCGATTTCACCAGCACTACCCTAATCGTCTATTTCGGTACGCGACCTTTGACAGCGCTGGCCGTGGCTTTAACCGTGAACGCGGCATCCTCGGCGATACCAAGTTCATGGCGGACCGCGTCGCGAAGTTCGGACATTCGCTCCGGCGGAACCGTCGCGCGGGTAGGACCGCCAAGACTCCATGCCCGCCAGTATGCATCGAAGTCGGGAAAGCGTCGTTCGACGGTGATGTGTTGCGCCTCGACCTGATCGAGTTCGGCCGCACGCCAAAGAGCGGCGAGAGCGTCGAGCGCAGAAACATCCGAGCTCGGCGGTTTGATGACCGGTATCCCCAATCTTTCCTGTGCTCTCCATATATCCACCCAAGGCAATCCGCCGATCGAGACATCCCAGACATACGCGGCGACCGTCCCGCCGGGGCGCGTGACTCGAACCATTTCAGAGAGCCCGCGTCGAGGCTCCGGCACGAAAAAGATTACCAGTGCCATCAGTACGATGTCGAAACTCGCCTTGTCCCACGGAAGCGCCAAGGCGTCGCCCTGGTGGAAAGTCGCTTGTCGTCCGACCAGCAGAGTTCGGGCATGCGCGAGCTGTTCGGCGGAAGGATCGAGCGCATCGACCGTGTGCGGCGCGGCCAGATCGATGATCTGTTCGGTCGAACAGCCGTTGCCGCAACCGACATCGGCCCATCGAAGCCCGCGCGACGGCGCAAGCCATTCCATGAAGTCGGCGCCGACAAGCCGACTCCATACGCCCATGAAATCCTCATAGGCCCGCCCGTCGTTAAACTTGTAAACAGCTTCGGTCATTTGCCCTCCCGAACTGATTGCAGACTTTCTGACAGTCATTTTCTGCGGAGAATGCCAACTATCGTCACTAGCCGATCCTTATCTCCGTTCCACGTTCGCCGTTTAGCAGACGGCGCAAATGCAACGCGGCAAGCGGATCGTCGCCGTTGCCACCGACCAACGTAGCGAACGCCGCCAACGCCCCGGCTGCGTTCGACGAAATTTTATCGAACGCAGCGACATAGGACGCAGCGTTCGCATCGCCGACGCCGTTGGCGAGCGGTTCGTACGTCCGCAACGCCGTCGTTCGTCCCCGAAGAACAAGGTCGCCGATCGGGCGACCGACGAATGCCGGTATGCGAGTCGCCGTCTCCGCACTGACGCAAATGCGCGTGCCCAGCGTTTTGTTCGCCCCCTCCAATCGAGACGCGACGTTTACGACTTCACCGTTCGCCGTGTAGTCGAAGAAGCGTCCGCCGCCGACGTCGCCGACGAACGCGACGCCCGAATGCACGCCAATTCTAGTGACGCCGAACTTGAAACCCATCGCTTGGGCATCGCGTCGGAAACCTTCAGCCGCCTCGTCGATCGCCAGCGCGCACGCGACCGCCTTCTCTGCATGATCCCTCTGCTCGAACGGCGCGCCGAACAGAACGTAAAGGCCGTCGCCCATCAACTTGGCGACGGTTCCCTCGTGGCGAAACACGACGTCGGTAAGTCGTGCAACGTAGTCGTTCAGAAGTTCGGAGAGCGTTGCTGCCGGAAGCGCCTCGACGAGCGCCGTAAACCCGGCGACATCGGTGAACATCGCCGTGATCTCCCGTCGCATTCCCGAAAGATCCGCGGCCGCCGTTCCCGCCTCCAGCGCCGCGGCGAGATTGGGAGAGAAGTATCGTGCAAGCGCCGCGCGCGAGCGCTCGGCGGCAAGCCTTTTCTCTCGCACGTCGCGTGCCGCCGCAACTTGGCGCAGGATCTTCTCGACCGTCACCTCGAAATCCGAGAAGTTGATTGGCTTGGTCAGAAAATCGTAGGCGCCGCCGTTCATCGCCGCGCGTATGTTCGTCATGTCGCCGTAGGCCGAAACCACGATCGTCGCGACGGGATCGAGCGCCTGTTGAAGGCGCCCGAGCATCGTCAAGCCGTCCATCCGTGGCATGTTGATGTCCGTCAAAATCAAATCTACCGCAGGGTCTTTAGCGACCAACTCGAGCGCCTCCTGTCCGTCGCAAGCGAAAATCAGTCGCCATTCCGCAGCCGCAACCTTCCTTCTGAATTTTTGCCGAACGAGAGCTTCCAGATCGGGCTCGTCGTCCACGACAAGTATCGTCCTCATGCGGGGGTCCCTCGTTCGATCGCTGGGGGCCGGATACCGTCCACGCTCAAGCCTCCTTCGATGCTGCCTGACGCGGCAGCGCGATCGCGAACTCGGAGAAGACGTCCAACTCGCTGCGAACGTCGATCGAACCGCCATGCTGCTGCACAACGATTTCGTGGCTCAAGGACAATCCCAACCCCGTGCCTTCGCCGGTCGGTTTCGTCGTGAAAAAGGGCGTGAACAGTTTGGATCGCGTGTGCTCGGACATTCCCGTCCCGTTGTCGCGGACGCAGATCTCGATGCGGTCGCCTCGCGCGTGCGTGGAGACAGTTAAGGTCGGTTCGTAACCGGCGCCCGCCTTTGACGCGCGCTTCGCGACGGCATAGAAGCCGTTGCCGATCAGGTTGAGCAGCACCCGGGAAATCTCTTGCGGGAAGAGTTCCGCTTCCCCGGCCGACGGGTCGTACGCCCGGCTTACGGTCACGTTGAACCCCGGCTTCTCCGCGCGCGCACCGTGGTAGGCGAGCCCCAGCGCTTCCTCGACGAGCGTGTTGACGTCGACCCGGCGCCGTTCGCCGCCGCCGCCGCGCGAATGAGCCAGCATGTTCCTGACGATCGAGTCCGCACGACGGCCATGTTGGACGATCTTGGCGAGATTGGCCTTGAGAGTCGTCGAGATATACTCGATGTCGTTCTTGACTTCTGGGACCAGAACGTCGCCGGCAGAAGCAAGCGCCGTTTCGATCTCGGCGACGAGATCGGTCGAGAGATCTGCGAAGTTGTTCACGAAATTGAGTGGGTTCTTGATCTCGTGGGCGATGCCGGCGGTGAGCTGGCCGAGGGAGGCCAGTTTTTCGGACTGAATCAGCCGCGCCTGCGCGGCGGTCAACTCCGCCAGCGACGTCTCCAGTTCGCGCGTCTTGGCCTGGACTTCTTCGAAAAGCCGCGTGTTCTCGATTGCGATCACCGCTTGATCCGCGAATGTTCGCAGCAACTCGATCTGCCGCGACGTGAACGGCTCGGTCGTGTTCCGCCGCATCAAGATACAACCAATAGCGGCACCGTCGCGCATCAGCGGAACGGCCATGCAGCTCCGGAAGCCGAGTTCGACAGCGAGTTGGCGCCCGCGCGGAAACTCGTCGCCCGCCGCGAACAGATCCTCGACCTGGATGGGTGTTGCATCGACGACCGAGCGGCCGGCGATGTAGTCGCGCGCCAAGGGCAAGTCACCCGGGTGGACGCGGTGAATGCCGCAATGCGCGCCAAGCCGCAGCGCGTTCCCCACCTTGATGCGGATAAGGCAATCGACCGCGTCGCACAGTTCCTTCGCGGTCGCGGCGATGGCTTCCAACACCGGCGCAACGTCGTTCGGCGAACGCGAAATGACGCCGAGAACGCGGCTCGTCGCCGTCTGGTATTCGAGCGATTCCTGCAGGGCCGTCGTGCGGGCCTGTACCTCCTCGAAAAGCTGGACGTTGCGGATGGCGATGACCGCTTGGTCGGCCAAAGTCCGCAGCAAGTCGATTTGACGGGGCGCGAAGGGCTCGACGTCGCCGCGTCGAACGAGAATGCAGCCGATTGCCGCACCGTCGCGCAAGAGCGGAACCGCCATCGCCGTCCGGAAACCCATCCGCCGGGCGAGTTCGACACCCAACGGGTAGTCGGCCGCCGCTGCGAGAAGATCCGCGCACTGGACGGTCTCGCCATCCGCCACGCAGCGTCCCGCGACGTAGCTTCGGTCGAGCGGCAAGCGAATCGCATCGAACTTCAGCCCGCCGCGATAGGCAGCGAGACGCAAGCCCTCGCCGTCGCGCAAAAGAACCGTCGCGTCCAGCGCGAGACAAAGCTCCATCGCGGTCTCCGCGATCGCGTCGCAGACCGGGGCGATGCTGCCTGGGGACCGCGAGATCGCCGCGAGGACGTTCGAGATGGCCTTTTGATACTCCAAAGCCTCGGCGAGTTCGCGGGTACGGCTGTCGAGAGCCTGAAACAAGCGCGCGTTCTCGATCGCGATGACGG
>JAIXXA010000203.1 GCA_027490975.1 Rhodospirillaceae bacterium
CTCGATCGACCCGGAACTCTTGCCTGCGTTCGAAACGGCGTTCCTCCAGCGGCTGCGACTGCGGTTCCGCTATCGCGATGCCAAGGGGGCGCAGACGCACCGAACGGTCGAACCGCAGGCCATGCTGATCCTGCCACCACTCTGGTACCTCGCGGCCTGGGATCCCGCGCGCGCCGATTTCCGCCATTTCCGCATGGACCGGATTGATCGACCCGAAACGCTCGAAGGCACGCCGTTTCGACGACGGCACGTGCCATTCGAAGACGACGTGTGCCCCTACAAAGATCTCCGGCGCTAACTGCCTTCGACTTCCGCGCGCAGCATCTCGAGCTCGAGCCATTCGTCTTCGGCGGCGGCGAGGCCTGCTTGCATGGCCTGCAGATCGGCCGACACGCGCGCAAAGCCGGCCGCGTCGCGCGCGTAGAAGCCCGGATCGGCGAGGGTAGCTTCAAGAGCCGATATCTTGGCGCGCATGTCGTCCATGCGGCGCGGCAGGTTTTCAAGCGCATGTTTCTGCTTGAAGCTGAGCTTGCGCTTGGCGGGGGCGGCCGCGGCTGCCGGTGCGGCAACCCGCTTGGCCTGTTTGGCTTGCGGATTCCCAAGCGCTTCCACACCGCGCCCGCGCTGGGCCACCATGTCCGAATAGCCGCCCGCATATTCCTGCCACACGCCGTCGCCTTCGGCGACGAGCGTGGACGTCGCCACGCGGTCGAGGAAATCGCGGTCGTGGCTGACCAGCAGCACGGTGCCGGCATAATCGGCCAGAAGCTCCTGCAGAAGATCGAGCGTTTCGATGTCGAGATCGTTGGTCGGCTCGTCGAGCACCAGCAGGTTCGAAGGTTTGGCGAAGGCGCGTGCCAGCATGGCCCGCCCGCGTTCGCCGCCCGAGAGTGCTGCCACACGCGTGCGCGCCTGCTGCGGCAGAAAAAGGAAATCCTTGAGATAGGCGAGCACGTGGCGGGTGCCGCCGCCCAGCGACACGGTTTCGCCGTGCCCGCCGGTCAGCGTGTCGGCAAGCGTTGCGTCCGGATCGAGCGATTCGCGGCGTTGGTCGAGGGTCACCATCGCGAGCCCCGTGCCGATGCGCGCTTCGCCCGTATCGGGCGCCAAGGCGCCGGTCAGCAAATTGAGCAGCGTCGTCTTGCCCGCGCCGTTGGGGCCGACGATGCCGACGCGATCGCCGCGCAGGATGCGCGCCGAAAAATCGGCGACAACCTTGCGGTCGCCGTAGCTTTTGGAAACGCCGTCGGCGGCAATCACGAGCGTGCCCGAACCGTCGGCGGCAAAGCTCGACATTTTAAGCGTGCCGGGGGCAGCCACGCGCGCGCGGCGCTGGGCGCGCAGGGCTTGCAATTCCCCCACGCGGCGGACATTGCGCTTGCGCCGGGCGGTGACGCCGTAACGCAGCCAATCTTCCTCGCGCGCGATCTGGCGCGACAGCTTGTGCGCTTCGAGTTCTTCTTGCGCCAGAATCTCGTCGCGCCACGTTTCGAAATGCGCGAAGCCGCGGCCCAAGCGCCGCGTGCGGCCGCGATCGAGCCACACCATGTCGCGCGACAACGATTCGAGAAAGCGCCGGTCGTGGCTGATCAGCACGAGCGCCCCGCGCGTCGCCGCAAGTTCGCGCTCGAGCCAGGCGATCGCCGGCAGATCGAGATGGTTGGTCGGTTCGTCGAGCAGCAGAATGTCGGGCGAAGGGGCCAAGAGGCGCGCTAGGGCCGCGCGGCGCGCCTCCCCACCCGACAGGCGTTCGGGGTCTTCCGCCCCCGACAGCCCCAGAGACTCCAGCAGATAGCGCGCACGATGGATGTCGCGGTCGGCGCCGAGCCCGGCCGTGGCAAAGTCGAAAACCGTGGCAAAGCCGCTCAGATCGGGCTCCTGCGCCAAATAGGCGCAGGTCGTGCCGGGCTGCAGAAAGCGCGAACCGCTGTCCGGCTCAAGCAGATCTGCCGCTATCTTGAGCAAAGTCGACTTCCCGGAGCCGTTGCGCCCAACCAACGCCAGGCGTTCGCCCGCGCCAACGGCGAGCTCGGCGCCGTCGAGCAGGGCCGGCCCGCCAAAAGAGAGGCATATGTCCTGTAAAATGAGCAGCGGCGACGCCATCGCAAAAAGTCCGATTCGAGGCCAGAAGAACGAGAGGGCGGAAGACTTATCCTAAGTGCTCGCTTGTTGCGAAGGTTTCCGGATGTTAATTTTTTCGAAATATCTGACCGTGCACTATTGCGCGTTTACGAGCCTCCCCCCCGAGCCGCCGCTGAGCAAAAGATGCAAGAGCTTATCCGCAAATACCATTCTGGCGCCTATGTGTTCCGCGAGAACGAAGACGGCGACTACGCATTCATCGTGCGCACGGGCAAAATCCGCCTGTGCTGCCAGCGCGGCTACGATCTCAACACGCTCGAAGATCTGCATGAAGGCCGCCTGTTCGGCGAACAAGCTTTCGTCGAGCGCACGCCGCGCCCCTCGGCGGCCGTGGCGATCGCCGAAAGCGAATGCTACGCGATCAATCGCCGCGAGTTTTTGACCAAGCTGCAGCAGCTCGACGGCGAGCGCATGCGCGCCTTGCGCAATCTTTTGCTGTTCGCCGTGCGCGTGCCGATGTTCGACGCGCGCGGCGTGCGCGTGAAGCCGGAACTTGCGGCCGACATTCTGAAGCAGATCGCAGCTTTGTGCGTGTCGGACCTCGCTTTGTCGCTGACGCGCACCAAAGAGCCGCTGATCAACCTCGTGGCCGAACAGCTGCGCTTCGAGGTCGAACGGCGCTTGCCGCGCGAATTGCGCGCCGAACCCCCGCCCCCACCGCCCTCGCCGCTGCGCGACAAGCTCGCCGCCAAAAACGCCGCACCGGCAGCGCGGGCTGCGCCAGCGGCTGCGGCAGCACCCGTGGCGCGCGCGCCGGTGCCGTCCGCAGCCCAGTCATCGGCCGCCAAAGCGACAAGTTCCTATCCCAATTTCGATATGCGCAAGATCTAGGGTGCACGCCAGCGCGCTTGGCGCGTGCCGCCGACTTGCGTGAACAGAATCCGACGATGGCCCTCGGCACGCAGATAGAGCCATTCGATCGACGCGACCGCGATTTCGACCACGACAAATCGCGCGAACGCGGCCGTCGGATCGGCCGAAAAAACCGCATCGTCGGGCTGATCCAGAAAAATGCCCGGCCCCGGTTCGATCGTATAGGTGCGGCGTGCACTCAAACCCGCCGCCTGCCACGCCGCTTCGGCCGTCGCGTCCGCGCAATGCAGCGCGGCATGGCCTTCGATGCGCAGCTGCAGCTTGGCCTCGGCATCGTAGAAATGCAGCGACGCCCGGCCGTCGGCGCGAAGCTCCGCGCATTTGGCCGAGCGCATGTCGCTGTGGAAGCGCACGCGCGCGCAGGCCGCATCAGCGCCGCGCAGCACGACCGTGCGCGCGCGGGGCGCGCCGTCGAGGCCGATCGTGGCAAGCGTCGGCGTGCGCCAGGCGTGACGGCGATCGCCGACGGCAGCGACCAGCCTTACCGCGATATCGGAAAAAATTTCGTCGGGGTCGGCGGAATTCACGCGCGGTTCCTCTGGCTTGCTGCATCCGGATGAGTATAACCATGCGGCGCTACGCAAGACATCGGGAGATCGTGCAATGAAATGGGTCCGCGCTCGGCAAGCCTCACGCGAAATCTTCGGCACGCTGGAGGGCGAGCGGGTGCTGGTGCACGCGGGCGACATGCTCGCTGATGCGACGCCCACCGGCGAAAGCCTCGCCCTCGCCGACCTTGTATTTCTGCCGCCGGTGCGGCCGGGCAAATTCATCGGTCTGTGGAACAATTTCCACGCCGCAGCGGCAAAAAACGGCTGGGCGATCCCGGCCGAACCGCTCTATTTTCTCAAAGGGCCGAACGCGCTTGCCGCCCACCAGAGCGAGATCGCGATGCCCGGCGAAGATATCGGGCGCATCTTCTACGAAGGCGAGCTCGGCATCGTCGTCGGAAAAACGGCGAAAGCGGCCACGCCCGAACAGGCGGCCGCCGCGATCTTCGGCTATACATGCGTGAACGACGTGACGGCGTTCGAGCTTCTCACGCGCGATACAAGCTTCGCGCAATGGACGCGCGCCAAGAGCTTCGACGGGTTCGGTCCGCTGGGACCGGTCGTGGCGACCGACCTCGATGCGCAATCGCTCGTCGTGCGCACGCGCGTCAACGGGCGCGAGCGCCAGAACTATCCGGTCGCCGACATGATATTCAGCCCGGCGTCGCTGGTCGAACGGCTCAGCCGCGACATGACGCTCGAACCCGGCGACGTGATTGCGTGCGGCACGTCGCTCGGCGCCCTGCCGGTCAAGGCCGGCACGCTTGTCGAGATCGAGATCGACGGAATCGGCGTGCTCGCCAATCGCTTCGTGTGATCCGGCCTTAAGGCCGGTAGTGGATCGCGATCATGAGATGCGTGACGCGGTCGCCCGCGCCCAGCGGCAGCAACAGGCGCGACCAGCCGAACTCCGTGCCGCGGTGGCGCGCCTGTTCGGTGTGCAGATAGACAGGCGCCAACGTCGCGATCGCTTTGCGATAGCCCGCCGCCGCTTTCGTGCCGACGTCGGGGACCGCGCTCATAAGGTCCGACAGGCGCCGGCCGGTATAGTCGTGGCCGAGCCACGCCGCCACGGCCGAGCCGAAAATGCGGAACTGGAAGTCGTCGTCGACCAATTCGAGCAGATGCAAATAGCCGAGCCACGGCACGATGTCGTCGAAGCTGAACGATGCGCGCGGGGGCAGCGGTTCGACGCCGCGCTTTTCGTTCCAGATCTCCGCCAAGCGCAGCAGCGACGGCGGGGCTTCCGCCAAGGGCAATTCGATTTCGGCCCCTTCATAGGCCGGACGCAGCGTGTCGGGGATGACCATTCAATCCAGATGCCACAAAATGGTTAGGTGAAGGTTAATGCGTCAGCGGATGAACCGGTCGACATAGTCTGCTCCCAGGCCGATCGCGGCGTAATGCGCGCGGCATTTGTCGATGCGCGTGAACACGTCGTCGTAGCCTGTGTTCTTGCCGTCGGGATCGACATAGATCATCGCCCCGTTGACCTGGAAAAACGTGATCATCTCGGGCACGTGCGCGTCCACGACCAGCGTGTGCGTTTCGCCCGGCGCCTCGTACACGTAGCCGCCTTCGCGCGCGATCCAATCGTGCTCGAGATAGCGCCATTCGCCTTTCAGCACGAAGCCGTGCACGGGCTGCGGATGGCGATGGCGCGACAGCACGCCCGATTTGCGCACGCGCAGAAGATTGGTCCAGTAGCCGGCCGAGGCCGACAGCAGCAGCGGCCGGAAATCGACATTCGGCTCGAGCGGCACCCAGATCCGCTCGTCGATCGGAATCGCGGGGGCGATCACGAGTTCCGGCGGCGACTCCTTGGGCTGAGGGTGGCGGTACGGCTCCCATTTTTTGGCGATCGCGGAATCGTCCATGGTCTTCGCTCCTCTCGCGTCACACGGAAGCATAGCCGCCGTCGACGGGCAATACGGCGCCGGTGACGAACCCGGCCTCCTTCGACAGCAGGAACGCAACCGGCCCGCCAAGTTCCGCAGGCTGGCCCCAGCGCCCCATCGGCGTGCGCGCAAGGATGGGCGCCGACCGCGCAGGATCGCCGACGAGCGGTGCCGTGAGCTTCGTGTCGATCCAGCCCGGCGCGATCGCGTTCACGCGAATGCCGTCGGCTGCCCACGCGGCGGCAAGGCTCTTGGTCAATTGCACGATGCCGCCTTTGGAGGCCGAGTAGCCGGGCACATAGGGCGAGCCGAAATAGCTCAGCATCGAAGCCGTGTTGACGACCGCGCCTTGTGCGCGGGCAAGGGCCGCGCGTGCGGCCACGCAGCAGCGCATGGTGCCCACGAGATTGACCTCGAGCGTGCGCCGGAACCCGTCCACGTCGAACTCCGCACCGCCGCGCTGGATGGTGCCTGCGCAATTGACGAGGCCCTCAAGCGCGTCGAAGCGGCCGAACAACGCGGCAACTGCCGCATCGTCGGTCACGTCGAGCAACGCCGCTTCGACGCCTTGCTGTGACTCGAATGCCGCGATCTCGGCCGCCGACACGCCGGTCGCGGTCACGCTGTAGCCGAGCATCGCAAGATGGCGCGCAATGCCCGCCCCGATTCCGCTCGTCCCGCCGGTGACGACGATGTGCCCGGCACGCGTCCGCTCGGCACTCATGCGGCGACACGCGCGCGTGCAGCCGCGACCTCGCCCGCCGTCGGTATCGGGGCGACGGCACCGTAGCCTTGCGTCGACAAAGCGGCCGCAACGGCCGCATAGCGCGCGGCTTCGACCGGGTCGGCGCCGCGCGCGAGGCAGGCCACGAAAGCGCCGCCGAACGTGTCGCCGGCACCGGTTGCATCGACGGGCGTGCACGGATGCGGCGCAATGCGCACGCGTTTGTCGGGCAAGGCCAGCAGCGTGCCCTCGGCACCGAGCTTGAGGGCGACGATGCCGGGACCCTTGGCGAGCAGCAGATCGGCAAGACGTTCCGGATCGCGCTCGTCGTAGATCGCGGCAACGTCGTCGTAGCTCGGCAGGCAGATGTCGCATTGTGCGACGGCCGCATCGATGGCGATGCGCGCTTGCGCGAGCGGCCATAGTTTGAGGCGCAGATTCGTGTCGAACGAAACCTTGGCGCCGGCGCTGCGTGCCGCTGCGATCGCGGCGAACCCCGCATCGTGCGCGCTCTGCGAGATCGCCAGCGAAATGCCGGAAAGATGGAATATCTTGGCCGCCGCGATCGCATCGAGCGGCAAGTCGGCGGGCGCATAGCGGCTCGCGGCCGAGCCTTTGCGGAAAAACGAAAAATGATGGCCGTCGGCATCGTGCGTCACGAAATAGACGGCCGTGAACGCCGCGCCGTCGGTGCGCACATGCGCGTGGTCCACGCCTTCGGCCTGCCACAGATCGCGCAGCATGCCGCCATAGATGTCGGCCCCAACTGCGGAAACGTAGCCGACCGACGCACCTTGACGGGCCGCCGCGATCGCGAAGTTCGAAGAATCGCCCCCGAAACCTTGCAGATAGGTGCGACTGCCGATGCCGCCGGTCTGGTTGAACTCGACCATGGGCTCGCCCATGGCCAGTATTTCGCGCGCCATCCGCTTCCCCTTCTTCTCCTTCGTTGCAAGATCCAGTCTCGCAAGTGCCGGCGCGCGGCGCAAGATCGCGGCAAGAAGCGGGTGGGCTGCCGCGAAGACGTGCGCCATGTTCGAGCCTGCAACCGCAAAAGGAGGAACATAATGACCCAAACGATGCGCTACGCGACAGCAGCTGCGGAAATCGGCCGCGTGCTGATCGCAGCAACCGATGAAGGGCTTTGCTGGGTCGCGCTCGGCGACAGCGACGAAGCCTTGCTCGCCGCTTTGTGCGCGCAATACCCGGCCGCCCAGCTGCGCTCGGCCGACGCCGAATTCGCGAACTGGTTCGCGTCCGCTCTTGCCGCGTTCGAACAGCCGCATGCAGCGTGCGAAGCGCCGTTGGTGCTGGCGGGCTCGGCCTTCCAGCGACAGGTCTGGCAGGCTTTGCGGGACATTCCGGCCGGGCAAACCACAAGCTACAGCCGGCTTGCCGCCAAGCTCGGCAAGCCGCAGGCGACGCGTGCCGTCGCCCGTGCCTGTGCCGCCAATCGCTTGGCTATGCTCATCCCCTGCCATCGCGTGGTCGCGGCCGACGGTGCGCTTGCAGGCTATCGCTGGGGGCTTGCGCGCAAAAAGGCCATGCTCGCGCGCGAGCGCGCGGCATGAAACTCGACACGCTCGACTGGGCGGCCCTCGGCGCCGAACTCGACGCCAAGGGCTTTGCCGCCACACCGCCGATTCTTTCGGCCGACGCGTGTGCTGCGCTCGCCGAACGCTACGACCACCCCGCATCGTTCCGCTCCACCGTCGCCATGGCACGGCACGGGTTCGGGCGCGGCGAATACCGCTATTTCGACTATCCGCTGCCCGGACCCGTGGCCCAGCTGCGCGAAGCGCTCTATGCGCGGCTCGCACCCGTCGCCAATGGGTGGCACGAAAAGCTCGGCAGGCCCGAGCGCTTCCCGGCCACGCATGCCGCGTTTCTAGAGATCTGCGCGGCTGCCGGCCAAACGCGGCCGACGCCGTTGCTGCTGCGCTACGGGCCGGGCGACTACAATTGCCTGCACCAAGATCTCTACGGAACCGTGCATTTCCCGATCCAGGCGGCATTCCTTTTGTCGAAGCCCGCCGCCGATTTCACGGGCGGCGCGTTCGTGCTCGTCGAACAGCGCCCGCGCCAGCAGAGCCGCGCGCATGTGGTACCGCTCGCGCAAGGTGCGGGCGTGCTGTTTGCTGTCAATGAGCGCCCGGCAACGGGAACGCGCGGCGCCTATCGCGTGAAGATGCGCCACGGGGTCGCCGAGATCTGCAGCGGCCGACGCCACACGCTGGGCGTGATCCTGCACGACGCGGCGTGAGACGCTACGTGCCGCAGAATGTCGCTTCGACGATCTCGTGCGGCAACGGCGGAGCGGCATAGCGCGCGGCATGGGCTTGCGGCGCAAAAGGGGCCGTGACCACGCGCAGCAACGCATCGAGCGGTTCGAGGTCGCCGTTGATCTCGGCCGCCGTCAGCGCTTCCTCGACAAGATGGTTGCGCGGGATATAGAGCGGATTGACCGCATCCATGCCCGCGCTTATGTCGGCAGGATTGCGGCCTTCGGCGGCAATTCGCTTGCGCCATTCGCCGCCCCATGCGTCGAGCCCGTCGGGCATCGGTCCCTCGCCAAGATGCTGGGCCAGTTGCCGGAAGGTCAGCGTGAAGTCGGCTTTTTGGCCGGCCATCGCCGCCAGAAGCCCTTCGATCAGCAACGCGTCGTCCGGCATCGCCGTTTCGAGCCCGATCTTGGCGCGCATATGCGCGAGATACGCGTCTTCGAACAGGCCGGCAAACGCGTCGATCGCGGCTTGTGCACTTGCAACAGCCGCGTCTTCGTCTTCGCCCAAGAGCGGCGCCAGCGCCTGCGCCAATCGCGCCATGTTCCAATGCGCGATGCGCGGCTGATTGGCGTAGGCGTAACGGCCCTGATGGTCGATCGAGCTGAATACGGTTCCGGGATGGTAGTCGTCCATGAAGGCGCACGGGCCGTAATCGATCGTTTCGCCGGCGACCGACATATTGTCGGTATTCATGACGCCATGGATGAAGCCGACCGCCATCCAGCGCGCGATGAGTGCGGCCGTGCGCGCCACGACGCCGTCCAAGAACGCGCGATAGGGCTGTGCGGCGCGCGCGGCAGCCGGGTCGTGGCGCCGGATTGCGTAGTCGGCGAGCGCTTTGACCGCCTCGCCGTCGCCGCGCGCGGCAAAATACTCGAACGTGCCCACGCGGATGTGGCTCTTGGCCACCCGCGCCAGCACCGCTCCCGGCAGAATCCGTTCCCGAAACACGCGCTCGCCCGTTGCCACGGCGGCGAGCGTGCGCGAGGTGGGAATGCCCAGCGCCGCCATCGCTTCGCTTACGACGTATTCGCGCAAGACCGGCCCCACGGCCGCACGCCCGTCGCCGCCGCGCGAATAGGGCGTGCGGCCCGAGCCTTTGAGATGCAGATCGTAGCGCTGCCCGTCGGGCGCTTCGAATTCGCCCACCAGCAAGGCGCGCCCGTCGCCGAGCTGCGGCGAGAAATGCCCGAACTGGTGGCCCGCATAGACCAGGGCAAGCGCCGCCGCCCCTTCGGGCATCGCGGACCCTGCGAGCATCGCAACACCGTCAGAGCTCGCCAGCCAGTCGGGATCGAGCCCGAGCTTGCGCGCAAACGGCACGTTGAGCCGCAGCAGCTTAGGGGCAGCCACGCGCGCGGGATCCATGCGCGTGTAGAAACGTTCGGGCAGGCGGGCGTAGCTGTTGTCGAAAGCAAGCATGGCGGGAGTCTGCCCGAGATGCGGCCCAAACGCCAAGGAGTCTCTCGCGGCACGGCCCGCTTCAAAAACGCGGGTCGTTCGGATAGTTTTGTCGATCTTCGCGAAAGGGCAAACGATGCGAAACCCTCCCGAGACGCGCGCACCTGCCGATGCCGACAGGCGGCGGGCGATCGCGCCCGTCGTCTGCTATCCGGTCGAAACGCTGCCGCAGCCCGACATGGCGCTCTACAAAGCCGCGCGCGCGACACTCGAAAGCGTCGAAACGTTGTGCATCGAGCCGCGGCAAGGGGGCTGCTTCAAAGTGCCCGCCGGCCATTTCTTCCGCATCCGCAGCGTCGAGGGGCCGCAGGTCGGCGATCTCAATCTGTGGAGCGCCGCCGACCTCGGCGAGCGCTTCTATTCCGGCAAGACGCGCGCATTGCACGCCACGCATCTCAGCACCGGCGACCGCTTGTGGTCGTGCTTTCCCCATCTGCGGCCGATGGCGACGATCACGCACGACACGCTCGATTGGTACGGCGTGGATGCCTTTGGCGGGCGCATCCACGACGTGATCGGCACGCGGTGCGATCCCTACACGCACAATCTTCTGTCGGACGGCGGCGAATACCACCATTGCTGCCATTCCAATCTGAGTCGCGCGCTTGCCGCCTTGCTGCAAAAGCCCGTGCGCGACGTCGAAAGCCACGTGCACGACGTTTTCAACGTGTTCATGTGCACAGGCTTCACCAAAGACACCGGCCAGTATTTCACCAAAGCGACGCCAGTGCGGCCCGGCGATTTCATCGAGTTTTTCGCCGAAATCGATCTGATCGGCGGCCTCTCGGCATGCCCGGGCGGCGACTGCTCGACCGTGCAAGCCTGCGGCGAGGCGGCATGCCACCCGCTCGATGTCGAGATTTTGCGCCCGGCACCAGGCGCTTTGCGGGGCTGGATACCGCCTGCGGCGAACGGCTACTCCCGAAACCACGCGCCGTAGGCGTTTTGCGTTGCATATCGCAAAGCAACCTTGCGGTCCCGCCGGCATCCGGGCAGAGTTTCTGCCCTCGCCCCCCCCGAACGGAGGCCATTGGCCATGACAACCGACATTCTCGACGCCAGTGCGCGGGCTCAGGCCGCGACGCTGACACAAGCCGACATCGACAGTCGCATTTTCGAACTCTACGACGAGTATTGCCATGGCGGCATCGACCGGCGCACCTTTCTCCAGCGCGCGGCGGTCGTGACCGTCGGCGGGCTCGCGATGGCGCAGGCTTTGTTCCCGCGCTACGCCGATGCGCAGACGATTTCGTTCACCGATCCGCGCATCAAGGCAAGCTACGTGACCTATCCCTCGCCCGGCGGCTCGTCGGGTACGATGCGCGGCTATCTCGTGCAGCCGACCGGTGCGGGGCCCTTCCCGAGCGTGCTCGTGATCCACGAAAATCGCGGCCTCAATCCCTATATCGAAGACGTGGCGCGCCGGGCTGCGGCCGAAGGGTTCCTGGCGCTCGCACCGGACGGGCTTTCCCCGGTCGGCGGCTATCCCGGCAACGACGACGACGGCCGCACGCTTCAGGCGAGCCTCGATCCGGCAAAACTGCGCACCGACATGCTGAACAGCGCGCGCTTCGTGAAGGCGCACGCGCTCTCGAACCGCAAACTCGGCGTCACCGGCTTCTGCTGGGGCGGCGGGGCCACGAACTTCCTCGCCGCAACGATGGGACCCGACATGCAGGCGGCCATCCCCTATTATGGGGCCGCACCCGAGACGTCGTCGGTCGCCTCGATCAAGGCGGCGGTGCAGGTGCACAACGCCGAGAACGATCCCGGGATCAACAATCTTTGGCCGGGCTACGAGGCCGCCCTGAAGGCGGCAGGCGTGTCGTACGAGCACCATTCCTATCCGGGCACGATGCACGGCTTCCACAACAACTCCACACCGCGCTTCAACGAAGCGGCGGCGAAGCTCGCCTGGGACCGGACTGTGGCGCATTTCAAGAAACACCTGGCCTGACGAGATCGGGGGGCGCTGCCTTGCCCCCCTTTTTCAGCCCGGTGCGAAAATCGGAAAACTCACGCCGACCGCCCAGGCGAGAATAAGGCCGAGCGCAAGACCGGTCGCCGCCGGCGACTGCGTGCGCCTTCCGACCCAGCCCGCCATCGTTCCGAAGACGGCGAAAAACAGCACGATCACCGGAATGATGATGAGCAGGAAGAACAGACGCTCGAAATCGAGCGCCACCGCACCCGCCAGCGACGCCAGCAAGGCGAGGCGCGCCGCAAGCACGCGCCATACGCGTGCGCGGCCGCCCTCGGTCGCGAGGCTGTCGGCGAGCATGTAGGGGACGGCGCCGAACGCGATCGCCGCAATGATCGGCAGGCGCTCGGCATTCGGCATGAACGAGGCGGCGTAGCGATCGAGCGCGCCGCCGAAAACGAAGATGCCGTAGGCGGCAAAGGCGGCCGCCGCGATCCAGGCGATCCGCCCGACCCGTACGCCATTCCAGGCAAGGATCGCCAAAGACAGCAACCCGTAGACGAACAGATGCACGGCCAGATAATCGGCCACGAGCACGGGCAGGAAACGCGTGTCGAAAAGGGCCAGCAGCGGCGGTGTCGCCACCGCCGGCGCCAAGATGGCGACGAAAAACGCGCGCCGCTTCACGGGTTCGGCAGGTGCTGCGCATCGCGGCAGCAAACCCGACAAGGGCCAGGCCAGCAACACGAGCCCCGCCATCAGCAGCAGGATGGGGAGGCCCGTCGCGGCAACCGGCCCGATGCTTGTGCGGCCGAAAACGGCGTCGAGCCAGTCGCGCGATTCGCGCAGCGCTGCCGCCGCGTAGAGCACGCCGACATGCTCGACATTGGGGGCCGCAACCGCACGCCGGCCGCTGCCCACAGAAGGATCGCCGATCGTGGTTCCTTCCGTCGCGGCCGCGTCGGCCAACTTCGCATTGGCAAGCGCATTGGCGCGCAGGAACGATTCGAATTCGCCCGAAACCATCAGGAGATTGCGCGGTTCGTTTGCGCCGACGGCCTCCGAGAACATCGAGATCGCGACCGTGGCGGCCACGCGCGGATCGCCGAGCGCGAGCCGCACGATGATGTCGGACGCCATCGAATGGCCGAGCAGCGCCACACGCCCGTCGACGGACGGCAAGGCAAGGGCGGCGTCGACCACCCGGCCGGTCTCGCGCATCAGCAACTGCGTGGTGCCGTCGATGCGCGAAACGTCGCCCGACATCGGCGTGGGATTGCGGCCGTGCCCTTCGAAATCGAACGACAAGGCGACGTAGCCTGCTTGCGCAAGCGTGAGCGCGTAGGCTTCCATCAACTGCCGCGAGCCCGCAAAGCCGTGCGCGATGACGACGGCCGGTGCGGGTGCTGCATTGGCGATCCGATAGATAGTGGCGGGCGTCGTGCCGACGGCGATCTGCTCGATCGCGAGGCCCGAGCGTGCACCTTCCAGATGCCAAATGCCTGCCGCACACAACAGCAAGGCCGCAATCGCCGCCAGCTTGCGCCGCACCGACACGCCGTTCAAACCGCGGCCGCGCTTGCCATCATGCCGAGCACGTAGAGCGGCACGCCAAAGCCGCTGTACCAATAGGCTTGGCCGATCGGATCGCGCAGCAGCCGCTGCATCATCAGAATCTGCCCGCCGAGCAGCGCAATCACGATGCACGCCTCGATCGGTCGGCCCCAGCCCAGCAGCAGCAAGATCACGACGATCTGCGGCACGACCATGATCGCGCACGCGGCCACAGCCGCACGATCGGGCCCCAGCATCACAGGCAGCGAGCGGATGCCCATCTCGCGATCGCCCTTGATGGCTTTGAAATCGTTGAGCGTCATGATGCCGTGCGCGCCCGCGCCATAGAGCAGTGCCAACGCCAGGATCTGCGGGCTCGGCAACGCGCCGCCAAGCATCGCGGCCGCACCCGTGATCCAGGCAAGGCTTTCGTAGGAGAAGCCGCACGCGGCATTGCCGAGCCAGCCGTTGCGCTTCAAGCGCAGCGGCGGTGCCGAGTAGGCCCAGGCGAAAAAGAGCCCCGCCACCGTCGCGACGACCACCCAAGTGCCGAGCGTCGCGGCGACGAGCAGCGACAGCACGGACCAGATGCCCGCGATATAGAGTCCCCATCTGCCCGGAATGCGGCCCGACGGAATCGGGCGGTGCGGCTCGTTGATCGCATCGACGTCGCGGTCGTACCAATCGTTGATCGCCTGGCTCATGGCACAAACGAGCGGTCCGGCGAGCACGATCCCCGCCAAAGCGACGTACCAATTCGCCAGGAGCGGCACGCCCGAGGACACGACGCCGCAGGCGAACGCCCACATCGGCGGAAACCAGGTGATCGGCTTCAGCAGCTCGAGCACCGCCGACGGGGCCGGATAGGCGGAATGCGGAGCGGCAGCGTTCGGCATGTCGGCGCTTGCCGCCCTACACGTCGAGATTTGCGACTTTTAGCGCGTTCTCGACGATGAAGTCGCGACGCGGCTCGACGACGTCGCCCATCAAAGTGGTGAACACGCCGTCGGCATCGGCCGTGTCGGCGACCTTCACCTGCAGGAGATGGCGCGCCTGCGGGTCGAGCGTCGTCTGCCAAAGCTGCTCGGGATTCATTTCGCCGAGGCCCTTGTAGCGCTGGAAGGTGAGGCCTTTTTTGCCCGCCTCCAGCACCGTGTCGATGAGCTTGATCGGCCCGACGACGTCCACCGCGCTGCGGTCTTTGGTTTCGAGGCGCGCGCGTTTGGCGTAGAGCGACTGCAATTCGGCCGCCATCTCGACAAGCCGGCGGGCTTCGATCGAATTGATCGTGACCGCGTCGATCGAAGCGCGGTCGGTCTCGCCGCGAAGCTTGCGCTCGAAATGCAGCGCGCCGTCCTTCGCGCTGCCGACCCAGCCGCGCTCGGTTTCCGGTGCCAGCACGTTGAGGCGCTTGGCGATCACGTCGGCGATCTGCTGGGCCTGACCCGCATCGGCCAGGAAGCTCGGATCGAGCGCGCCCAGGATCGCGGCCTGCTCGACCGCGTCGCGCGAGCCCACGCGCCGCGCCAGCGCCAGAATCATCGACTTGGCGGCGCGTGCGCGCTCGACGGCCGCGCGCAGATCGGGGCCGGCGCGCATCGCACCGTCCGCACCGGTCAGCGTCATGCCCTCGATGCCGCCCGCGATGAGATGATCTTCCATCGCGCGTTCGTCCTTGAGATAGACTTCGGACGAGCCCTTCTTGACCTTGTAGAGCGGCGGCTGGGCGATATAGACGTAGCCCTTCTCGATGAGGTCGCGCATCTGGCGATAGAAGAACGTCAGCAGCAGCGTGCGGATATGGCTGCCGTCGACGTCGGCGTCGGTCATGATGACGATCTTGTGGTAGCGCGCCTTGGCGACGTCGAATTCCTCGGTGCCGATGCCCGTGCCGATCGCGGTCACGAGCGTGCCGATTTCGGCCGAGGACAGCATCTTGTCGAGGCGCGCGCGCTCGACGTTGAGGATCTTGCCTTTGA
>JAIXXA010000092.1 GCA_027490975.1 Rhodospirillaceae bacterium
ACTCGCCAAGCAGCGCGACATCCGCGTCGATTATCGCGTGATCAAAGGGGCCAACCACTTCTTCACCGACCGGCTCGACAAGCTCGAGACGATGGTGAACGAATATTCGAGCCAGCCCGTGCCCATCCCGCCGCCGCCGCCGCCGCCGCCCCCGCCGCCGGTGCAGGTCGACAAAAAACTGCCCTCGCCGCTGCCGCCCACGCAGATCTCGGCGCGCACGACCGCGCGCAACGCCGCCGCCGCCAAGGCCGACGCCAAAGCGGAAGCCAAAGCGCCCGCAGCCAAAGCGTCGGGGGCCAAAGCTTCGGCGGCAAAAGCTTCGGGGGCCAAGCCCGCCGCCAAGCCCACCCCGGCCAAAACCAAACCGGCCAAAACCAAACCGGCCGCCAAAAAGCCCGGCAGAAAATAGCCGCTTCATCCGAACGCAGCCGTGCCGCGTGGCCCTTTATCGGGGCCTCGCGCGCGTGCTAAGCCCGCATCCGCCATGACAGAGCCCAAATCCGAATTCCTGCGCGAGGCCAAGGCCCGCGGCTTCGTGCACCAGATCACCGACGAGGCCGCCCTCGATGCGCGCCTCGGCTGCGGCACGCCGCAGGTCGCCTATATCGGTTTCGACGCGACGGCCGACAGCTTGCACGCGGGCAGCCTCGTGCAGATCATGCTGCTGCGCCTCTTTCAGCGCACGGGCCATCGCCCGCTGGTGCTGATGGGCGGCGGCACCACGAAGATCGGCGACCCCTCGGGCAAAGACACCGCGCGCAAATTGCTGACCGAGGCAGACATCGCCGCCAACATCGTCGGTATTCGGCGCATCTTCGACAAGTTCCTCGTCTTCGGGCCGGCCCAAGCGCTTTCGGCCGACAATGCCGAATGGCTCGACACGCTTGCGTACATCCCCTTGCTGCGCGACGTCGGCCGGCATTTCTCGGTCAACCGCATGCTGACGATGGACTCGGTCAAGACGCGCCTCGAGCGCGACCAGCCGCTGTCGTTCTTGGAATTCAACTACATGGTGCTGCAGAGCTACGATTTCGTCGAGCTTGCCAAGCGCTACGGCGTGGCGCTGCAGATGGGCGGCTCGGACCAGTGGGGCAATATCGTGATGGGGGCCGAGCTTGGCCGCCGCATGGCGGGGCTCGATCTGTTCGGCCTCACCACGCCGCTGCTGACCACCGCCTCGGGCGGCAAGATGGGCAAAACCGCCGACGGGGCGGTGTGGCTCAACAAAGAGCGCCTATCGCCGTTCCAATACTACCAGTATTGGCGCAATACCGAAGATGCGGACGTAACGCGCTTCCTCAAGCTCTTCACCGATCTGCCGCTCGGCGAAATCGCGAAGCTCGAGAAGCTCGCAGGTGCCGAGATCAACGAAGCCAAAAAGATCCTGGCTTTCGAAGCAACCAAACTCTGCCACGGCGGCGACGCAGCCACGCAGGCGGCCGAGACCGCCCGCCAGACGTTCGAGCAAGGTGGCTCAAGCGAAGGCTTGCCGACGGTCGCCGTGCCGCAGGCCGAACTCGCGGCGGGCATCCCGATCCTGGACTTGCTGGTGCGCGCGAACCTCGCAACGTCGAAAAGCGAAGCCCGCCGCCTCGTGCAAGGCAAAGGTGCAAAGCTCAACGACGCGATCGTCGAAGACGACACGCTGCGCGTGACCGAAACCGCCCTGTCGCAAGACGGCACGCTCAAACTCACCGCCGGCAAAAAGCGGCACGCGCTGGTGAAGCTGGGGTAGGTCGGGAGAGTGGCGCGGCTACAGAGGCTGCGTTTCTCGCCGCAACTTGCTGCCCCCGAAAGTCAACTTTTGCGCCCGCATCTCAGCGCTTCCACATCGGCGGCAAGAGATGGCCGCGGCGGATGGCGGCCAGCAACACGATCACGCCGGTCGTGGTGCACAGCACCAGCGCGACCACCGACTGCTCCATCCCGAACGAGCCCCCGGTTAGCAGTTCAGGCCCGTCCAAGGTCGCCTTCAACAGGCCCGGATCGCTGGCAGCGCCCGAGACGACGCCAGAAAAGACCGCCGACTGGAAGTAGTTCCACGCCATGTGGAACCCCATGCAGATCCACAGCCGCCGGGTCAGCAAAAAGGCTGCCGACAAAAGCAGCCCCGCCTCAATGCAGATGTAGATGGCCCCGCCCATCGTCGCGCCCGGGTTCGTCAGGTGAATCAGGCCGAACGCGAGCGATGAAACCAAGATCCCGGCCCAGCTTCCCAACATGGCCTCGGTCGAACGGAACAGGACGCCGCGAAAGATCAACTCCTCGAAAACACCCGACTTGATCGCCATCGCCAGATTGGGCAGCAGGAACAGCCATGGATTGAGCCCCTCGACCTTGTAAACGCCCAGCAGCATCAGGATCACCGCGCTTGCCGTATAGAGCCCTGCACCGATCAACGCGCCGAGGGCCCATTCCCTGCCAAGCCCCGGCGTCGAAAGTTCGGTCACCTCACGGCGTTCGATAAGTCTTCCCCAAGCCACGTAGACAGCGATCGCCGCCAGTCCCAGCACGATCTGGATCGCCGAACTCAGCGCGGGATTGTCGTGGTAGTCGTCGAGCCACGACTGGGCCCATGCCATGAAGTAGAATAGAACAGATCCAAGAATGAGGATGCGCGTCAGCGGAAACTGCAGCGCACGTCGCCAAAGCGGCTGCCCGGCAAGGCTTGCATCTGTCATGTGACCACCTTCTCATTCTCCCGGCGCACGCCGCAGCGATACCGGGGTTCAACCCCGAGCGAGACCGCGCGCCCTTGGAAGTTTATGCGTGATCGGGCGTGGTGCCGCCAAGCGCGGCGTGGAGCCGGTCGGCGTTGTCGCAGGCGATCCATTTGGCAAGCCCAGCGCGCCGTATGAAGCCGCCGCCGAATTGGCCGGCGCATTCTTGACGCAAAAACGCTATCTGATATTTAACCTTTTTATGGTAATATACCTTCATGGATTCTGCTCGGACGCATCCGCTGGGAACTGTTGATTCGGGGCATAAAAATCGCGCCCGCGAAATTCGGTACAATTCCGTTGATGAATCGTTTATCTTCAATAGTTTGACGGAAAAAACGTCGCGCCTATGTCGCATCTATATCGCGTTCCCGACGCACGAATGTCGCGTCGATGTCGCACAGATGTCGCGCGAAACATTACGGCAACTTGTCCTCGAGGAGGCGTCAGCGCACGTTTTCGTTGGTGATGTAGGGATCAACCGATGGGCCGTCGGCGGGGGCGTTGGCGGTTCCGCTCCCCGGCCCGCCCGAGAACACGCCGAACAGGCGGCGCAGGAAGCCGGGCGTCAGCGTCGAGAGCGGGTTGATGCTCGTCTGCACGTCGGCCATCGCGCCCGACGCGCGGTAGTTGGCCGCGAACACGCCCGAGCCGCGCTCGCCCACCAACAGCTGGCCGATCAGCGGAATGTTGCCGAGGATCGAGTTGACCGCATAGGTCGGCACCAGCGTGCGTTCGAGGTCCATCGTGTCGGCCGCCAGATCCACCTGGCCGCGCGCGGTGATGCCGAG
>JAIXXA010000163.1 GCA_027490975.1 Rhodospirillaceae bacterium
CGCGAGGGCTTGGTCGATACGCCGGCGCGCGTCGTGCGCGCCTACGAAGAATTCTTCCAGGGCTACGATATCGACCCGGTCGAACTCTTGCAGCGTACCTTCGAGGAGACCGACGGCTACGACGAGATGGTGGTGCTGCGCGATATCGGCTTCGAAAGCCATTGCGAGCACCATATGGTGCCGATCGTCGGCAAGGCGCATGTCGCCTATCTGCCGAACAAGCGCGTGGTCGGCATCTCGAAGCTCGCGCGCATCGTCGATGCCTATGCAAAGCGCCTGCAGATCCAGGAGAAGCTCACCGCCCAGATCGCCAATGCGATTCAGGACGTGCTGGCCCCCAAAGGTGTTGCGGTCGTGATCCAAGCGCAGCACCAGTGCATGACCACGCGCGGCGTGCACAAAGCCGGCGTGTCGATGGTGACCTCGCGCATGCTCGGCGTTTTCCGAAACAATCCATCGACGCGGCGCGAATTTCTGGCGATGATCGGGCAGGGCGCGTAAACGCCGCGAGACAAGGTCGGCTCTCAGCCCGGCCCTTCGCGTGCTCGATTGTGCGCGGAGGAACCGGATGGGTGCGCGTTTTTTGGCGCTGTTTTTGATTGTCGTTTCGTTTGCTGCCGGGGCGCAGACGCCGACCGCATCGCCAGTTGCGACCTACGAGGCCGGCCTCAAAGCCTATCTTGAAGGCGACCATTCAGGCGCGTGGTTCGCCTGGCTTGGATTGGCCGAAGCAGGGCACGCGGAAGCCCAATTCTCGATGGGGCATCTCTACCGTGCGGGCGAGGGCGTGCCGCGCGATGCGGCGATCGCCGCCGATTGGTTCGCGCGCGCCGCAGCGCAAGGCCACGGTCACGCGATGCTCAATCTTGCTTTGATGCACGAGCAGGGCGCGGGCGTGCCGCGCGATCAGGCCCTTGCCTATGCCTACGCCGCCAGGGCCGGGCGGATTCTCGAGGGTGAGAATTTCGAGCGAGCGCGCAGTGCCGCTGCCCGTATCGCACTCGGCTTCCAGCCGAGCGAAGCCGAGCGTGCACGGCGCTTGCTGATCGAGATGGATCGCCGCCAGCCGCTGCCCGCGCGCAGCACCGTACGGCGCTAGCGTTTCATTTTCCGGCGAACTTCGCAGGGCGTTTTTCGAGGAAGGCTGCAACCCCTTCGCGGAAATCGGCTGTTGCGAACAAAGCGGCGAAGGCCTTGCGTTCGAACAGCAGACCCTGTTCGAGCGGCACGTCGCGTGCCGCGCGCACGAGTTCCTTGCCCAAGCGCACCGCAAGGGCGGGTTTGGCCGCGATCTTGGCGGCAAGGGCAACGGCGCGCGCTTGGCAGGCATCGTCGGCGACCGTTTCGGCCACAAGGCCGCACTGTTTGGCTTCCGTCGCGTCGATCGTTTCGCCCGCTAGCACGAGTTTCATGGCGATCTGTGCGCCCGCCAGACGCGCAAGAATCTGCGTGCCGCCAGCACCCGGTACCAAGCCCAGATTGATCTCGGGCTGGCCGAATTTGGCGCCTGCACCGGCCACGATGATGTCGGCACTCATCGCAAGTTCGCAGCCGCCACCAAGGGCCAAACCGTTGACGGCCGCGACGATGGGTTTGGGAAAGCGCCGGATGCGCTGCCAATGGCCGACTCGTGCATCGTCGAGGGCGCCAGCCGTGTCGCGGGCAGCGAGTTCCTTGATGTCCGCACCGGCCGCGAAAATCGCCGAACCGCCAGTCAGCACCACGGCATGCACGGCCGGGTCGGTGCTGGCTGTGTCGAGCGCATCGGCAATGGCACCCAGCAGGGCGGTGCTCAGCGCATTGCGCGCATTCGGCCGATTCAAGGTGAGGCGCAGAACGCCCGCTTCGGGCGTGTCGCGCAGCAATTCGGGGGCAGGCGGTTGCGGTGCGGTCATGGAATAAAGACTAGCACAAAACGAAACCCCCGCTGGGCGGGACCCAGCGGGGGATGGATCGAATGCCGTATAGGGTGCGACCCTTTACGCCACGTCGGAGGCGATCGATTGGTTCGTCGTCCGCACGCGGCCTGCTTCGAATTTCTCCAAAGCGGTCACGGCAAGCCCCGGCCCGAAGCCGGAATTGAACGATCCTAAGCGCACTGGATCACCTCCTTTCGTAGCGGCGCCCGGTCCGCGATCCCGCGCGGATGTCGTATCGGGGGCCGGAAGGGCGAATTGGGCCGCCCACCCTATCCGGTCAACCGGGTTGCCAAGAGGTCCCGAATCGGCCGGACTATCGACTTGAGAATCATGCGGGAATCGGACTCCGGCGGTCAAGCCCCGGATTATGACAACTCGATTGCGGCCGGAAATCGGGTCGGTCCGTCACACGCCCAAGTAGCGATGCTGGATCGCCGGTTCCTGGGCCAATGCGGCCGACGTGCCTTGCCAAACGACGCGGCCTTTCTCGATCACGACATGGCGGTCCGCGAGTTTGAGCAGCGATTCGAGATTCTTGTCGATGACCAGGATGGCCTGGCCTTCGGCCTTGAGGGCGGCCAAACACCGCCAGATCTCCTGACGCACGAGCGGGGCAAGGCCCTCGGTCGCTTCGTCGAGAATAAGCAGCTTTGGGTTCGTCATCAAAGCGCGGCCGATGGCAAGCATCTGCTGTTCGCCGCCAGACAATTGGTTGCCCATGTTTCCCGCGCGCTCGGCGAGGCGCGGGAAATAGCCGTGCACTTTTTCGAGCGTCCAGCCGCTACGTCCGGCGCTGCGCGCCGTTGCCACGAGATTTTCGCGCACTGTGAGATTGGGAAATATCTGACGCCCCTCGGGCACTAAGCCGATGCCGGCCTGCGCCACGCGATAGGCGGGCTGGCCCGCGAGATCGCTGCCGTTGAAGCGCAAGCGGCCCGCTTGCGGCTTCACGAGCCCCATGATCGAACGCACGGTCGTGGTCTTGCCCATGCCGTTGCGGCCCAGAAGCGTCACGACCTCGCCCGCTTCCACCTTGAAGCCGACGCCGAACAGCACCTGGCTCGCACCGTAGCTGGTTTCGACTGCTTCGAGTTCAAGCATCGCCGTCACCCAGATAGGCTGCGCGCACGTCTGCGTTGGCGCGGATTTCGTCGGGTCTGCCGGTCGCGATCACGCGTCCGTAGACCAGCACGCTGATGCGGTCGGCGAGCGCGAATACCACGTCCATGTCGTGTTCGATCAGCAGAATGGTTTCTTCGCCTTTGAGCTTGGCGAGCAGCGCCGTCATGCGCTCGGACTCGTCCTTGCCCATTCCGGCCATCGGCTCGTCGAGCAGGAGGAGGCGCGGGCGCGTGGCAAGCGCCATTGCGATCTCGAGCTGGCGCTGTTCGCCGTGCGCCAGATTGACCGCGCGCACGTCGGCGCGCGCGCCGAGCCCGACGCGCTCGAGGATTGCCGCCGCTGGCTTGCGCAAATTCTCGTCGGCGCGCGCGGGCGCCCAGGTGCGGAAGTTGTGGCCGTCCTGCGCTTGCACGGCCATCGCGACATTGTCGAGGGCCGTGAAGCCTTTGAAGATCTGCGTGATCTGGTAGGACCGTGCGATGCCGAGGCGCGCGCGCGCATCGACCGTGAGGCCGGTCACATCCGTGCCTGCAAAGCGGATCGTGCCGGCATTGGGCAGGATCTCGCCCGCGAGCTGGGCAATCAGCGTGGTCTTGCCCGCCCCGTTGGGGCCAATGATCGCGTGGATCTCGCCCTCGCGAATGCCAAGCGATACGTTGTCGGTCGCAAGCAAGCCGCCGAAGCGCTTTACGAGCCCGTCGACAGCCAGCAGCGTGGCCTGCTCAATGGCCGCCGCCATGGCGATCCTCCTTGGGAAGGAACCAGCCGAAAATGCCGCGGCGCGCGAACAGGACAAGCAGCAGCAGAATCGGCCCGAACACGACCATCCAATGCTCGGTATAGTCGGGAAGGGTTTTTTCGAGGAAAAGAAAGGCGACGGCACCCACAACGGGCCCGATCAGCGTGCCCATGCCGCCCAGCACCACCATGACAATCAGATCGCCAGAGCGCGTCCAATGCATGATCGACGGGCTGATATAGCTCTCGTTGGCGGCGAACAGCGCGCCCGCAAATCCAGCAAGTGCGCCCGCCAACGTGAAGCAGGCAAGCTTGTAGCGGAACGTGGCGAAGCCGAGCGCTTTCATGCGGCGCTCGTTCTCGCGGCAGCCTTGCACGACAAGCCCGAAGCGCGAATTGACGAGACGGCGTGTTGCGTAGAGGACCGCGCACAGGATGCCGAAGACGAGATAGTAGAACGCGACGTCGTTCTCCGTATCGATGACTCCGAGAACAACTGTGTCGCCGGGGAAACGCAGCCCGTCGTCGCCGCCATAGGCGCGCAGGCTCACGAAGAAGAAATAGACCATCTGCGCGAAGGCAAGTGTGATCATGATGAAATAGATGCCCGACGTGCGCAGGCTCACGAGCCCGATCAGGCACGCAAGCGCCCCCGACAGCATGGCCGCCGCCGTCCACGTCACCAGCACGTTGTGCGTGCCGAGCATCATGCCGAACAGCGGCACTTCGCGCGCGGCATGCCAGTTCAAGATCGCGACGATATAGGCGCCGACGCCGAAAAACGCCGCATGGCCGAGGCTGACCATGCCTCCATAGCCTAGAATGAGATCGAGGCTGACCGCCGCGATCGCGAAGATGAGAATGCGGCGAAACTGGGCGATCTGGTAGTCGTTGTCGGTCGCGATCGCGACGAGCGGCAGCACCGCGAGGGCGGCCAGCAACACGATTACGAACCAGGTCCGGCGGTCGAGTTTGAGAGCGTTCATGCGCGCGCCGCAAACAGGCCGGTGGGTTTGAAGAACAGCACGAAGGCCATCAGAATGTAGATCGCCATTTCGGCGATCGCGGTCGGCAGGCCAAGCTGGGCGGGAACGATCCGCCCGAACGTATCGACGAGGCCGACGATCACGGCCGCCACAAACGCGCCCCGGATCGAGCCGATGCCGCCGATCACGATCACGACGAAGGTTTTGATCAGCATCGCGTCGCCCATGCCGATCTCGACGACGTAGATGGGGCCCGCCATCGCGCCAGCAAGTGCCGCCAGTGCCGCCCCGAGACCGAACACGAGCATGTAGAGCCGGCTGATATCCACGCCCAATGCGCCGACCATTTCGCGGTTCGAGGCACCCGCGCGGATCAGCATGCCGAGGCGCGTGCGCGCGATCAGCCACCAGAGGCCGAGTGCGACCGCAAGCCCGACGCCGAGCACGGCCAGGCGATAGACCGGGTAGGGGGCGCCCGCGATGAGCTCGACGCGGCCCGCTAGCAACGGCGGCACGTCCATGAAAATCGAGATGGGGCCCCACACGATTTTGGTGAGCTCGTTGAAAAACAGAATGAGGCCGAACGTGGCGAGTACCTGGTCGAGGTGGTCGCGCGAATAGAGGGTACGCAGCGCAATCGCTTCGACCAGCACGCCGACGACGAACGTCGACAGGATCGCGAGCGGCAAGGCGAGGAAGAAGCTGCCCGTCCATTGCGTGAAGCTTGCGGCGAAAAAGGCGCCGATCATGTAGAGCGAGCCGTGCGCCAGATTGACCATGTTCATGATGCCGAACACCAGCGTAAGGCCGGCGGCCATCAAAAACAGCGTCACGCCCAGCTGCAGGCCGTTGAGCGTCTGTTCGAGGAAAAGAAGAAGGGACAAGGTGCGATCGTTCCGGGAAAGAAGCGCCCCTCGCCGTCTTTGGAACGGCGAGGGGCGGCGTTCAACTCACTTCATCTTGCACTGGCCGACATAGGCGTCGGCATGGCCCGAGAAGATGATGCCGCGCATCTGGTTCACGAGGCGGCCTTTCTCGTCCTTGCCGATCTGCGTCAGGTAGTAGTTCTGGATCGGGAAGTGGTTGGTGTTGAACTTGAAGGGGCCGCGCACGGATTGGAAGTTGGCGTTGCGCAGCGCGTTGCGGAACGCGTCCTTGTTGGCAAGGCTGCCGCCGGTCGCCTTGAGGGCGGCGTCGATCATCATGGCCGCGTCGTAGCTTTGGGCCGCATAGGGGCTCGGGATGCGGTTGTAGGTCGCTTCGAAATCGGCGACGAACTTCTCGTTGGCCGGATTGCCGAGGCTTTCGGACCAGAAGGTCGACGAGAACATGCCGATTGCGGCATCGCCCACGCCGGGCAGAATCGTCTGGTCGGCCGAGAAGGACGGGGCGAACAGCGGGATCTGCTGCATGAGGCCGAGCTGCGCGTATTGGCGGATGTAAGCCACACCCATGCCGCCCGGATAGAAGATGTAGGTGGCTTCGGGCCGTGCGGCGCGCAAGGCCGCGAGTTCGGCGGCGTAGTCTGTCTGGCCGAGCTGCGTATAGACTTCGGCCACCACTTCGCCCTTGAAGAAGCGCTTGAAACCCGCGAGCGCGTCGCGCCCTGCCGGATAGTTCGGCGCCATGATGTAGGCGCGCTTGATGCCGGCATTGGTCATGTGCTGGCCCATGGCTTCGTGCGTATTGTCGTTCTGCCACGAGGCCGAGAAGAAGTTCGGGTTGCAGTCCTTGCCGGCGAGTTCCGACGGACCCGCATTGCCCGACACCAGAAACACGCCGCGGCGATCCTTGAGGACCGTATCCGACAGGGCGAGCATGATGTTCGAGAAGATGACACCCGTGACGATGTCGACGCGGTCGCGCTGGACCATGCGTTCTGCCAGCGCCTTGCCAGCATCGGGTCGGAACTGGTCGTCGCCGACGATGAGTTCGGTCGGCACACCGCCCAAGCGCCCGCCCGCGTGGCGGATGGCAAGGTTGAAGCCATCGACCATGTCGCGGCCGAGACCTGCATTGGGGCCTGACTGCGTGGTGATCAGGCCGATCTTGACGCCCTGCTGGGCAATTGCGGGCTGGACCAGCGCGGCCGAAGCCGTCAGGGCCAGGGCTGCGAAGAGTGTTTTGTATTTCATGTCGAGGCTCCCTGTTTTTGGTTATGGGCGGAGTTTCGCAGGCGGACTGTTTGGCGGCAAGGTCAGGCTTTCGCAGGTTCGCGCAGGCGGAAGCGCTGCACTTTGCCGGTTTCGGTGCGCGGCAACGTTTCGAGGAATTCGATGGCGCGCGGATATTTGTAGGGGGCGATGGTCGCTTTTACGTGGTCCTGCAGTTCTTTGACTGTCGCCGCATCGGCGTGCGTAGCGTCGCGCAGCACAACGAAGGCTTTGACGATCGTGCCGCGTTCGGCGTCGGCCACCCCTACGACCGCGCACTCGCGCACCTTCGGGTGTTCGATCAGCACGCTTTCGACCTCGGGGCCCGACACGTTGTAGCCAGCCGTCACGATCATGTCGTCGGTGCGCGCCTGGTACCAGAAATAGCCGCGCTCATCCATTTTGTAGGCATCGCCCGTGAGGTTCCAGCCGTTCTGCACGTATTTGGCCTGGCGCTCGGGGTCGGCCAGATAGCGGCAACCGGTGGGGCCGCGCACGGCCAAGCGCCCGACCTCGCCGGGCGGCAAGGGCGTGCCGTCTTCGCCGAGGATGCAAGCGGCATAGCCTGGAATGGCGCGTCCCGTGGCGCCAGCGATCATGTCTTCGGGGGCGGCCGCCACGAAGATATGTAGCATCTCGGTGGCTCCCAGCCCGTCGATCAGCCGCACGCCGCAAAAACGTTCCCAGGACTCGAATGTGGCTTTTGGCAGATGTTCGCCTGCCGACACGCCGCGGCGCAGCGTGGCAAAGGCTTTGGCCCCCGAACTGTTGGCGCCATTGTCGGCGATCGCGCGATAGGCGGTGGGGGCCGTGAACAGGATTGTCGCCTTGCCGTCCGAAACGATCTGCGGCACGGCGTCGGGCGAAGCGCGCTCGGCCAGCAATGTGGAAGCGCCGTAGCGCATCGGGAACGTCACGAGGCCGCCGAGCCCGAAGGTGAAGGCAAGCGGCGGCGACCCTGTGAAGATGTCGTCCGGCGTGGGCTTCAGCACGTAGCGCGGAAAGGCGTCGCAGATGGCCATCACGTCGCGATGGAAATGCATGGTGCCCTTAGCGGGCCCGGTGGTGCCCGACGTGAAGGCGATCAGCGCCACATCGTCGGCAGCCGTCGGGCAATTGTCGAACAAAGCGGGCTTCGCTGCCATGCGCTTTTCGAGCCCGTCGGACGCGTCGCCGTTGAAATAGACGATGTCGCGGCAGATGGTGGCCGTCGCCTTGGCTTTTTCCATTTCGTCGGCCAGACGCACGTCGCACATAGCGAGCGCGATCTCGGCCTTCTGCAGGATGTAGGTCAATTCCTTGGCGCGCAGCAGCGGCATCGTTGCGACCGCAATGCCGCCGGCTTTGAGCACGGCAAACCAGCACGCAACCATCATCGGGTTGTTCGCACTGCGCAAAAGCACGCGATTGCCGGGTTTGAGGCCGCAATCTTCGACCAGCACGCGGGCAATTCGGTTCGCCTGTGCCAGCAGATCGGCATAGCTCCAGATTTGCGCGCCGAAGCGAATGCACGCCCGCCCGCCCCAGCCGCGCGCGACGGCGGCGTCGAGCAGTTCGACGGCCGCATTGAGGCGCGTCGGGTAGTAGAGCTCCGGCAACGCAAAAAACATTTCGGGCCACGCCGATTGCGGCGGCAGATTGCGTCGCGCGAAATCGTCGAGATGGGCGGAGGGCGAAAGGCGAAGCGGCTCAGACATGGGCGGGTCCGGCGATTTCGAAGTGGGGAAGGGCAGGATCGACGGCAACGACGTTCGACGGCGCACTGTGGCGGCCGTTTTCGTCGTAGGCGGTGACGTAGTAGCTGTAGCCAAGGCCACCCAAGACGAGCTTGTCGGCGTGTTTGGTGCTCTTGACGGCTTCGACGATAGCCGTTTCGCCGCCGGCTTCGGCGCGGTGGATGTCGTAGCCCGCGATTTTGCCGAGCGCTTTCTTCCACGCGAGGCGCACCACGCCGCTTTCGACAGTCGCCGACAAAGCGGCTCCATCGGCCGGCCATTGCGGCGCTTCGCGCGCCGGATCGTCGATGGGCGCTTGCGTCAAACCCTTGGGCCACAAGAAGCAGCTCACGAGTTTGAAATTCTCGTCGAGCTGTTTGCAAACGTTGCAGTAGATGCAGCGCAGAATCGCGTCGCCGCGCCCGACCGCCACTTTCTTGACCCAGTCCGGATCGGCCAGCAATTGGCGCGCCATACCGATCATATCGGCCTGGCCTGCCGCGAGCAGCCGTTCGGCGTCCGCCGGATCGCTGATCTTGCCGACCGAGGCGACCGGGATATCGTAGCCGTGTTTGTTGAGGAAGGCTTTGATGCCGGCGGCGAGGTGCGCATGCGGCAACGGCGGATAGGCTTCGCCCGGCATGCAGCGATCGCCCGAATAGCCGGTGTAGGGATAGAGCGGCGAGCCTTCTTTGTGGACCGCGTCTTCGAACTTGCCGCCAACCGACAGCGAAATGTAGTCCACGCCGAGCTGCGCCATGCGCAGCGCGATGCGCTGGCTGTCTGGCAGCGCGTAGCCGTCTTTGATCGCCTCTTCGGCGAGGAAGCGCACGCCGACGGGCCAGTCCTTGCCAACCGTTTCGCGCACGCGCGCCATCACGCGGCCGAACAGGCGCAGGCGGCCTTCGAGCGTGCGCCCGTCGTATTCGTCGCGTCGCATATTGCGTCGCGACAGGAAAGACGAAAGCGTATAGGCGTGGGCCGAATGGAGTTCCACGCCATCGTAGCCCGCTTCGCGCGCGCGGCCCGCAGCAGCGGCAAACGCATCGACGATCGCGTCGATCTCGGCGTGCGAAAGCTGGTCGATCGTCTGGCGCCAGCCCGAGCGCGCCACTTTCATGAAATGGATGATCTGCGGCACGATCTTGGAGGGGCCTGCATCGTGGACCCGCGCCACGAGATCGCGATGGCCGGGCACGAATTCGTCGCGCGACAGCCGCAGCAGCGGCCCCGATTTCGCTTCGTGCACGGCCATGGCTTCGACCACGATCAGCCCCACATGGCCTTTTGCGTAGCGCACATAGCGCTCGACAATCCCTTCGTTCACGTAGCCGTCTTCGCCGGACAGGCGCGTGACCATGGCGGGCACGAGCACGCGATTGGGCAGCGTCATGGTGCCGACGCGCAAGGGTTCGAGCAGCTTCATGGGCCAACCTCCGCCGCGAAGGCGGCCAATGTCTGGCCAGCGATCACGAGTTTCTGGATCTCGCTCGTCCCTTCGTAGATGCGCAATGCCCGCACCTCGCGATAGAGGCGCTCGACGACGTTGCCTGCGACCACGCCCTGGCCGCCATGCAGCTGCACGGCGCGGTCGGCCGCACGCTGCGCCATTTCGGTCGCGTAGAGCTTGGCCATCGACGCTTCGCGCGTGACGCGCACGCCTTGCACGTCCTTGGTCCAGGCGGCGCGGTAGACGAGCAGGGCGGCCGCGTCGATTTCGGTCGCCATGTCGGCAAGGGCCGCCTGCGTGAGCTGGAAGTCGGCAAGCTTGCTGCCGAAGGCTTCACGCGTGCGCGTGTAGGCCAAAGCTTCGTCGAGCGCGCGGCGCGCAAAGCCGAGGGCTGCGGCCGCCACGGTCGAGCGGAAAATGTCGAGTGTGGCCATCGCGATCTTGAAGCCGTCGCCGGGTTGACCGAGCATCGCGTCGGCGGGCACAAACGCGTTGTCGAAGCGCAACGTGGCAAGTGGATGGGGGGCGATCGTTTCGATGCGCGCTTCGATCGCGAGCCCCTGCTGGTCCGCATCGACCACGAATGCCGACAGACCCTTGGCGCCCGGCGCTTCGCCCGTGCGCGCGAACACAACGTAGTGTCCGGCAATGCCGCCATTCGAGATCCAGGTCTTGCGCCCGTCGAGCATGAAGCCGTTGCCGCTGCGCGTTGCCTGGAGCCGCAGGGCGGAGACGTCCGAGCCGCCTTCGGGCTCCGACAAGGCAAACGCCGCAAGGCTTGTGCCTGCGCGTACGGAAGGCAGATACGCGGTCTTTTGCGCGTCCGTGCCGAACAACAGGATCGGCCCCGTACCGAGGCCTTGCATGGCGAACGCAAAATCGGCGAGACCTGAGCGATAGGCGAGATGCTCGCGTGCGAGGCACAGGCTGCGCACATCGTGTTTCTCGGCAGGGACCGCGAGGTCGAGAAAACCGGCCGTCGCCAACGCGCGGGCAAAATCTTTGGTCAGCGCGTCGGGATCGCGATGGTCGGCTGCGCGCGGCTCGAGCGTGTCGCGCCCGAACGCATCCAGCCGTGCGGCGAGTGCACGATGGTTCTCGTCGAAGAACGGCCAGGCGAGGTAGGAGCGGTCGGCCATCAATTGCCCTCGAAGACCGGTTTTTGCTTGGCGGCGAACGCGCGATAAGCGCGCCCGAAATCTTCGGTCTGCATGCAGATCGCTTGCGCCTGCGCTTCGGCTTCGATGGCTTGCGACACGCTCATGTTCCATTGATGGTCGAGGGCTGTCTTGGTCATCGCATGTGCAAAGGTCGGGCCGTCGGCGAGGTCTTTGGCAAAGGCTTGGGCTTCCGCCAGAAGCGCTTCCGGTGCGCAGAGCCGATTGAAAAAACCCCAGCGTTCGCCCTCAGGGCCCGCAAGGCTGCGTCCGGTATAGAGGAGTTCGGCCGCGCGCCCTTGGCCGACGATGCGCGGCAGGATGCTGCACGCCCCCATGTCGCAGCCGGCCAAGCCCACGCGCACGAACAGATACGCGACCTTCGCGCGCTCGGTGCCGAAGCGCAGATCGGCGGCCATCGCGATGGCGGCGCCGGCACCCGCACACACGCCGTCGATCGCGGCCACGACCGTTTGTGGACAGGCGCGGATCGCGCGCACGAGATCGCCCGTCAGCCGCGTGAAGCGCAGCAGGTCCGGCATTTCCATGCCGACCAGCGGGCCGATGATTTCGTGCACGTCGCCACCCGAACAGAAATTGCCGCCGGCCCCCGTGATTACGACGGCCTTGATATCGCGGCAATCGACGAGGCTTACGAAGAGGTCGCGCAGTTCGGCATAGCTTTCGAAAGTCAGCGGGTTCTTGCGCTCTGGCCGATTCAGCGTGACGGTCGCGACCTTGCCTTCGACATTCCACAGGAAGTGCCGGGCGCAATAGGCGTGCGCGTCGAAACTTTTGAAGCTCATGGCGTCGCTCCGGCGGCGGAAATCTTGAGTTTGGCGAGCAGGGCCAGCAGGCGTTTGAGGTCGGCTTCGTCGAGGCCTGAGAACGCAGCGTCGATCCAGCTTTCGTGCGGGCCCAACATGGCTTCGAACGCGCGCAAGCCCTTGGGCGTGAGTTTGACGCGCGCGGAGCGACGGTCTTTGGCTTGCGCCATGCGCACGATCAGACGGTCGGCAACGAGGCCTTCGACGAGTCCCGTCACGTTGCCCGCCGATACCATCATGCGCTGCGACAGCTCGCCCATCGTGAGGCCATCGACATTGCCTTGGCTCTCGGCGCGCGCGAGCTGCGACAGAACGTCGAAGCGCGGCAGCGTGATGTCGAAGCTCTCCCGCAGATT
Source organism: Rhodospirillaceae bacterium (assembly GCA_027490975.1). GTDB lineage: Bacteria > Pseudomonadota > Alphaproteobacteria > CACIAM-22H2 > CACIAM-22H2 > Tagaea. The sequence goes on from JAIXXA010000163.1 coordinate 12,424, forward strand.
GGCGCGCACGCGCCGCTCGACCAGATTGGCGCAGGTGAGCAGCCGCAGCCACGCGCGCAGCTGCAGATGCTGCGAGTTTTCGTGCCCCTGTTCGCGGTCGCCCGCGCGTTCGTTCGCGAGGCTCATATTTCGCCGCCTGCGACAGTGTGCGCCGTGCCGGTGACGGCGGCGGCCGACGGCGAGCACAGATACGCGACGGCGGCCGCGACCTCGTCCGGCAGAATCAGCCGGCCCATCGGGTTGGCGGCGGCGTATTTGTCTTTGATGCGCGATGCGTCGCCGCCCGTTCGTGCGGCAACGTCGGCGGCGGCTTGCGCCAGCATCGGCGTATCGGTGAAGCCTGGGCAAACGGCATTGACGGTGACGCCCGTGCGCGCGAGTTCAAGCCCGAGGGCGCGCGTGAGCCCGATCAGCCCGTGTTTGGCGGCGACATAGGCCGAAACGAAAGGATAGCCCTTGAGCCCGGCCGTCGAGGCGACATTCACGATGCGGCCCCAACCGCGCGCTTCCATGGCCGGGACGGCAAGTTTGGTCGCGTTGAACGCGGCCGTGAGATTGAGGGCAAGCGCTTGCGCCCATTGCTCCGCACTCGTTTCGGCAAAACGTGCGCTCGCGGCGCCGCCTGCATTGTTGACCAGGATATCGACCGGCTGACGCGCACTTGCTTGTGCGAACATGAGCGAAAGAGCTGTCGCATCGGTCACGTCGCAGGCAAGGGCGTCGCCGGCGATTTCGTCCGCAAGGGCGGCGAGCGGCTCGACGTTGCGCGCGACGAGTGTGACGTGGGCGCCATGTGCCGCAAGGCAGCGTGCGATCGCCGCGCCGATGCCGCGCGAGGCACCCGTCACGAGGGCATGACGGCCGACCAGAAACGCTGCGGGCAAAAGCGCGGGGGGCGGTGCGGCAGACGGGCGTTGCATCGAGGCAGCCTCGCGACGGAGATATTTTAAGTCTAAAGTATCTCGCGGCGCTCGGCAAGCCTGTCCATAAGGTGTGTGTGCGGAAACGCGGCGGGTGGTCAGCCTGGATCGAGGCGGGCGAGAATGCCGTTGCGCGCGTCGGTCAGCACATAGACCCGCCCTTGCGGATCGACGCGAACGTCGCGAATGCGCGCCCCAAGCTCGGCCAGCAGGCGCTCTTGGCGATGGCTCCCGTCGGCTTGAAGTTCGATCCTGTAGAGCCCCTGGCCGCGCAAGGCACCGACCAGCATCGAGCCTTGCCAGCCCGGAAATGCCGCACCGGCATAGATCGCAAGCCCTGAGGGTGCGATCGACGGCGTCCAGATAACGCGTGGATCGGCATAGCCGGGGCGCGACGTGGCTTCGCCGATTTGTGTGCCCGAGCCGTAATTGCGGCTGTGGGTGATGATCGGCCAGCCGTAATTCTGGCCGCGCGCGAGGCTGTTGAGTTCGTCGCCGCCTTGGGCGCCATGGTCGGCCCCCCAAATGGCACCGTTTGAATCGAGTGCCATTCCTTGGGTGTTGCGCAGACCAAGCGCAAAAATCTCAGGCCGCATGTCGCTGCGACCGAGATATGGGTTGTCGGCCGGCACTTTGCCGTCCGGTTCCAGGCGCACGAGCTTGCCGTTGAGATCCCGGCCGTCCTGAGAGCGCATGTCGTCGGCACGGTCGCCGGTGGTGAGATAGACCTTGCCGTCGCGCCCGAAAACGATACGGCCGCCGAAATGCCGCGCCGACGATACGGCCGGCGTCGATTCGAACAGGGTCTCTACATTTTCCAGGCCGGCTGCACCAAGGCGTGCGCGCGCCAGCCGCGTCAATGCTCCGTTTCCGACGGGGGCCGCGTAGCTGAAATAGAGCAGGCGGTTCGACTGGAACTCCGGATGCAGGGCAAGATCGAACAGACCGCCTTGGCCGCGCGCCCAAACCTCCGGCACGCCCGCCAGCGGGTTCGGCTGCAATGCGCCGTTTTCGATCACGCGCAAGCGGCCCGGGCGCTCGGTAACGAGCAGCCGGCCGTCGGGCAGCAAAGCCAACGCCCACGGATTTTCCAGCCCCTCGGCCATCCGCACTACGCGATAGGTCGCTTTCTCGCTTTGTATTTGCGCCATCGAGGGAAGCGCCAGCATTGTTGCGACGCCTACAAAAGCTGCAGCTATTTTTACCATTTTTTCCCCATCAAGATTGGGTGGAATTCAATACAATACTAGCAGGACAGGCCATTTTTCATGTATCCTCAAACGATCATTTGTCACGATTAGGCTGTGGTATCCGGCTAGTGTTCGACGTTTCAAGAGCGTGAGTTGGGAGCGCAAGAACAGATGAGTGGTTTCTTTTTTGATGCGACGAAGCGCGACAACGCAGCGAAGCTTGCGGCGGTAGATGCGGCATTGGCGTTCATCGAGTTCACTCCGGACGGAAAGATTCTGACGGCGAACGCGAATTTTCTGGGGGCCGTCGGCTATGCTCGCGAAGAAATCGTCGGCAAACACCACTTGATCTTCGTGTTGCCGGACGAACGCGACAGCGAAGGCTATCGCGGCTTTTGGGCAAAGCTCAAGAGCGGCGAACCCTCGCAGGGCGAAATCTGCCGAGTTGCCAAAGGGGGGCGGGAGATCTGGTTGAGTGCGAGCTATCTGCCGGTTCGCGATTCCTCAGGTGCGGTCTATAAGGTTGTCAAAATCGCTTCCGACGTGACTGCGCGCAAACTGCGCGACGCCGAACGCGTCGGGCAACTCGAAGCGCTCGGTCGCTCGCAAGCGATCATCTCCTTCGATTTGAAGGGTGTCATCCTCGATGCCAACCGCAATTTTCTCGATGCAGTGGGCTATGCGCAGGCTGACGTTGTCGGCCGCCATCATTCGATCTTTGTCGATCCGACGGAACGCCAATCTGCCGAATACCGCGCTATATGGGAAAAGCTGGGGCGCGGCGAATTCGTCGCGGGCGAGTTCAGACGCATCCACAAAAGCGGTCGCGAGATCTGGATTCAGGCGAGCTACAACCCAATCTTCGACATGTCGGGTCGCCCATTTAAGGTCGTCAAATTCGCATCCGACACGACCGCCCAAGTCGTCGCTCGGCGCAACGCCGAGCGCGTGCGCGAAATCATCGACACAAACCTCGGCGAGGTCGACAGCGCCATCAGCGATGCAAGCGTCCAGTCGACTGCGGTTGCGTCGGCCTCGCGTACGACCACAGACAATGTCCAGGCCGTTGCGGCCGGTGCCGAGGCACTCGATGCGTCGGTTCGCGAAATCTCGCAGAGCATGGCTCGTTCGCGCAGCGAAACAGACGGCGCTTACGATCGTGCCGCCGAGGCGGATCGCGCGACGCAGCGCTTGTCAGGTGCGGTGCAGTCGATGGGCGGTATCGTCCAACTAATCCAGAATATTGCAGGCCAGATCAATCTGTTGGCCCTAAATGCGACGATCGAATCCGCCCGGGCAGGGGATGCGGGCAAGGGATTTGCCGTGGTCGCAAACGAGGTCAAAAATCTGGCGCGGCAGGCAGCCGATGCAACGGATCAGATCACCAAAGAAATCAACGATATCCAAAGCGTTACGACGGACGTTGTGGGCGGGCTCTCCGCGATCCGCAAATCGATCGAGTCGGTGCGTGAATACGTCACAAACACGGCCGCTGCAGTCGAAGAGCAAAGTTCGGTGACGCGCGAGATGTCTTCGAATATGCGCGCGGCCGCCGATGCGGTTCAGTCTATCACGCAGAATGTCGAACGCATTGCTGCGGCAACACGGCTTGCCGACGAGTCGACCAAACGCGCGCGCAACGCCGCCCTTTCGGCGACCTGAAGCGGCACCTGCGCCCGCCATAGGTCGCTCGCCTTAGATGGGATAGCCCTTGCCGGGTACGTTGCCGACGAGGAAATGGCGTGCTGCGCCCTTTTCGTCGGCGAGCGGCAGAACGAGGCGGCTCCAATAGGCCACGCCCACGCTTGTCGGCGGGGTATGGCGCGTGAAAAGCGGGACCTTGCGCTGCGCGCACGCCCGATAGCAGACGCGGAAAAAGAGCCCGATTGCTGGATGGGTCGGCACGTCCCGGGTGAACTTGCCGGTGAGGTCGAAGCCGACGCGTTCGGCGATCCGCGACCCGTAGAGGCGATAGCGATAGTCGTCGGCCGCATCGTCGGCTTCGAGCAGCATAACGTTGCCGAGTGCCGGGCGCATTTCGAGCGGATCGATCGCATCGAAGCGCGCAAGAGCGCCTGCTTTGGGCAAGCGAAGCCAATAGTCGCGCAGAAACGCAAGCTCGGGCACTGCGAGCGTGGCCGCGTCCGGCGACCAGCGAAGAACGAGGCTTTCGAATCCGTACGATTCGAGATAGCGCTCGAGCGGGCCGAATTCGCCTGCGATCGCCGCATTCGCAATCGCAGCTTCGTCGCTCATTGCTCGATGCCCCAGGCCGACAGAATCCGGTAGCGTTTGGTGTCCATCTGGTCGAGGAGTTCGCGCCCCTCGGCACCGCCGTCGCCGATCATGTTTTCGCGCGCGATCAGCTGCAGCGCCCCGATATTGGCCTGCAGCACCGTCTTGAGTTCGCCCGCGCGCAGATTGCGGCGCGAAAACTCTTGGCGGATCGGGCGCAGCAGCTCGCACAGCACCTCGGCAAGGTCGGTTGCGAGCGTGTAGTCGAACGATCCCGCTTGGCCCTTGAGATCGTGCGCCTTCTTGAACATCGCGTTCCAAATCTCGCGATTGTCCCAGTCGCTGGAGAGCAGCAAGCCCATGCCGCGCGCCAGATCGTCGCAATCCAATCGCAGCACGTCGCGATACGCATCGGCAAGATGCGACAGACTGCTCGTTGCAGCCACGATGGCTTTGGCAGCCGCGCGCGGCTCTGCCGGCGAAACATGTTTGGCGCGCTGGATGATGGTCTCGAGGCGCGCCCAGAGCTGCGAGGCGCTGACGGGCTTGACGACGTAGGCATCGACGCCTGCGCTGCGCGCCTCGAGCACGTTGCGCATCTCCTTCTGCGCGGTCAGCATCAGGATCGGCAGGTTGCGCAGCGCTGGGACCGGATGCTTGCGCACTTCCTGGATGAAGGAAAGCCCGTCCATCGGCGTCATCAGCCAGTCGCAGATCGCGAGGTCGAACGTTTGCGCCGCGAGCTTGTCGAGCGCGTCCACACCGTCGACCGCGGGCACGATCTGGGTAACGCCGAAACCGTTCAGCATCGACTTGAGGATCGAGCGCATTTGCTGGTTGTCGTCGACGACGAGAATGCGCAGTTCCGAGGGGCTGTAGGCAACCGCATCCGCCATGGCTAGCTGCTTTCCGTGGCGCTGCGCAGTTCGGCGGCGAACCCGGCGAGGCCCTTGCGCGCGGCCGAACTCGCCGGCGCGCTTGCTGCGGGCCGCGCGTGCGTGGGCTTGGACGCGGCCCCGGTCGCGCGTTGCAGGGCTGCGGCCAGTTCGGCGCTGCGGATCGGCTTGGCGATGTAGTCGTTCATGCCGGCTTCGATGTATTTTTCGCGATCGCCGCGCATGGCGTTGGCCGTCTGAGCCACGATCGGCACGGCGTTGTAAGGTGCTGGCAGCGTGCGGATCCAGCGCGTCGCTTCGATTCCGTCGATTTGCGGCATCTGCGCGTCCATCAACACCACGTCGAAATGGTTCGTCCGCGCCAGGGCGATCGCTTCGGCGCCGTCGCGCGCGAAGGTGCAGCGATGGCCCATGCGGACCAGCAATTCGCCGACGACGATGCGGTTGACTTCGTTGTCCTCGGCGACGAGCACGTTGAGTTCGCGGAAGCTCTCGTGCACCGCGCCCGAAACGCCCGCGAGCGCTGGCGTTTCGGTCACTGCGACGACAAGCGGCAAGCGCAGTTCGAACACCGAGCCGCGCCCCAGTGTGGATCGTACGGCGATGTCGCCGCCCATTAGGAGCGCCAGTTCGCGCGAAATCGCCAGACCCAGGCCCGACCCGCCGAAGCGGCGCGCGATCGACGCATCGGCTTGGTTGAACCGGTCGAAGAGATGTTCGAGCGCTTCCTGGGCGATGCCGATGCCGGTGTCGGCGACGGAGACGACAAGCAGCGGGCGCGCGCTTGCCGGTGCTTCGACGTCGAGCCGCAGATCGATGCGACCGCTTTCGGTGAACTTCACGGCATTGCCGATGAGATTCAGCAGCACTTGGCGAAAGCGCGTGGGGTCGCCCGCCAGCGGTGCCGGCAGGTCGGGGGCGACCTCAAGACTGACGGCGAGCCCCTTGCTTTCGGCTGCGACGGTCAACAGCGCGACGCTCTGTTTCAGGATCTCCGACGGATCGAAGGGCACGGTTTCGATCGCCATGTCGCCGGCTTCGAGGCGCGAATAATCGAGGATCGCGTCGATGATGCCGAGCAGGTCGCTGGCCGACTGGCTTGCCACCTCGACATAGCTTCGTTGGCGCGCGTCGAGCAGGGTGCCGGCCAGCAATTCGACCATGCCGAGAACGCCATTCATCGGCGTGCGGATTTCGTGGCTCATGGTCGCAAGGAAGCGCGACTTTGCGACGTTCGCTTGCTCCGCGGCCACTTTTGCGCGTTCGGCATCGGTGCGCAGCGTCTCGATGTCGGTAAGGTCGGGCACCGTCGCGAAAATCCGCTCGATCGTGCCGTCCGCACGCCGGTCGATGCGAAAATCCTCGCGGACATAGCGTGTCTCCCCGTGCGGGAGGCCGACCCGGTAGAGCCGCCGGCCGACCGATTGGCGGCTGTCGAGAAGGTCGCCGCGGCTGGCGCGGTCGTCGGGATGCAGGGCGGCGGCGAAGGTTTCGTAGTTGGGTTCGGCTTCGGGGCCTACGCCCCAGATCTGGCGCGCGCGCGGCGACCAGTATTGTTCGCCGCTGCGCGTATCGAAATCCCACCAGCCCATGGCGGCCGTTTCGAGCGCCAGCTCCAGACGCTCGCGGGTTTTCTCAAGTTCTTCGAGCAACCCCGTTTGGGCCACGATGGACAGTCGCAGTTGGCGATCTGCTTCGATTTGCAGGCCGATCTCGCGCGCCGTGCCGCGATAGCCTTCGAAAGCGCCGGTCGCCGCATAACGCGGCTTGCCCGACATCGAAATCCAGCAGCCGTCCACGCCCGGCGCTTTCAGGCGAAAGACGAGGTCCGCAAAGGGTTCTTGCCGGTCGACCGCCTCGATATGCGCGCCGAAGGCCGGATCGCGAGTCCACTCCGCGTCGAACATGTCCCAGCGCGATTTGCCGATCTGGGTTAGGGGCTCGATGCCGATGCGGCGAATGCCGTCCGACAAAAACGTGTAGCGATGCGACGCGTCTGTCTCCCAGAACCAATCGGACGACAGGTCTGCGAAATCCCCGAGCCGCGGCTCTTCCGATGCCCGCGACGGCATGCCTGCCTGCTCGAGGCGACGGTAGGTTTGGCTGACGATCTCGCAAAGCCGTTCGACGTCGATCGCGCCGTCGCGGGTGATTTCCTGCAACTGCTGGGCGAGCAGGGGGTGGCGGCCCGCCATCAGTTTCCGCCGGCCGCCAGGGCGGACTCGACCGCTCGGCTGAGAGTCTCGGCTCTTGCGTGCACGGCGGCGTGCCGCCGCTTCGATATGGTTAGACAAGTTTCGATCACGTCCGCGCCTCGTATTTCCGTGCGTCCTTATGCGCACCAGTATACCGGCTCGAAGCTGCGGCGTCACCGCCGCGGTATTGCAGAAAATTTTGCGGCAGAACGCTTTTTGTTCCGTCATAAAGACAAAGGGCCCCGCGCTGAGCGGGGCCCTTGGCCGGCTTCTTGCCCCGTCTGCGACGGGGGATCTTGCGTGCGTGCTAGCGGAACAGGCCCAGCAGAACCGAGGGCTGCTGGTTTGCGATCGACAGCGACTGGATGCCGAGCTGCTGGCGAACCTGCTGTGCCTGTACGACGGCCGACGCTTTGCCGATGTCGGCATCGACGATGGCGCCGAGGCCGGTCGTGGTTGCGTCCACGATCGCGTTCACGAAGCCCGACTGCAGCGTGAGCGTGCGCGTTTCGGCCGCATTCGCGCCGAGCGACGTCGCCACTGCCTGTTGGAAGGTCGAAAGGCTGCTGAGGCCGGCGGCTGCATCCGAAGCGGTGGCAACGATGTTGGCGGTCGATGCGAACGTGTTGAAGGCCGCATCGACGGTCGACTGGGACGTGATGGTGAGGACGGTCGCATTGGTATCGGCAAGGAAGGTCTTGGCTGTCGAACCTGCGGAGAGCAGGTTCGTGCCGTTGTAGCTCGCCTGGCTGATGAAGTTTGCGACCTGGGCCGTGAGCGCATTGAAGTCGGCAGTGTAGATCGAACGCTGGTTGGCGCTGATCGACCCGTCGGCAAGCTGCGTGATCTTGGCCTGCAGGTTGCCGATGAGGTTCGACACATTGGTGAGCGCGGCCTGCGTCACTGTGCCGATGCCGACGCCGCTGGCAAGCGACGCCTGGATGGCGCCGTAGGCCTGCAGGTTGCCGCGAATGCCTTGTGCCACCGAGAAGGTCGAAGCATCGTCTTGCGCGTCGGCAACGCGATAACCGGTCTGAACCTGCTTGGATGCGACGTTGAGCGCGTTTTGCGTCGTGCGCAGCGAAGCCAGGGCCGTATAGGCGCCGATATTGGTGTTCACGGAGTTCGACATTGTGTGGTCCCTTTCTGGTTGTTCATTTCGACTTCTGTCGAAATTTCTCGTTTATGTTGCAAGACGACGAGGTTGCTCGAACGTCGCGCCGTAGCGTCTCCACGCCCATAAACGATTCGCAAAATGAGTATACGGATTTTTAATGACAGTACAAGTCTATGATATAAAAAGAAGAAAAATTCATTTATCGAGTATTAAATTCGATTTTGAAATAAAATTTACATTCTTTTTGAAAAGATAGAAGGGCACCACCTTCTGCAAACACCGCGCCGTTCTAAACAAAAAACAACTTAAAACGACAGATGCAAAAGAAACGGGGACGGTCCGAAGACCGTCCCCGCCGCCGTTGCGTTTGGAGCGCGCGTCCGAAGACGCGGCGCGTTAGCGGAACAGCCCC
>JAIXXA010000001.1 GCA_027490975.1 Rhodospirillaceae bacterium
ATCTGGGCGCGCTCTACGGGATCGCGGAAGCCGACAGCGGCAGCATCGGCGGCGCATTGGCCGCCAATCTTGGCGGGCCGCGCCGCATCAAGATGGGCTCGGCACGCGACCATTTCTTGGGATTTTCCGGCGTGTCGGGGCGCGGCGAGGAATTCAAGGCCGGCTCCAAGGTCGTCAAGAACGTGACCGGCTACGATCTGCCGAAGATCGTCGCAGGCTCGATGGGCACGCTTGCCGTGCTCGACCGCGTCACGGTCAAAGTGATGCCGGCAGGGGCAAAGACGCGCAGCGTGCTCGTGTTCGGCCTCGATCCCGCCAGGGCCGTTTCCGCGATGGCCGACGCGCTCAACAGCCCATGGGAAGTGTCGGGGGCCGCCTATCTGCCCAAGCGTGCGGCCGCACGCTCAAGCGTCGATCATGTCGCGCAGGCGCAAGCGAGCGTGACCGCCATCCGCGTCGAGGGTACGGCCGTTTCGGTCGCGGCCCGCTGCGAAGCCTTGTGCCGCAGCTTGGGCGCGTTCGGGCCGGTTGAAGAATTGCACACGATGCGCAGCCTCAAACTCTGGCGCGAGATCCGCGATGTCGCTTCCCTGCTGCCCGACCGCAGCGCCGCGATCTGGCGCGTGTCGGCAGCCCCCACGCAAGGGCCCGCTGTCGCAGCTTCCGTGTCCGACGCCGATTGGATCTGCGATTGGGGCGGGGGCCTCGTGTGGCTGGCGGTCCCCGCGATCGGCGATGTGCACGCTGCCGCCATCCGCGCAAGCTTTCCGGAAGGCCACGCGACCTTGATGCGCGCCCCCGATGCGCTGCGCTTGGCCGTGCCCGTCTTCGAGCCGCCGTCGGCGGGTGTCGCCGCCCTCAACCGCGGCGTCAAAGCCCAGTTCGATCCCAAGGGCATCCTCAATCCCGGCCGTCTGTCGGAAGCCTACTGAGAGCGCCCCAGATGCAAACGAATTTCACCCTCGCCCAATTGGCCGATCCCGACATGAAGGCGTCGGAAGCGATCCTGCGCAAATGCGTGCATTGCGGCTTCTGCACGGCCACATGCCCGACCTATACGCTGCTCGGCGACGAACTCGACTCTCCGCGCGGGCGCATCTATCTGATCAAGGACATGCTCGAAAAGAACCGGCCGGCCGAGGCGCGCACGGTCAAGCACGTGGATCGATGCCTGTCGTGCCTCTCTTGCATGACCACGTGCCCGTCGGGCGTGAACTACATGCATCTCGTCGACCATGCGCGCGCGCATATCGAGGCGACCTATGTGCGGCCCTGGCACGAACGTTTGCTGCGCCGCGTGCTCGCAGCCGTGTTGCCGCACCCGATGCGCTTCCGCGTGGCCCTTGTCGGCGCATTGCTCGCACGGCCCTTGAAGGGTCTGCTGCCGCAGACCGGGCCGCTTGCGCGGCTGCGCGCAATGTTGGAAATGGCGCCGACATCGATCCCGTCGCCCTCGCAGATCGGTGCGGCGCGGATCTTCCCGGCGCAAGGCGAAACCAAAATGCGCGTGGCCTTGCTGCAGGGCTGCGCCCAGCAAGTGCTGGCCCCGCAGATCAACGAAGCCACGGTGCGCGTGCTCACGCGCCTTGGCTGCGAAGTGGCGATCGCTCCGGGTTCGGGCTGCTGCGGGGCGCTCACGCACCACATGGGCAATGTCGAGGCGAGCCACGAATCGGCGGCGGCCAATATCCGCGCCTGGATGGGCCTATGGGACGGGCGCGGGCCGGACGCGATCGTCGTCAACGCCTCGGGCTGCGGCACCACGGTCAAAGATTATGGCTTCATGTTCCGCGAAGATGCGCAGCTGAAGGTTCAGGCCGAAGCCGTGTCGAGCCGCGCGCGCGACATTTCGGAAGTGCTGCGCGATCTGAAGCCGACGGCAAAAGCGCCCGAGCCATTGGTCGTCGCGTACCATTCGGCCTGCTCGCTGCAGCATGGGCAGAAGCTGGGGGCGGTGCCGCGCAAGCTGCTCGCCGACGCGGGCTTTGCAATGCGCGATCCGGCCGAAGGGCATCTGTGCTGCGGCTCGGCCGGTACGTACAATCTGATGCAGCCCGAAATCGCCAAGCAATTGCAGGCGCGCAAGGTCGCCAATCTTGCGGCGACCGGGGCAAGCCTCGTCGCCGCCGGCAACATCGGCTGCATGGCGCAGATTGCGGCCGCTGCCGACATGCCGGTCGTTCACACGGTCGAGCTTATGGATTGGGCGACCGGCGGGCCGAAGCCTGCAGCGCTAGGCGCATAGCCGCGCTTCGAGCCGCGCCACCGCCCCTGCAAACACGCGCCCGTCTTCGGCCGCACGCGCCAGAATGATCGCGCCTTGAATGCACGCGACCGCATCGAACGCTTCGGTGCGCGCGGCGGCGGCTCCGCGGCCTGCGAGCACCAGTACGCGCGCCAAGGCTTCGATCCATTGCTGGAAATGCATGCGCAACGGGGCCGCAAACAGCGTCTGCGTTTCGTCGGCCGCGAACAGCGCAAAGGCGCAGATCTGCGTGCCGCCTTTGTGGTGCGCTTCGAGGGCGCGGCACATTTCGCGAATGGCCACACGCGGCGGGCCTGGATGGCGCAAGGGCCCCAAGACGGCGCGCGCGAACCACGCGGCCGTTTCGTCGAGCACGGCTTGCGCCATCTCGGGCTTTCCGCGCGGGAAGAAATGGTAGAGGCTGCCTTTGCCTAAACCGGTCGCTGCCGCGATCGCGGCAAGCGACGTGCCCTCGTAGCCGCGACTGCGGAACAGTTGGGCGAGCTTCGGCAACAGGTCGGCGCGTTCGGCAATCTGTTTTACCATTCGGTACAGTCTTATCCGAACGGTCTAAAAAAGACCAGCGATTCGCTGACTGCGCGCTGCCTGTGTGCTGGTCCGCATGCCGGAAAACATCGTCGGATCAGAGCTTTGGGCTGTGGAAAAGCGACGATTGACCCGCCCTCCGCGCTTTGCGTAGACGGCTTGCATTGACTGTCTGCCGCCGCCCGAGGAGATCGCCGATGCCCAACCGCAAATCGAGCCCGCCGCCCGGTGCAACTGCCGCCTTGGCGCTGTCCGACGGCACGGTCTTCTGGGGCAAGGGGCTCGGGGCCGCGGCCAAGAAGACCGGCGAGGTGTGCTTCAACACCTCGATCACCGGCTACCAGGAGATCCTCACCGATCCGTCCTATGCGGGCCAGATCGTGACGTTTACGTTCCCGCATGTCGGCAATGTCGGAACCAACCCCGAAGATATCGAAACGCTCGTGCCGGCCGCGCGCGGGCTCGTGCTGCGCGAAGACGTCACCGCCCCGTCGAATTTCCGTTCGACGCAAACGCTCGATGCATGGCTGAAGGCCAACGGCATCCCCGGCATTTGCGGCGTGGATACGCGTGCTTTGACGCGCCATATCCGCGACGCGGGTGCGCCCAACGGAACGCTTATCCATCGCCCGGACGGCAAGATCGATGCAGCCGCGTTGGTCGCGGAGGCCGCCGCATGGCCGGGACTCGAAGGCATGGACCTCGCGAAGGAAGTGACCGCGCGCCAAAGCTACACGTGGGACGAAACCGCCTGGGCGCTCGGCAAAGGCTACGGCAAGTTGGGAAAACCAAAATTCCACGTGGTCGCGATCGACTACGGGGCCAAGCGCAATATCCTGCGCTGCTTGGCCGAGGCCGGCTGCAAAGTGACGGTGCTGCCCGCCCAAGCCACGGCCGAAGACGTGCTGCGCCACAAACCCGACGGCGTGTTCCTGTCGAACGGCCCCGGCGATCCGGCGGCGACAGGTGTATATGCCGTGCCGACGATCCGAACGCTGCTCGACAGGCGCGTGCCGATCTTCGGCATCTGCTTGGGCCATCAATTGCTGGCCCTTGCTTTGGGGGCCACGACGATAAAGCTCGCGCGCGGCCATCGCGGGGCCAACCACCCGGTCAAGGATCTCGAAACCGGCAAGGTCGAGATCACGAGCCAGAACCACGGCTTTGCGGTGCTGCCCGAAACGCTGCCCGCGTCGGCCAAGGTCACGCACGTGTCGCTGTTCGACCAAACCAACGAAGGCCTGCGCTGCCTCGACCGCCCGGCCTTCTCGGTGCAATACCACCCCGAAGCCAGCCCCGGCCCGCAGGACGCGCATTACCTGTTCGCGCGCTTCACGGAATTGATGACCAACTCGAAGGCGGCCTGACACATGCCCAAGCGCACCGACATCAAATCCATTCTCATCATCGGGGCCGGGCCCATCGTGATCGGGCAGGCGTGCGAGTTCGACTATTCGGGCACGCAAGCCTGCCGCGCGCTCAAGGAAGAGGGCTACCGCATCGTGCTGGTCAACTCGAACCCGGCCACGATCATGACCGATCCGTCGCTGGCGGATGCCACATATGTCGAACCCATCGTGCCCGACATCGTTGAAAAAATCATCGCCAAGGAACGGCCCGACGCGCTGCTGCCCACGATGGGCGGGCAGACGGCCCTCAACGTGGCGATGGCGCTTGCGGATTCGGGCGTGCTCGAAAAATACGGCGTGGAGCTTATCGGCGCCAATCGCGACGCGATCGACAAGGCCGAAGACCGGCTGCGCTTTCGCGACGCAATGTCGAAGATCGGCCTGGAAAGCCCGAAATCCATGCTCGTCAAAAGCATGGACGACGCCAAGGCCGCGCTCGAAGCCGTCGGCCTGCCCGCCATCATCCGCCCCTCTTTCACGATGGGGGGTACTGGCGGCGGCATTGCCTACAACGTCGACGAATACGAGCAGATCGTGTTCGGCGCGTTGCGCGCGAGCCCCGTCGGATCGACGCTCGTCGAAGAAAGCGTGCTGGGCTGGAAAGAATACGAGATGGAGGTCGTGCGCGACCGCAACGACAACTGCATCATCGTCTGCTCGATCGAAAACATCGACCCGATGGGCATCCATACCGGCGACAGCGTGACGGTCGCCCCGGCGCTGACGCTGACGGACAAGGAATTCCAGATCATGCGCAACGCCTCGATCGCGACGTTGCGCGAGATCGGCGTGGATACCGGCGGCTCGAACGTGCAGTTCGCGGTCGATCCCAAGACCGGGCGCATGGTCGTGATCGAGATGAATCCGCGCGTGTCGCGCTCGTCCGCCCTCGCCTCGAAGGCGACGGGCTTTCCCATCGCGAAGATCGCGGCCAAACTCGCCGTCGGCTACACGCTCGACGAACTCAAGAACGACATCACGGGCGTGACACCCGCCGCGTTCGAGCCGACCATCGACTATGTGGTGGTCAAGATGCCGCGCTTCACGTTCGAGAAATTTCCGGGCACGCCGCAATTGCTGTCGACCTCGATGAAATCGGTCGGCGAGGCGATGGCGATCGGCCGCAATTTCAAGGAGGCGCTGCAGAAGGCGCTGCGCTCGATGGAGACGGGCTTCAGCGGGCTCGACGAGATCGACATTCCCGACGACGACGCGGGCAAGATCCGCGAGGCGATCGTGGCCGCCCTCGCGCGGCCTTCGCCCGACCGGCTGCTCGTGATCGGGCAAGCGCTGCGCTTCGGCTTCAATGTCGAAGACATTTGCCGGATTTCGAGCTTCGATCCTTGGTTCGTGCGCCAGGTCGAAGAGCTGGTCGCCGAAGAAGCCGCCGTCAAGGCAGCCGGCTTGCCCAAGGATGCGGCCGGCTGGACGCGGCTCAAGCAGATGGGTTTCGGCGACGCCAAACTCGCCCAGCTCGCGCGCAAAAGCGAGGCGGAGGTGGCGGCCGCGCGCCGCGCGCTCGGCGTGGTGCCCGTCTTCAAGCGCATCGACACGTGTGCGGCCGAATTCGCGAGCCTCACGCCGTATCTTTATTCGAGCTACGAAACGCCGGCGTTCGGGGCGGCGCAAAGCGAAGACGACGCGACCGACCGCACCAAAGTGGTGATCTTGGGCGGCGGGCCCAACCGCATCGGCCAGGGGATCGAGTTCGACTATTGCTGCGTGCACGCTGTCTATGCGTTGCGCGAGGCAGGCTTCGAGACGATCATGGTCAACTGCAACCCCGAGACCGTCTCGACCGACTACGACACGGCCGACCGGCTCTATTTCGAGCCGCTCACGCCCGAAACCGTGATCGAGATCGTGCGGCGCGAGCAGAGCAACGGCAAAGTTCTCGGCGTGATCTGCCAGTTCGGCGGGCAGACGCCGCTGCGTCTTGCCGATGCGCTCGCCGAAGCCGGCATTCCGATCCTCGGCACCACGCCCGATGCGATCGACTTGGCCGAAGATCGCCAGCGGTTCGCCAAGCTGTTGAACAGGCTCGGGCTGGAGCAGCCCGCGTCGGGCACGGCGTTTTCGGCTGCCGAAGCGGAAGAAGAAGCCGCACGCATCGGCTATCCCGTATTGCTGCGCCCGAGCTACGTGCTCGGCGGGCGGGCGATGAAGATCGTGCATTCGGTCGACCAGTTGCGCAGCTTCATCGCCGAGGCCGTGCGCGTGTCGGGCAAAAACCCGGTGCTGATCGACAGCTATCTGCAGGACGCGATCGAGGTCGATGTCGACGCGGTGGCCGATGCCGAGACCGTGCACGTGGCCGGCATCATGGAGCATATCGAGGAGGCGGGCATCCATTCGGGCGACAGCGCGTGTTCGCTGCCGCCCTACTCGCTGCCCAAGAAGATCCTCGACGAGATCGAGCGCCAGACGGCGGCACTCGCGCGCGGGCTCGGCGTGGTCGGGCTCATGAACGTGCAGTTCGCGGTCAAAGAGGGGCGCGTCTACGTGCTCGAGGTCAATCCGCGCGCCTCGCGCACGGTGCCGTTCGTCGCCAAGGCAACCGGCGTCGCGATCGCCAAGATCGCCGCACGCGTGATGGCGGGCGAAAGCCTTGCGAGTTTCAAGCTCAAGAAACGCAAGCTCGACCATGTCGCCGTCAAGGAGGCCGTGTTCCCGTTTGCGCGCTTCCCGGGCTCCGACACGATCCTGGGACCGGAGATGAAATCGACCGGCGAGGTCATGGGCATCGATGCCGATTTCGGCCATGCCTTCGCCAAGGCACAGATCGGGGCGTCGCAGAAACTGCCCACCGCCGGCACGCTGTTCGTGTCTGTGCGCGACGCCGACAAAAAGGCGATCCTGGGACCCGTGCGAAAACTGGTCGCACTCGGTTTCGGCGTGATGGCGACCGGCGGAACGGCCGTGTTTTTGCGCAAAAACGGCGTCGATGTCGCACATGTGAACAAGGTGCTCGAGGGCCGGCCGCATATCGTGGACGCCATAAAATCGAACAAAGTTCACCTTGTGTTCAATACAACCGACGGCGCTCAGGCTGTTGCCGACTCGTTCAGCCTGCGCCATGCCGCCTTGATGGGCGGGATTGCCTACTACACGACCGTGGCAGGTACCCGCGCGGCGGCCGAGGCGATCGCGGCCCTGCGCGCCGGCAGTCTTGAAGTTGCGCCGCTGCAGGCGTACTTTAAAGGCGCCTTCTGACGGCGATCCCCTCACCAGCGGGTCTTGCGCGACGGCCGGTCATGGAAGACCGCCCGCGACGGACCAGCGTTGATGGATCGCATCGGGGGCGGGCGTCGATGCAAAATCGGCGACGCAAAAACAGGAAGCGTTAGGGCACGGATCGGCAAGCAATGGACAAGATTCCGATGACGCGCGAGGGCTACGAACGCCTCGAAGCGGAACTCAAGAACCTCAAAACCGTCGAGCGTCCGGCCGTCATTCGCGCCATCGCCGAAGCCCGCGACCACGGCGATCTTTCGGAAAATGCCGAATACCATGCCGCACGCGAACGCCAATCCTTCATCGAAGGGCGCATCGGCGAACTCGAGGACAAGGTGAGCCGCGGCGAAATCATCGACGTCGCCTCGCTGTCGGGAAAACACATCAAATTCGGGGCAAAGGTCACGCTGGCCGACATCGACACAAACGAAGAGGCCACCTACCAGATCGTCGGCGCCGACGAAGCCGACGTCGAAAAGGGCCGCATTTCGATCACGTCGCCCCTGTCGCGCGCCCTCATCAACAAGCAGGCCGGCGACACGGTCGAAGTGACCACGCCGCGCGGCAGCAAGGCCTACGAAATCATGAAAGTTCGCTTCAAGTAAGCGTAACTTGCGGTTTTCGGCGCACCGTCGTAGAGAACGAACGCGCGGGGCCATCGGCAGTCGCCCCGGTTTCTCCAAGACGATCCGCTCGTCCAAGCGCTGCCTTTTGGGCGAACCCTTTGCCGGGCTCGGCTCGAGAGGAGACGGCAATGCCTGACGCTTCCGCACCCGCTTTCGGCGACCGGCCGAGCTACCGCATGGCACTCGCCTATTGGTTCAAGCTCGGCTGCCTGTCCTTCGGCGGCCCGGCCGGCCAGATCGCGATGATGCAGCACGATCTCGTCGACAAGCAGCGCTGGATCGGCCAGCGCAGTTTCCTGCGCGGGCTCTCGTTCGCCACGCTGCTGCCGGGGCCGGAAGCGCAGCAGCTCGCAACCTACATCGGCTGGCGCCTGCACGGCACCTGGGGCGGGGTTGCGGCCGGCGCCTTGTTCGTGCTGCCCGGCGCTTTGTGCATGCTGGTGCTATCCTACATCGCCGCCGTGCACGGCGAGACGGGGGCGGTGGGGGCGATCTTCGACGGGCTCAAACCCGTTGTCGTTGCCGTCGTGCTGCATGCGGTCTGGCGCATCGGCAAGAAGGCGCTGCAGACATGGCAAGCGGCGGCGCTTGCCGTCGCCGCTTTCGTGGCGATCCATTTTCTCGACATCGGCTTTCCGTGGGTCGTGGCGGCAGCAGCGCTCGCGGGCGTGCTGTCGGCGCGAGGCGATGCCGCCTCGCCATTCGCGACCGGCGGACATGCGGCTGCGACCGGCGGCGAGGTGCCCGACGACGTGCTGCTGCCGTCCCGGCCCATGCTGCGTTTTGCGGGCTTGAGCGCTGTGTTCGCCGCGCTGTGGGCGATCCCGGTGGCGGGCGTGCTCTATGCGATGGGGTCCGCACCTTTCGCCGACGTGGCGGCCTTGTTCACGAAAGCCGCGTTCGTCACGTTCGGCGGCGCCTATGCCGTTCTGCCTTATGTGGCCGACGCCGCCGTCAATCTCTACGGTTGGCTCACGCCCGCCGACATGCTGAACGGCTTGGCGCTCGCCGAAACCACGCCGGGGCCGCTCATTCTGGTGCTGCAGTATGTCGGGTTCTTCGCAGGATGGAACGCCGGTGCGGCCGATCCGCTGGCGACAGCCACCGTCGCGGCGCTGCTGGCCACTTACGTTACGTTCCTGCCGAGTTTCCTTTTCATCCTTGCGGGTGCCCCCTATGTCGAGGGGCTGCACGAAAACAAAGCCGCGTCGGCGGCATTGGGGGCGATCACGGCCGCCGTCGTGGGCGTGATCCTCAATCTCGGCGTATTCCTGGGCCAAGCCGTGTTCTGGCCCGCGACCGGCGTGGACTATGTCGCGATCGCGGTGGCGGTCGCTGCACTCGGCCTTCTTGTGCGCGTCGGCCTTGCGATCCATTGGCTGGTTATCGCGGGGGCGGCTTTCGGCCTTGCGCGCTATCTGCTGGGGCTATGAGCAAACGCTTCCAGCGCCGCATCGAAGACTTTGCGTGCGGCCGTTGCGGAGCGCAAGTCGCGGGCGACGGCTACACCAACCATTGCCCGTACTGCCTGTGGTCGCGCCATGTCGACGTCAATCCGGGCGACCGGGCGGCCGAATGCGGCGGGGCCATGCGGCCCGTTGCGGTCGAACCCGCGCGCGGCGGCTGGACCTTGGCGCATCGTTGCGAGTCTTGCGGCGCCGAGCGGCGCTGCAAGAGTGCCGCTGCCGACGACCGCGATGCGCTTTTGGCCGTGGCGCGCGCGGCCGCGCAAGCGCGCGTCAGATGAAGAACAGCCAGGTCGTCAGCGCAAAACACGGGATCAGGAACACGAACGCCCAGCCCATGTAGCCGAAGAAACTCGGCATGCGCACGCCCGCCTCTTCGGCGACGGCCTTCACCATGAAATTTGGCGCGTTGCCGATATACGAGTTCGCCCCCATGAACACGGCCCCGGCCGAGATCGCGGCCAGCGTGGCCGCGAGCGGGCCCATCAATATTTCGGGATCGCCGCCCGCAAGATTGAAGAAAACGAGATAGGTGGGCGCATTGTCGAGGAAACTCGACAGCAGGCCCGTCATCCAGAAATACATCGCGACGTTGGGCGTGCCGTCGGGATGCGTGACGAGATGGACAAGCCCCGCGAACGCGCCGTCGGTGCCGGCGCGCAGCATCGCGATGACCGGCACGATCGTCACGAAGATGCCGAAAAAGAGCTTGGCGACCTCGAGGATCGGCCCCCAGCTGAAGCCGTTGTCGTCGCGCACCTGCTTGGCGGTGGCCGCGACCGACACGGCCGCCAAGCCCAGCAGAAGCGCATCGCGCACCAGACCTTCGAGCGACAGAGCCACGCCCAGCAGCTTGAACGTGACGCCGGATTTCCAAGCACCCGACAGCAGCACCGCGCCGACCACGCCGCCCAGCAGCAGCAGATTGAGCCGGCCTTCCAGGCGCAGCCTCGTGTCGGGCGTAGGGTCGGGCTTGGACGGCAGATGCGTGTCGAAACGGTAGTAGTAGCTGTCGACGAAATAGAACGCGACGAGCAGCAGCACGGTCACCGTCAGCATCGGCAAAAACAGATGCACCGTGGGCCAGAAGAAATCGACCCCTTTGAGGAAGCCCAGGAACAGCGGCGGATCGCCGAGCGGGGTGAGGCTGCCGCCGACATTGGCAACAAGAAAGATGAAAAACACGAACACATGCGCGTTGTGGCGCCGATTGTCGTTGGCGCGCAGCATCGGGCGGATCATCAGCATGGCGGCCCCGGTGGTGCCGGTGAAGCTCGCGATGAAGGTCCCGATGGCGAGAAGCCCCGTGTTCGTGGCGGCACTGCCGTGGATGTTGCCGCGCAGCAGCACGCCGCCCGCGACCGTGAACAGCGAGCCGATCAGGATGATGAACGGGATGTACTCGCCCAGCAGCACATGCGCGGTGGTTTCCACGACCGTGCCGAGGTCGGCGACGGCCGCAAAGGGCAGCAGGAACGCAAGCGCCCAGCCAAGCGCGATCTTGCCGTAATGGTGGTGCCAGAGCTTGGGTGCGGCGAGCGGGAGAATCGCGATCGACAGCAGAATGCCGACAAACGGCATGGCCCAGACGATGCCGAGCTTCGAGCCGTCGAGCCCTTCGGCGGCGAGGGCGGGTGTGGCGATCAGAAGGAATACGACGACAAATCCAGCAACGCGCATCGGCCCGGCTCCGCTCGGTTTTTTTCGAACCTAGCGAAAGTGGACCAGCGTGACGAGCGCAAAAAGCGGCAGCAGCAACACGCACGACCACAGCATATAGCCGAAGAAGCTGGGCATCTTGATGCCGCCTTTTTCGGCAACCGCCTTGACCATGAAATTGGGTGCGTTGCCGATGTAGGTGAGCGCGCCCATGAACACCGATCCGCACGAGATCGCCAGCAATGTGGTCGCGAGCGGTCCCATGAGGGTCTCGGGATCGCCGCCCGCCAGGTTGAAGAACAGCAGGTATGTCGGCGCATTGTCGAGAAAGCCCGACAGCAGTCCGGTGATCCAGAAATACATCGTGTTGTCGGGCTGGCCGTTGCTGTTGAGCAGCGCGATGAGGCCGCCGAGCGCGCCGTCCTGGCCCGCCCGAATGATCGCGAGCACAGGCACGATCGTCACGAAAATGCCGACAAAAAGCTTGGCGACTTCCGCGATCGGTTCCCAACTGAATCCGTTCGCCGTGCGGCTGTCTTTGTCGGTCAGGACGAGCGATGCCCAGGCAAGCGCCAACAGGAGCACCGAGCGCACGACGCTTTCGAGGGCGACGGGCGTGAAATAGATCTCGATCGGCATGTCCGGGCGCCACACGCCCGACATCAGCACCGCCGCAACGATGCCCACCAGAAGCAGCAGGTTGATCTTGCCTTCGACCGCGAAAGCTTCGCCCGACGGTTTGGGCGGGGTTCCTTCGCTGCGATAGAAATAGCTGTCGAGCGCGTAGAAAGCGACCAGCAGCGGAATCGCGACCAGCAGCATCGGCGCCAGCATCGACTTCGTCGTCCAGAAGAAATCCACGCCTTCAAGAAAGCCGATGAACAGCGGTGGGTCGCCCAGCGGCGTCAAGCTGCCGCCGATATTGCCGACCAGGAAGATGAAGAACACGAATACATGCACGTTCTTTTTGCGCC
>JAIXXA010000191.1 GCA_027490975.1 Rhodospirillaceae bacterium
CTTCGAGTTCGGTCTCGGCGGTCTTGGCTTCTTCGACGGTGATGACGCCTTCGTTGCCGACCTTGGCCATGGCGTCAGCGATCATCTGACCGACTTCGGTGTCGCCGTTGGCCGAGATGGTGCCGACCTGGGCAACTTCGTCCGACGTCGAGATCTTCTTCGAACGCTTCTTGAGGTCGGCCACGACCTTCTCGACCGCGATGTCGATGCCGCGCTTGAGGTCCATCGGGTTCATGCCCGCGGCCACGGCCTTGGCACCTTCGCGCACGATCGCCTGGGCCAGAACCGTGGCCGTCGTCGTGCCGTCGCCGGCGAGATCGCCGGTCTTGATGGCGACTTCGCGCACCATCTGGGCGCCCATGTTTTCGAACTTGTCGAGCAGTTCGATTTCCTTGGCGACCGTCACACCGTCCTTGGTGATGCGCGGGGCGCCGAACGACTTTTCGATCACGACGTTGCGGCCCTTGGGCCCCAGCGTCACCTTGACCGCGTCGGCGAGGATGTCGACGCCGCGCAGCATGCGCGCGCGGGCGTCGCCGCCGAACCGAACTTCTTTAGCTGCCATGATGCTGTTCCTTCCAAAAAATTGCGCTGCGAAAAATCCGCAGCCTTATTCGATCACGCCGAGAATGTCGGATTCCTTCATGATCAGAAGGTCCTTGCCGTCGATCTTCACTTCCGTGCCCGACCACTTGCCGAACAGGATCTTGTCGCCGGACTTCACGCCCATCGGCTGCAGCTTGCCGTCTTCGGTGCGCGCACCGGGACCGGCGGCAATGACCTTGCCCTGCTGCGGCTTTTCCTTGGCGGTATCGGGAATGATGATGCCGCCCTTGGTCTTGGTTTCTTGATCGAGGGCTTCGACCAGGACTCGGTCGTTCAACGGCCGGAATTTCATCGTGCAATCTCCTCCGGGAGGGTTCTTCGAAAACGCCGGGCGGAGATGCCTGTTAGCAGTCTCCCCGGGCGAGTGCCAAGCGTTCTAGGCTCCCGCCCGGGCGATGTCAAACGAATAGAAAATTAATATTTTCAGAAAGTTAGGAGACGTTCTCAATCGACCTGGCTCAATCGACCCTGCGGCCGAGCGTGACGAGCTCCCGCCCCTTGGCCGGAATCGCCTTCGGGAACAGCACGGTACAGCGCGGATAGGGGGCGCGGATTTCGAGATCGCCGTCGCGCGCGATCAATGTCCCCTCCGCGACCTCCTCGAAGCCGACGAAAGGCTGCACGAAATGCGGCGCGTCCGACTGGGCGACATGCACGACCGAAACATCGTAGATCCCGGCCGGGGCCGACGCCACGGCCGGGCGATGGGCTTCGACGAAAGCCGGGTCGAGCATGTCGAGGCACGCCAGGAAATCGAGGAAGGTCGCCTTGGCCACATCGACCGAGCGGGCGAGAAAATGTGCACCGCATTCGACGACGAGGGCTGCCTTGTCGCCGTCCTTGGCGGCAAAGGGCGCGTATTCGATGAGGGTGCGCCCCTCGAATACGCCGTCTTCGAGCAGGATCGTGCGCGGATAGCCGATGCGCTCGGCCAAAGCGCGTGCGCGCGGCACGCGGGCACCGACAAAAAACGGCCGCACGTCGAAGGTCGTCGAATGGATGTCGAGCACGAAGTCGGCCGCGTCGACGAACGGGCGCAATTCGCGTGCGCGTGCAGCCTCGACGGTGCGTTCGTTTTCGAGCCAATCGTTGCGCCAAACGCGATTCATGTCGCGGTCGACGAATCGGCTGTCGAGCGGCTGAGCCGCATCGAAGCTGCGATAGGCCGCAACGTTCGCAAAGGCCAGCACCAGAGTGCCTTTGCGCGGCCGCAAGCCTTGCGACAAAGCCCAGTGCAGCGTTTCGGCACCGCAGAATTCGTTGCCGTGCGTGAGGCCCACGACCAGCGCCGTGGGGCCTGCCACGCCGCTGTCGAAGCGATGCACAAACGGCGTGCCGGCATTGCCCGCTTCCCACGCCGACAGATCGCGCGGCAGCACTTCGATGGGCGGCAATTCGGGCATGGCGGCCTCTCCCGTAAGGCGAAAATCAGTTGGCAGCGGCGCGGCGATGTTCGAAGCGCTTGCGGTCGGCCGGATCGAGGGCGACGACGACATGCAGGCGCCCCTCTTCGCTGCGGCTTTCGAGCACGCGGCCGTGCGAATGCAGCCAGGCAAGCCCCGCACCGTCGGCGAAATCGAGATCGTACTCGACCGTCTCGCGGATCGCAGCCAGCCGCCGCTCGATGCGCTCGAGCAGATCCGCACAGCCGTCGCCCGTAACCGCCGACACGACGGCCGTATCGGGCTCGCGTGCCGCGCGTTCGAGCAAGGCTGCGTGCGCTTCGGGCGCCAACAGGTCGGCTTTGTTCAGCACGTCGAGGAAGGGATTGTCGGCGGCGGGGTTGCGGCCAAGCTCGGCCAGCACCGCGCGCACGTCGCTCGCCTGCGCGTCCGTCTCCGGATGGGCGACGTCGTGCACATGCAGAACAAGATCGGCCGCCAGCACCTCTTCGAGCGTGGCGCGAAAAGCCGCGACAAGATCGTGCGGCAGATCGGCCACGAAGCCGACCGTGTCGGAAAGGATGATCTTGCGGCCCGACGGCAGTTCGAGCGCCCGCATCGTGGGGTCGAGTGTCGCGAACAGCATGTCGGCCGCCAATACCCGCGCATGCACGAGGCGATTGAACAGCGTCGATTTTCCGGCGTTCGTGTAGCCGACGAGGGCAACGACCGGGTAAGGAACGCGCTCGCGCGAGCGGCGATGCAAAGCGCGCGTGCGCTTGACCTCTTCGAGGTCGCGCTTCAGGCGGATGATCTTGTCGCCGATCATGCGCCGGTCGCTTTCAAGCTGGCTTTCGCCGGGACCGGCCAAGAAGCCGAAGCCGCCGCGCTGGCGTTCCAAGTGGGTCCAGGTGCGCACGAGGCGGCTTTTCTGGTAGCTCAGCTGCGCCAGTTCGACCTGCAATCGCCCCTCGGCCGTGCGCGCGCGGGCGCCGAAAATCTCGAGGATCAGGCCCGTGCGGTCGAGCACCTTGCACGCCCATTCCTTCTCGAGATTGCGCTGCTGCACGGGCCCCAAGGTCGCGTCCATCACGACGACGGCAATGCCCTCTTCGCGAATCAGCTCCTTGAGGCGTGCGACCGTGCCCATGCCCAGCAGCGTCGAGGGGCGAAACGCATTGAGGCGCACGACCTCGCGTGCCGCGACTGTAAGGTCGATCGCACGGGCAAGACCCACTGCCTCCTCGAGCTTGGCCTCGGGCGAACGCTCGAGCGGCGAGCGGCTTTTGCCCTTGTGCGCCGGATGCACGACGAGGCATTTGCCTTCGGTCTTGCGCGCCGCGAACTCGACAAGCGCCTTCTCTTCGGCTTCGGCCTTCTGCGCCTTCAAATCGACGGCCGGCTCGGTCGGTTTGCGCGACAAGGCGTTAGCCTTCGCCCCCGTCTTTGTCGCCGTCGAAGAGCGCTATCGGGCCCGTCGGCATCACGGTCGAGATCGCGTGCTTGTACACGAGCTGGCTGTGGCCGTCGCGGCGCAGCAGCACCGAGAAATTGTCGAACCACGTGACGATGCCCTGCAGCTTGACGCCGTTGACGAGGAAGATCGTGACGGAGGTCTTGTTCTTGCGGATGTGGTTCAAGAAAACGTCTTGGACGTTTTGCGCTTTTTCGGCGGACATGATCGGTGCCCTTCTGTTTTTGCGACCGCTGTCTTTTGCGACAGCGGACGGTGCGTAAGATGGACCAAAAACCCGCACCAAAATCCCGGTGCAGGCCGCCATCATGGGAGTGATTTAGGGCGATCCCGGGGCAATTGCAGCCCCCGCCAGATTCGTCCCAAATCGTCCAAGGTTTCGACGCAAAACCGCGGCGGATAGGCGGTCAAAGCCGCGTCCTCGCCGTGGCCTGCGCCAAAAAGGACTGGGACACAGCCTGCCGCATGCGCGGTCTGCATATCAAGCGCCGTATCGCCCACAAACCAAACATCTTGATTGCGAGGTATTATATTACCGCTTTTGGCGAGAGACGCCATCGCCTGATCGACCGGCGCGCGGTCCGGTTTGTCGCGCGGCGCGTCCGTGGCCCCCACAAGGCTGCGGAAATAGTGCGACCAGCCGAGATGCATCGCCTCGCGCCGCAGCAGATTGCCCTGTTTGTTGGAGACCACGCCGAGCGGCACTTCGGCAGCAAGTTCGGCGACCAAAGCGGCGGCCCCCGGCAAGGCCGTCACTGTCTTGAGATGCTCGGCCTCGAAGGTCCGATAGAAAACGTCGCGCGCCTGCTGCCAATCGTCGCCGAAAAGCTCGGGAAACGAGTCGCGCAGCGAGCGGCGCACGCGCTGGCGCGTCTCTTCGATCGTCCACGGCGCTTGGCCGAACGCGACCAGCGCCGCGTTGATCGCAACGCGCAGCGTTTCCCAGCTATCGACGAGCGTGTTGTCCCAATCGAACAGAATCGCGCGCGGCCGAGCGAGGCCAGCGCTCATGCAGCGCCAGCCTGCCGGTCCATGTGCGCCATATACGCCGCGCGCAACCGCAGCGCCAACGTGCCGGGCTTGCCGTTGGCGATGGGAGCGTCGTCGAGTTGCGTGACCGGCATCGCATAGGACGAGGCCGACGTCACGAAGGCCTCGCGCGCCCGGCGCATTTCCTCGAGCGAGAAGGCGCGCTCTTCGAAATCTAGGCCAAGCTCTTTGGCGATCTTGATTATCTCGAGACGCGTGATGCCGTTCAGAATGCCGTTGGACGGCGGACGCGTGACGAGTTTGCCTTCCGGCGTGACGATCCAGGCGTTGGACGAGCTGCCCTCGGTCACCACGCCGTTTTCGTCGACGAGAATCGCCTCGTAAGCGCCCGCGACGCGCGCGGCCTGCTTGGCGATACAGTTCGGCAGCAGCGAGATCGTTTTGATGTCGCAGCGCCCCCAGCGAATGTCCGGCTGCACGATCGCCTTGACGCCGTCTTCGACCATTGCGGCCGTGTGCGGCTTGGCGTTGCGCGCGGTCACCACGACCTGGGTCTTGGGATGCTTGGGGAACGCATGGTCGCGCGGGGCGACGCCGCGCGTCATCTGCAGATAGACGATGCCGTCGCGCACGAGATTGCGCCGGATCGTCTCGCGCATCACGCATTCGAGGGCAGCGCGCGACATCGGCATCGCCATCGCCATTTCGCGCAAGGAGCGCTCGAGCCGGTCGAGATGCGGCCCATTGTCGATCATGTGCCCGCCGCGCACGGCGCAGACCTCGTAGATGCCGTCGCCGAACTGGTAGCCGCGGTCGTCGATGTGCACGCGCGCCTGCACATGCGGCACGTAGCGGCCATTCACATAGGCGATGCGCGACATCGAAAGCCTCTCGTTCTTTTCAGGAATCCAGCGCCGGCCCGCGCTCGCGGTCCACGCCGTGCACGCCCAGCACTTTGAGCTTGCGGTGGAGCGCCGAGCGTTCCATGCCGACGAAATTGGCGGTACGCGAGATATTGCCGCCGAAGCGCGTGACCTGGGCGATCAGATACTGGCGCTCGAACAATTCGCGCGCCTCGCGCAGCGGCAGCCCCATGATCTCGGCCCCGCTCTCGCCGCGCAAAGCGCTCGGCACTGCGGCGCCGAGATCCGGCGGCAAATTCTCCGAACGGATCGGCTGCAGCGCGTCGCCGGGCGCCATGATCAGCAGCCATTCGACGACGTTGCGCAGCTGGCGGATATTGCCGGGCCATTCGTGCGTCTGCAGTGTGGCGATCGCGTCGTCGGCGACGCCGCGCGGGTTCATGCCCGTGGCGGCAGCGGCACGCGCCATGAAATGCAGCACGAGGTCGGGGATGTCTTCGCGCCGCTCTTTCAACGCCGGGATGCGGATCGGCACCACGTTGAGGCGGTAGAACAGATCCTCGCGGAAGCGGCCTTCCTGGATTTCGCGCATCAGATCGCGGCTCGACGAAGCGATCACGCGCACATCGACCTGCACGCGCGCGCGCCCGCCGACGCGCTCGAAACTCTGCTCCTGCAGCATGCGCACGATCTTGCCTTGGGTTTCGAGCGGCATGTCGGCGACTTCGTCGAGATAGAGCGTGCCGTTGTGCGCCTTTTCGAACAGGCCGACCTTGGGCAAGGGTGCGTCCGCAGCATCGACGGCCGAGCCCGGCTCGATGCCGAACATCTCGATTTCCATGGCATTGGGCCGCAGGCTCGCGCAATTGACCGCCACAAACGGGCCGTCGGCGCGCTTCGACAGCGCGTGGACGAGCCGTGCGGCCGATTCCTTGCCCGCCCCTGCCGGCCCCTGCAGCAGCACGCGGCTGCCCGTGGGCGCCACGCGCTCGAGCTGCGTGCGCACCTGGTTGATCGCGGTCGAGCGGCCGACGATGGCCGCAGGATCGCCCGCGCGCAGCTTGAGCTCTTCGTTCTCGCGCCGCAGGCTCGCGCTTTCGAGCGCGCGCTGCACGATGAGCAGAAGACGGTCGGCCTTGAACGGTTTTTCGATGAAATCGTAGGCCCCCCGCCGGATCGCGCCGATCGCCATTTCGATGTTGCCGTGGCCGCTGATGATCACGACCGGCACATCCGGATGCTCGCGCTTGACGACGTCGAGCACTTCGAGCCCGTCGAGCGCACTGCCCTGCAGCCACACGTCGAGAATCACAAGGCTCGGCCGGCGCGCGCGCATGGCTTCGAGAGCCGCCGTGCTGTGGGCCGCATTGCGCGTCTGGTGGCCGTCGTCTTCCAAGATGCCCGCGATCAGCATCCGGATGTCGGCTTCGTCGTCGACGATGAGTATGTCGTGCGCCATTGTCGGGAGGACCCTTGGTCGGGGCCGCTGTCCTTCGTGAAATTCAGGAAACCGCCGTCTTCGATACGGGAGCCGACGCGGCGGGCGAATCAGCAGATGCAATACTATCCGTCTGCATCGCGGAGGGGAATACCAGCGTTACGACAGCCCCGCCGCCGGGCCGATCGCCGAGGATCAGCGTGCCGCCATGGTCTTCCATGACCTTCTTGACGATCGCAAGGCCGAGACCGGTTCCCTTGGCGCGCGTCGTCATATAGGGCTCGGTCAGGCGATGGCGGTCGGTCGTCGGCAGGCCTTTGCCGTTGTCGGCGACCGACAGGCAGAAGCGCCCTTGCGCGTCGCGAACGATGCGTACCGCCACGTTCGGGGTCGGAAGGTCGGTGCCCTCGCGCCCGGCGATCGCGTCGAGCGCGTTCTGCAGCAGGTTCGTCATGGCTTGGCCGATCAGGCCCGCATCGAGCCTGAGTTCCAAGCGGCCCGGCGGCAGATCGACGTCGAACACGGCTTCGCTGTGCGCGTTCGCCTGCAGCAGCACCGTGCGGCGCACGAGATCGTTGAGGTCCTCGGTGCGCATGCGCGGGGCCGGCATGCGCGCAAACGACGCAAACTCATCGACCATGCGCCCGATATCTTCGACTTGGCGCACGATAGTCTCGATGCACAGCCGAAACGTGTCGGGGTCGCTTTTGATCTCGGCAAGATATTTTCGCTGCAGCCGTTCGGCCGAAAGCTGGATCGGCGTCAGTGGATTCTTGATCTCGTGCGCGATGCGCCGCGCCACATCCGCCCAGGCGGCGGTGCGCTGGGCCGTCTCAAGCTCGCTCACGTCGTCGAAGGTCGCGACGAGCCCGGCAGCCCCGTCGTCGAGCTGGGCGCGCGCCACGCGCACCACGAACGTGCGCTTGCGCCCGCCGCGCACGAGCTGCACGGTGCCTTGCGCGGGCCGATCGGGATTGACGATCGCCGCCTCGAGAAGCGCTGCGAACTCCGGCGCCTGCAACGCAAGCGGCGTTCCGATCGCTGCATCGAGATCGGCATCCAGCAATTGCGAGGCCGAGCGGTTCGGAAGATCGATCTGGCCGCGCGCATCGAGCGCCACCACGCCAGCCGACACGCTCGCAAGCACCGCCTCGGTGAAGCGGCGGCGATATTCGATCTGGCGGTTGGCGTCGACAAGCTCGGCCCGCTGCGCGCCGAGTTGGGCGGTCATGCGGTTGAAGGCGCGCGACAAGCTGCCGAGGTCGTCGTCGCGGGCACCCTCTTCGACGCGCACGGCAAGATCGCCGTCGCGCACCCGCTGCGTGGCGCCGATCAAAGCGCCGACCGGCCGCGCCACGCGGTTGGCGATGGCGATGCCCATCCAGATCGCCGCAAGCAGCAGCAGCAGCGCCACCACGACGAAGATCACCGCAAAGGTGATCTGGAACTCCGAACGCTTGGCCTCGAGCGACTGGTAGATCTGCACGGCCGCGCGCGTGCTGTCGACATGCGCGACCACACTGGGATCGACGAAGCGCCCGACGAGCAGAAACGTGTCGTCGAAACCGTCCAGACGCGCAAGAGCACGCACGCGGTCGCTGCGGCTCGCATTTTCCGCGTTTTCTTCCGGCGCAAACACCACGACCTCGCCGCCGCGCGCGCGGTCGAGGCCCCAGAACGGCACGGCGAGCTGCAGCGTAAAGCCGTTGCGCGCATAGACGCGGCCGCGGCCGTCGAACACGACCGATTCGCTGAGCGAGCGCAACTGGGTTTGGGAGTCGAGCAATGCCTGTATCTCGTCGGGTTCGGCCAGAACCAGCGAGCCTGCACGCGACAGGTCGTTGCCCATGGCCAAAATATCGCCGCGGATGTTGTTGCGGTGCTCTTCGAGATACGCCTCGACGACGGCAAGCGACTGGCCGAGCGCGTCGCGCACCGGATCGGCAAACCACGCCTGGACGCCCAGATTGAAAAACAGCACGGTCGCGACCGCCATGATCGCGGCGGGCGCGCCGGCAAGGGCAGCGAACAGCACGACGAGTTGCACATGCAAGCGCGCGCCCGCCTCGCCGCGCCGGCGCTGCAGCCACAGCCGCACGATCTCGCGCGCGATGACCGTGGCAAGCGCCAGCAGCAGCACGAGATTGGCCAGCAGCAGCCAAACGAGCGTGCGCGGATCGGGGCCTTCGGCGCCCGTTATCACGAGATAGGTGAGCACCCCGGCCAGAACCGACAATGCGACGAGCAAAAACGCGAATTTGCGCGTGAACCCGACACGCACCGCCCAGTTCAGCAGCCGCTGCAATGGCGGGTCGGCGGAAGCCGGTTTTTCGTGGGGTCTGGAATCAGCCATTTCCACGCCAAAAAAGAAGACCACGGCCGACGGCCGCGGACACAGCGCGTTGCCGCTGCGCTTTGGAACTTATTTTAGGCCGCGGACCACTTGGATGTCCAATTCGCGGATCTTCTTGCGCAGCGTATTGCGGTTGAGCCCGAGGAGCTGGGCGGCCTTGATCTGGTTGCCCCGCGTGGCGATCAAGGTCAGCGACAGGAGCGGGCGTTCGACCTCGCGCACGATGCGGTCGTAGACGCCGATCGGCGGCAACCCGTCTTTGTGCGCGGCGAAATAGGCTTTGAGATGACGGTCGACGGCGGTCCCCAGCGACTCGTCGCTGGTCACGGTCTCGGAGACCGGTGCGGGGCCCGCCTCGGCAAGCTCGCTTTCGACGATATCGATGCCGATCACTTCCTGCGAATAGAGGGCCGTGAGGCGGCGAATGAGGTTTTCGAGCTCGCGCATGTTGCCGTGCCAACGGTGCTTCTTCAAACGCTCCATTGCGGTCGCGGCGATATTCTTGACCGGCAGTCCTTCGGTCGCGGTGGTCTGCAGGAAATGGCGCACGAGCAGCGGCACGTCGTCGGCCCGCTCGCGCAAAGGCGGCAGGCGGATCGGCACGACGTTGAGGCGGTAGTAGAGATCTTCGCGAAACAGGCCCTGGCGCACGAGCAGACGCAGATCGCGGTGCGTGGCCGCCACGATCCGCACATCGGCGCGGATCCGCGTACGCCCGCCGACGGTCGTGTACTCGCCTTCCTGAAGCACGCGCAACAGGCGCGTCTGCGCTTCGAGCGGCATGTCGCCGATTTCGTCGAGGAAAAGCGTGCCGCCCTGGCTCTGCTCGAAACGGCCCGCGTAGCGCGACGTCGCCCCGGTAAAGGCGCCCTTCTCGTGGCCGAACAATTCGCTTTCGATGAGTTCGCGCGGGATCGCGGCCATGTTGAGGGCCACGAAGGGTCCATTGCGCCGCTTGCCGTAATCGTGAAGCGCGCGCGCGACAAGCTCTTTGCCCGTACCGGACTCGCCGTTGATCATCACGGTCAAGTCCGTCGCCATCAGGCGCGCGAGCACCCGGTAGATTTCCTGCATCGCCGCCGAACGGCCGATCAACGGCAGCTTCTCGTCCGGTTCTTCGGGATCGCCGTCATAGGCGACGGGCGCTTTGGGTGCGGTGAGCGCACGTTCGACGACCGAGACGAGTTCCTTGAGGTCGAAGGGCTTGGGCAGATATTCGAAGGCGCCGCGCTCGGTCGCTTTGATCGCCGTCAGCAGCGTGTTCTGCGCACTCATCACGATCACGCGCAGATCCGGGCGCACCTTGCGGATGCGCGGCACCAGATCGAGGCCGTTTTCGTCGGGCATAACCACGTCGGTGATCACGAGATCGCCGTCGCCGTCCGCGACCCATTTCCAAAGTTGCGCCGCATGGCCGGTCAAGCGCACATCGTAGCCCAGACGACCAAGCGCCTGGTTCAGCACAGTCCGAATCGCCTTGTCGTCGTCGGCGACCAGAATGGTGGCTTGAGCCATAGGGACCTTTTACCTCTCCGCACCCGCGTCGTGGAACCGATCGCCGAGCGCCTGCTCGCCGCTCGCGACCGACAGCCGGACACGAAACGAGGTCCGTCGCGGCTGACTGTCGAATTCGATGACGCCCCCGTGGTCGCCAACGATTTTGGCAACCAAAGCAAGTCCCAGGCCAGTTCCGTTCTTTTTGGTCGTTATGAACGGTTCGAACAGATGCGGGCGGATTTCGTCCGGGATTCCGTCGCCGTTGTCCTGGACGGTCACGACCAGCGGCAGCGGCACGCGCTGCCCCACGCCGGGCACTGCAAAACGCACGCCCTGTTGGAACGCGGTCGACAAAGTGACCTCGCCGCCCTGGCGTGGGCAGGCCTCGACCGCGTTTTTGACGAGGTTCAGGAAAATCTGGATCAACTGGCCGTGGTCGCCCAGCACCGGCGGCAACGACGGATCGTAGGTCTCCACGAAGCGCACATGCCGGCCGAAGCCGTTCTGCGCCAGCATACGCACATGGCCCAGAACGCGGTGGATATTGACCGGCATCAAGTCGAGCGGCAGCCCGTCGCTAAAAATCTCCATGCGGTCGACGAGTGCGCGAATGCGGTCAGCCTCGTCGCAGATCAAGCGCGTGAGTTCGCGGTCGTGGGGCTGTGCCGTCTGCTCGAGCAATTGGGCCGCCCCGCGAATGCCGGAGAGCGGATTTTTGACCTCGTGCGCCAACATAGCCGCCATGGCCCCCACCGAGCGCGCGGCGTTGCGGTGCACGAGCTGGCGGCCGATCTTACGCGCGATCGTGCGCAGCTGGATCGTCAGCACCACGAGCCCTTCGGCGTCGCCGTCCGACATCGAGGCCGCGCGCACCGACACCATGTGTTTGCCGATGCGCGGCGTGTCGATCAGCACTTCTTCGTCGGAGACGCTGGCGCCGTATTGGCGCGCCTGGTCGATCGTGCCGAAAATCGGGCTGTCGTCGGGCAGAAAATCGGAGAGGCGGCGGCCCAGCATCATGCCGGCCCCGAGCTCGAAGAAATTCTCGGCCGCCGGGTTCACGTAACGCAGCACGCGGTCGGCATCGAGCACGGCGATCACGTCGGTAATGGCGCCGAGCACAGCGCCCAAGTCGCCGATGCCGATGTGCAGCGCACCGCGTGCTGCGAGCCGTTCGCCTTTGGAGAGGGGGCGCGCCATCTATGCGGCCTCCTTGAGATCGCTTGCCGCCCCGCCGTCGAGCGGAGGCACGTAGCCGGTCTCGATGGCGCGGCCCCACACGGCGCGAATCAGGTCTTTGACCGCGTCGGGCGAACCGAGCGTCATGACCTTGCCGCGGAATTCGGCGGCGCCCGGAAAGCCGCGCGCATACCAACCGAGATGTTTACGCGCCATGCGCATGCCGGTCTCCGCACCGTAATGCGCGAGCATGTCCTCGTAGTGCGACAGCACGATCGCCATCTGCGCTTCGGGCGCGGGATCGGGCAAGCGCTCGCCGGTGGCAAGAAAATGGATCACGTTGGCCGGGAACCAGGGTCGCCCGCAGGCCCCGCGCCCGATCATCACGCCGTCCGCCCCCGACTGCGCCAGGGCGGTTGCCGCATCGTCGTAGCGCACGATGTCGCCGTTGGCGAAGACCGGGATCGAAACCGCCTCTTTCACGTTGCGGATCCACGCCCAGTCGGCCTTGCCTTCGTAGAATTGCTGGCGCGTGCGGCCGTGGATGGCGAGCGACTTGATGCCGCATTCCTGCGCGATTTTGGCAAGCTGTGGCGCGTTCTTCGAATTCGCGTCCCAGCCCAAGCGCATCTTCAGCGTGACCGGCACTTTGACGGCCTTGACCGTCGCTTCGAGGATGCGCGCGGCCTGGATTTCGTCGCGCATCAAGGCCGAGCCCGCGTGGCCGTTCACGACCTTTTTCACGGGGCAGCCGAAATTGATGTCGATGAGGGCAGCCCCGCGATCTTCGTTGAGCTTGGCCGCCTCGGCCATCACGGCTGGTTCGCAACCCGCCAGCTGCACCGCCATCGGAAATTCTTCGGGCACCGAGCGCGTCATCAGCAGCGATTGGCGGTTTTCGCGGATCATCGCTTGGCTTGCGATCATCTCCGAGACCACCAAACCCGCCCCATGGCGCTTGACCAGGCGCCGAAACGGCAGATCCGATATGCCGCTCAGCGGCGCCAAAACCACCGGCGCCTCGAGGAGAATGGGGCCAATCGAAATGCTCATAAAATAGGCTGCTCGCGGCTGTGGCTAAGGATTGGTCGTTTTACCGCACGTCCCCGCCGCTGGCAAGAGCCGATCTGCATGCACGATTCGCTGCGCCGCAACAGCACTTACACACCGGTATCCAGGGGTGCATTTTGGAAATCTATTGCAGTGCAACAGCAGATTCAGCCGATCAAAACATCGGTCACAAATTTCACACCTGGGTATGCAAGTGTGAGCAACAAATAGGCAAAAAGTACGTATCGTGCAGCCCGACGGCCCGACAACCCGCCGCGGTAATGCACCACGACCAAAACCGCGATCGCCAGAAAGGTCGCCAGCGACAGCAGCGTCTTGTGGTCAGGCACGATCAGCTGGCCTTGCGTGAGCCACGAAACCGTGATGCCCGACACGAGCGCAAAAGCCAGTACCATGCTGCTGGCGATCAAGAGCCGCACGAGCAGCCCCTCGCCGGCCGCAACCGACGGCAGTCGGCGCGTGAATTCGGTCGGGCGTTTGAGGCGCAAAGCGCGCTCCTGGAGATATACGCCGAGCCCCGCGACCGCCGCCAAGGTCAGCAAGCCATAGGCCGCGACCGCCATCAGAATATGCGAAACAAGCCACGCCTCGGGCTCGTTGCCGAGCAGCGGGCGGGCGGGTGCGTGCAGCCAAATCGTCGCGAGCGTCGCAAGCGAAAGCAGATACGGGACCAAAAGCGGGGTCAGGCGCTTGGCCGCGCGCTCGAGCCGCACGAGGCCCGCAAACAGCAGCATGCTGGCAAACACCGCGACCCACAAAGTGGCAGCAAGGCCGGTGCGCCAGCCGTCGCCGATATTGTCGGCAATCCACACGCCCGGCCCCGCAATGCCGACCGCGAGCGCCAGCCAGAACGGCAAGACGGGGGCGTCGTCGTCGTGGCGCACGAACCCGACAGGCAGCAAGGCCGCCATTGCCGCCAGTGACAGGAGGAACTGCGTATCCATTGTGAGGACGGAGTCTAGCGCCGACTAGACGCCTTCGACCACAATCATGTTGAAACGGTTTGTAGCGCCTGCACGCGCCTGGCGTGCGGCCCGGTACTCTGGCGAGTCGTAGAATTTCTGTGCCTGTGCGGCCGTGGGAAACTCGACGATCACCACGCGCGATGGCGCCCAGGTGCCTTCGAGCACCTGCATATTGCCGCCGCGCGACAGAAAGCGTCCGCCATAGGCCGCAATGGCGCCGGGCGACAATGCACGGTAGCCCTCGTACTTGGCGGGGTCGGAAACTTCAATGTCGGCGATCACATAAGCGGGCATGGGACGTGCCTCTTGGCGTGCGGGCTGCTAGATTGCGCGACAGCATACGGACTTCGACAAAGCGCACAATGGCCAATCCGACCGCCGAACCTGCCTGCATCGCCCTCATCGTCGCCGCCGGACGCGGCACGCGCCTGGGCGGGCCTGTGCCCAAACAATATCGCGATCTGGGCGGCGCACCCGTCCTGCGCCGAACGCTGGAAATCTTCGCTTCCCATCCGCGCATCGACGCGATCCGCGTCGTGACCGGCGCCGACGACGAAACGCACTACAGCGCGGCAACTGCCGGGCTTGCCCTGCTGCCGCCGGTCGTGGGCGGGGCCACGCGCCAAGCCTCGGTGCTGAACGGGCTTGAAAGCCTCGCCGCAATGCCGCCCGCCAAGGTGCTGATCCACGATGCCGCCCGCCCCTTCGCGACCGCGGATCTCATCGACGATTTGATCGCGGCACTCGACGACGCACCCGGTGCGATCGCGGCAGTGCCCGTGGTCGACACGCTGTGGCGCGCAGCCGACGGCAATCTCGATGCCCTGGTGCCGCGCGAGCACCTGTGGCGTGCGCAAACGCCGCAAGCCTTCCGCTATGCCGACATCCTCGCCGCCCACCGCAAGGCCGCAGGCCAAGCGCTGACCGACGACGCCGCGGTGCTGCGCGCGGCCGGTGGTATCGTTGCCGTCGTCGAAGCGTCAGAGGCCAATTTCAAGATCACAACGGAGGTCGATTTGATGCGCGCAAGCGTGCAGCGCCAATCGGCACAGGCCGATCTGCGCGTCGGAACTGGCTTCGACGTACACCGCCTCGGCCCCGGCGACGGTGTTTGGCTGTGCGGCGTGAAGCTGCCGTTCGACCAAGCGCTCGTCGGCCATTCGGATGCCGATGTGGCGATCCATGCCCTTGTCGATGCCATTCTGGGCGCGCTCGGCGACGGCGACATCGGCTCGCATTTTCCGCCGAGCGACATGCGCTGGCGGGGGGCCGCCTCGAGCCAGTTCCTGCGCCATGCCAAAAGCCTCGTCGCGGCGCGCGGCGGTGCGATCCGCCATGTCGACGTGACGATCGTGTGCGAGCGCCCGAAGATTGGCCCGCACCGGGCTGCCTTGCGCACGAGCCTCGCCCAGCTTTTGGAATTGCCCGAGGGCCGCGTATCGGTCAAAGCCACGACGACCGAAGGGCTCGGCTTTACCGGGCGCGGCGAAGGCATTGCCGCCCAAGCGGCGGCCACGATCGCCCTGCCTTTCGAGTCGTCTTTCACATGAAACTTCAATTCACCTACGGGCGCCTGCCGGCGGGCCTCACCTTGCGCGATCCGGCGACCTTGGCCGCCACCTGGTTCGGCTCGGGGCTGATCCCGTTTGCGTCGGGTACCTGGGGCAGCCTCGCCGCTCTGCCCTTCGCCTACGGAATATGGCTGCTCGGCGGCTGGATCGCATTGGCCGCGGGCACAATCGCCGTATCGGCCTTGGGCGTGTGGGCAAGCGAACGCGTCGTTGCGAACACGAATGTGCAGGACCCCGGCTTCATCGTGATCGACGAGGTGGCCGGCATGTGGCTCACGCTGCTGGCAGCTCCGTTCACGCCGCTGGGCTGGGCTGCGGCCTTCGTGCTATTTCGGATTGCCGACATCGTGAAGCCCTATCCCGCCAGTTGGGCCGACCGCAACGTCGGCGGCGGTCTGGGCGTGATGCTCGACGATCTGCTGGCCGCTTTGTGGTCGGCGGCGGCAGTATGGGTGCTGGGAGCTTTGCTTGGATAAACAAGCCGTCATCGGTGCAGCATTCGACGTGCTGGCGGCGTGCAGACGCGCAAAGCTCAAGGTCGCAACGGCCGAATCCTGCACGGGCGGCCTCGTCGCCGCAGCTTTAACCGAAGTGCCGGGCTCGTCCGAAATCGTCGAGCGCGGCTTCGTGACCTACTCGAACGAAGCCAAAGAAGAGATGCTCGCCGTCTCGCCCGCTTTGCTGCTTGCCTTCGGAGCGGTGAGCGAGCCTGTGGCGCGCGCGATGGCCGAGGGTGCGCTTGCGCGCAGCCATGCCGATATGGCCGTGTCGATCACGGGCATTGCCGGCCCCGGCGGCGGCTCGCTCGAAAAGCCCGTCGGCCTCGTGCATTTCGGCCTTGCGCGCAAAGCCCGCGCCACGCAGACCACGCACCGCATTTTCGGCGGCGACCGCGCCATGGTGCGCACGCTCGCCGTCGAATTCGCGCTCGAATTGCTGCTCGACGGTGCGACGAAGCCTTAGGCTTCGTGGCTACTCGGGCAGCGGGATGAATTCGGTTTCGCCGGGGACTTTTGCAAAGCTGCCGGCTTTCCAGTCGGCCTTGGCTTTGGCCAGGCGCGCTTTGTCCGACGACACAAAATTCCACCAAATCGTGCGCTCGCCGGGCAAGGTGGCTCCGCCCAGCAGCATCGCACGCGTGGCCGTCGCGGCGCGCAACGTCACTGCAGCCCCTTCTTTGAACACGGCGAGCGTACCGGGCTCGATCGTCGTGCCGTCCACTTCCAGCGCACCCGACACGACATAGACGCCGCGCTCGGCGTAGTCCGCGGGCAGCGTCAAAGTCGAGCCCGCCGGGAACTCGGCATGCAGATAGAAAATCGGCCACGGATCCTCGACGGGCGCTTTGAGCCCGTAGGCCTCGCCCAGAATGCATTTGAGCCACACGCCGTCTTGCGTCGTCGTCGGCAAGGTGGCGGCCGGATGGTGCGCGAAGCTCGGTTCGCATTCTTCGAGATCGGGCGGCAACGCAACCCACGTCTGGATGCCGTGAATGGTGAGGCTGCCGTCGCGTTTGTCGGCGGCCGTGCGCTCGGAATGCGCAATGCCGCGCCCCGCCACCATCCAGTTGAGCGCACCCGGCTGGATCGCCTGCACATAGCCAAGCGAATCCCGGTGCATGATCTCGCCGTCGAACAGATACGTGACCGTCGCGAGCCCGATATGCGGATGCTGGCGCACATCCATGCCGATCCCGGGGGCAAGTTTGGCCGGTCCAAAATGGTCGAAAAACACGAACGGCCCCACATGCCGACGCTCGCGCTTGGGCAAGGCACGACGCACCTCGAACGCGCCGATATCGTGCGGGCTGGCGGTCAAAAGAAGTTCGACGGTTCCGCTCATTTCGCCTCCGGTGCGTTGGGCGCGTAAAGCGCTTTCGCGCGCGTCTCGAAAGCCGCGACCATGCGCTTGACCGCCTCGTTGAAAAGCACGCCCATGATTGACTGCAACAGCTTCGAGCGGAACTCGAAATCGACGAAGAAGTCGATCACGGTGGTGCCGTCCGCCTGGCGCTCGAAGATCCAGTGGTTGTTGAGATAGCGGAACGGTCCGTCGGCGTAGGACACGTCGATGCGCGGATGCAGATCGGGGGCCGGCGGCTGCAAAGCGACGCGGCTCGTGAAGCGCTCGCGGATCATCTTGAAACCGATCACAAGATCCCAGATCGCGACGTTGTTCTCCTGGCCCTTCAAGCGTGCCGCGATGCACCAGGGCAGAAACTCCGGATAGCGATCGACGCGCTGCACGAGTTCGAACAACTGTTCGGGCGTGTAGGGCATCGCGCGTTTTTCGGCGTGTGTGGGCATGTGCGGCGGCGGCGAAGTGTGGCTCAGCGTGCGGCGGCGAGCTTGGCTTCGCGGGCCGCGCGCAGGGCCGCAAAATCGCGGTCGGCATGGTAGGACGAGCGCGTGAGCGGGCTCGACGCCACGAGCAGGAAACCCTTGGCCTTGGCCGTGGCGGCGTATTCGTCGAATTCGGCGGGCGGCACGAAGCGGTCGAGAGCGGCGTGTTTGGGCGTGGGCTGCAGATATTGGCCGATGGTGAGAAAATCGATTTCGGCCGAGCGCATGTCGTCCATCACCTGCATGATCTCGAGCCGGTTTTCGCCCAAACCCACCATGAGGCCCGACTTCGTGAACAAGGTCGGGTCGAGTTCCTTCACGCGCTGCAAAAGCCGCAGCGAATGGAAATAGCGCGCCCCCGGCCGGATCGTCGGGTAGAGGCGCGGCACGGTTTCGAGATTGTGGTTGAACACGTCGGGCTTGGCCGCGACGACGATTTCAAGCGCACCCTCTTTGCGCAGGAAATCCGGCGTGAGCACTTCGATCGTGGTGCCGGGGCAGCGTTCGCGAAGCGCGCGGATCACGCGCGCGAAATGTTCGGCCCCGCCATCGTCGAGATCGTCGCGGTCGACCGACGTGATCACGACATGCTGGAGGCCCATGGCGGCGGCCGCGTCCGCCACTTTCTCGGGCTCGTGCGGATCGAGTTTGTCGGGCATGCCGGTCGCGACGTTGCAGAAGCTGCAGGCGCGCGTGCACACGGCCCCCAGAATCATCATCGTCGCGTGCTTCTTCTTCCAGCACTCGCCGATATTCGGGCACGCGGCTTCTTCGCACACGGTCACGAGGCCGCGCTCGCGTACGATGCGCTTGGTCTCGGCGTATTCCGGCGAAACCGGCGCTTTGACGCGGATCCAATCGGGCTTGCCCACGCGCACCGGATTGTCCGGGCGATGGGCCTTCTCGGGATGGCGCGGCTTGACGGTGGTGGTGCTGTCCATACCCCTAGAAATGGACCGCGCGCCCATAGGCGTCAAGCACGCTCTCATGCATCATTTCCGACAGGGTCGGATGCGGGAAGACCGTGTGCATGAGATCCGCCTCGGTCGTTTCGAGCGTCTTGGCAATGCCGTAGCCCTGGATGAGTTCGGTCACTTCGGCCCCGATCATGTGGGCACCCAAGAGTTCGCCGGTCTTGGCGTCGAACACGGTCTTGACCATGCCCTCGGGCTCGCCCAAGGCGATCGCCTTGCCGTTGCCGATGAAGGGGAAACGCCCGACCTTGACGGTATGGCCGAGTTCCTTGGCCTTCTTCTCGGTCAAGCCGACCGACGCCACCTGCGGCGTGCAATAGGTGCAGCCCGGAATGTTGGTCACGTCCAGCGGATGCACGCCTTTGATGCCCGCGATCTTCTCGACGCACAAAACGCCCTCGTGGCTCGCCTTGTGCGCAAGCCACGGCGCACCCGCGAGGTCGCCGATCGCATAGACGCCC
>JAIXXA010000206.1 GCA_027490975.1 Rhodospirillaceae bacterium
CACCCAACAGGCCGGCGCGAAACCGAACCGATCCGCCGCTCATGCCTTCAACCCACGCAGTTCCAAGCAGGCACGGGTCATGGCCGGTCGCGCAAGGCACGCTTCGATCATCTCGGCCGCGCGGTAAAGCGGATTTTGCCGGTGCAGTTCGTCGTGCACGCTTTGAATCAGAACAAGATCCTCTGCGTAGTCGAGGCTGAGCCAGATGCG
Organism: Rhodospirillaceae bacterium; assembly: GCA_027490975.1. Taxonomy (GTDB): domain Bacteria; phylum Pseudomonadota; class Alphaproteobacteria; order CACIAM-22H2; family CACIAM-22H2; genus Tagaea. The sequence goes on from JAIXXA010000206.1 coordinate 211, forward strand.
CTTGCACAGCTCATGCGGGAAGAAGCCGACGAAGCGCGGCCGCCATCGAGACACGCCGTCGGCGCGATAGAACGGCATCGAGACGTGCTCGCGCGCTTCAGGATCGGCTGCCTCCCCGTCCACGGCGCGCAGGGCGTCGGCCTCGAAGACCTGCAAGTCCAAACCGTGGGGCGCGCCGAGTTCGGGGCCTGTGGTATTGGCAAGATACGCGTTCTTGCCTCTCGATTTCATGAACTCGTCGACCATCGCATCCAGCATTGCGGGATCGGTGAGCGGGCAGTCTCCGGTAATCTCGACGCAAACCGACGCCGAAACAAGATCGAGCGCGCCGCGAACGCGGCCAAGAACGTCGTGTTCGCTGCCGCGGAACACGTCGATGCGGTGCTCGCGACCGAGGTCGGCCAATTCGTCGTCGGTCGCGTTTGCCGTGGTTGCTAACACGATGCGATCCAGGCGGGATGCTGCCTTCAACCGGGAAATCAGAAGGCCGAGCGCGGATTTGTCGCCCACACGTGCAAGCATTTTTCCCGGAAAACGCGAACTGGTCATTCGCGCCTCAATGGTTGCCACGACCGTCATATGCCGCCGCCGGCATTGTCGAGCTTTGGCAAATGCTGGCAGCGGGCCACCGAAAGAAACTCGGCGATCCGCGCTTCGAACTGCGCGCGAGACAGCGCGAGAGCGTCGATCGTCGGATTGTATGTCTCCATTTCCGAACCAGCCAGCAGGTTCGCTAGCGGCCTTCGAACGATATCGCTCCCTTTGTCGTACGGGTATGGCCACTGCCACATGAAGTGGAGCAGGAAATGGAAAAGCGCCGCGTCTTCGGCTTGGCTTTTGCTCAGCGTTTCGCCGTCTGTCTGAGCGCATAGCCTGCGAAGCTCGAGCATGTACTCCTCGCGGCTATCGACGTCGACTGTAAAACCGCGTTTTCCGTAGTAGACATCGGACCCGGCTAGTGTCGGTTTGCCGAGCATCGTCAATTCGAGTCCCGTCGTCGAAGAGAACACGACGCCGAACTTGCAGCGTTCCATTAGCCCGTACGTGTTCGTCGACTGGTAGCCGGGAATCACGACCAGTCGTCCGCCCGGAAGGAACCCTGCCTGGGCGAGGTTCTCGTGGCTCGTTTCGCGGCCGCCGTAATGCGCCGCCTCGCCAGGATGGCAGCGCACGACGACCTGCAAGTCCCCCTCAGACAGGAGGGCGCGGACGGTCTCGATGAGCCAAGTCCGCATGTTCGGAAAAATACGCGTGAGACGTTCATAGCCAGCATCGTAGGGCACATTCGTGCAGACAAGCACAAATGGCTTTTTTTGATCGATGCCAGCTTCGTGCATTGCGGCGTCAGCATCTTGCCCTGGGGCTCGCTGCAACGCCCAGGCCCACGTTGCTTTCGAGGATCCTCGACGTTCATTCATCAAATCGAGGGCGCGTCGCACTGCAGCTGTCTTAAAACTTGGATCAGTGTAGCCCAGAGCATCACGATGTCGCCACATCGCGTCTAAATCATTAAAAGCGCGAAAGTTATCTCCGTGATTCAGTACGCGGACACCTCGAAATGCAAATTTCTCAATCGTATTGAAATCCATACCCAATCGACGCAAAACACAGGAAATCTGTGCGCTTTCAAATGTTGTACCGTTAGACAGAATACAAAGATCGAAAGATTGCGCCCGCGGCGCTAGAAAGCCGTACGCTAGCCGCTGAGTATATCGCCCCAGTTGCTCATAATACTTAGCGGCTTCGGCGGCTTCACCGTGACCAAGATTCGGGGTTTCTTGCCTCAGTCGCATCACGAGGTCTGACCTGATTTGGCGCGACAGAAAATCTTCATCGATCGGAGTGCCGTGGCTTTCAAATTTGGTAAGGTCGAAAACCTTTATGCGCCCTCCACTAGCCTTCTCCACTCGCCCGAGTGATTCGGCAAGGTAAGTGGCAGCTGATAAGTGATCTTTCAGAGGCGGCTTGATCGGGCTCCTTAACTTTGGGATGTAGCCTATAGTAACTTCATGCCCTCGCGAAGCAAATAGGACTGCTAGAGTCAGCTCCAACGTGAACTGGCCTCGATAAGCAGCGAACATAAAAATTTTCTTTGTTCCGGTACGAGGGCAATTGAATTTACGGCATGACAATGCGCTCACCCAATGAGGCGCGTGTACCCCCAAAGACCACCTATCATTCGGAGGCATAAGTCGGACCAACGGCGCAATAGCATCAATTACGAACCTCTCAAATGCGTTCGGATGCCTATCCGAATAAAGATAATCGATGGCGCGCGCTACAACCCGTAACATCCCCGCAATGATTTGTCGCTGCATGGCGCGTTTAAACTTGTAAAAGTTGCATTAAAGAGTCGCGGGCTTCGAAGACCTTCTCAAAGGCCGCTATAACAGAGTCAAGTTCCCGGCGATCGAGGCTATAAGAGCAGACGTGAACCTCAAGTAATTCTTCCTCGTATAACCGCTCGCTTATCGGACACAGGCCCTTGTGGTAGCTTCGGTTGCTTAGCGTAAACGGCCAACCACTAGACCCAATTGCGATTTTATTTTGAAATACTGGGAGCATATACAAAGGTTCCACGTATCCAACTGAAACAGGCACACCTTCCGCAGCGAGCGCGCGGGCTAGAATATTACGTGGCACGCCAGTTTTTTCAGCGTCTATTCTGGCCGACCAAACGTAGTACACATGATTACAGCCAGGGCGGACTTTCGGCGCGATAACGCCAGGAAGCACACCGAGTCTGCGAGAAAGTTCTTCAGCGATCTCTTTGCGCGCTGAGACTAATCGATTGACTTTTTGTAACTGTGCTAATCCAATCGCGGCCTGTATCTCAGTTAATCTAAAGTTGAACCCAATTAAGTTGGTAAGTTCCCCCCCTGCGAGCTCGTTTGTGACGTTTTCGGCATGATTACGAATCATGCGAAGCCGCCGCGAAAGCCGCTCGTTGTCTGTCGTGCAGACGCCTCCCTCACCGGTATGTATATGCTTATGGTAGTTTAGACTAAACACACCGATGTGACCGATCGTACCAGCGTAACGCGCATCCTCGCTAGCAAGAGGGCCTTGTGCATTATCCTCAACTAGATAGATTCCGTTCTCGTCAGCAATCCTGCGCAACTCAGTAAGCCTAGCCGGATGCCCAAAAAGATTTACTGCTAGAATTGCTTTTGTTCGGGACGTAATTGCCGCAGAAACCTTTTCGACGTCGAGGCAGAATGTCTCGTCTTCAACATCTACAAAAACAGGAACACCGCCATAAACTATTGGCGCCATTGCTGTCGCAGACATTGTATTGGGAGGAACAATGACTTCATCACCAGGGCAAAGCCCAATAGCACCCATAGCAGCAACTAGTCCGGAAGTATTTGAGTTGACGGCCACTGCGTAGGCGCATCGAAAGGTTTCTGCCCAACGACTTTCAAACTCCCGGACTTTTGGACCGCCGTCAAAAGCGTCACACCATGCGCCGACGTAGCCTGAAAGAATCCCGCCTCGCATTACAGCGTCAACAGCAAGTCGCTCTTCTTCACCAATGACGCAATAAGGTTTCAATGGAGATTTTATCTCTGGTGCTCCACCAAATATTGCAAGTTCAGCTTTTTTCATTTCTTAGATTCCTTGTCGGATTGATCTTTGTCTTTCGTTACTTGAGGATCTAATGCCTCTGCATAGCGCAAGAAAGTCTGAAGCGGCATTTGAAGTCCTTGGCCTCATTGAGGAAACGACATGACCTCCACACCAAACTATTGATCAACGCCATACAAAATGAGGCAATGTAATGACAGTCCACAATACGCTAGTTGAGGTCATTGCTGGCCTGCATAGCTATTGACATTATCCAGCCTGCTTTTCTAACTAAGGGCTATTTCATATACAGTCTTTCAGACAATAGAACGCTCAACACTATCTTCGGCTTGTGTTGCAGCACGAATAAAAGTCTGGGCGGACAACGCGTCTACTGTACTCTGCAGCAGAAATTCTGATATGCGACCGACCTCGCTATCCATGAACATATGCTGCGCCACGATAATCTCGCGTACTTCATCGTAAAGCATCGCGCCACGTGAATCGCACGGGACGCGCAAAGTGCGGACGTAGTCGTGTGGCTCGCCATATGCTGAGAGGAAACAGGCTGCGGCGAGGTCGCGCTTTTCCTGACCGACCTGCGGCAGATTACCCACTTGCGAGAGAAGCTCCCGATAATGGCCAAGTGATTGGGCCGTGTTGGCGAAGCCCCATTGCGCGTAGTAGCTGTTGTCGGCGCAGATTACAGGCGTGCCTTGCATTGTCGCTTCGAGTCCGGCCGTTCCGTGGACGGTCACGACCGCGTCGGCGGCCTGCATGACGGTCATCGTGTCGATTTTGTGCGGAAGGAACGAGATGTGCGGCATCGATGCGCTAACGATTTCCTTCATAGTCTGGCCGCCGTACCACGTTTCCATCGGATGCGGCTTCAGGAACCAACGCTTCTCCGGCATCGCGACGATGGCCTCATTCGTCTTCTTCAGCCAATCGGCGAAGTCGGTAAAGTTCTGCATGTTGTAGAGATGCGGAAAATCGAACCACGAATGGCCGTAGATCACGCCGATCGGCCGATCGTCGTGGACGCCGAGTTGCGCACGCGCCGCATTTCGCCCCGCGACCCGCGACGCTTTGTCGTAGGCAAAGCGAATATTCACGTCAGACGTCTCGCTGCGCTGGCGGCGCTCAAGTTCGGCGTAGCCGAAACGCACCATGGCGTCCTTGACGGGTGCCTCGAGCGCGTCGAACACCGCCTTGGGCAAAAACTCGACGGGAAGATGGAAATCATCCGGTCGGCGGAACCGGCGAATGCGGATAGCTTCGGAGACTTGCGTGACGCAGAGCGTTTCGATGTCGCGCGACACGGCCAGCCAAACGAGACTGCCCCAGGTATTCTTCCAAGCATGGCTTGTCAGCACGATCTGCGGCGCAAAGCGATCGAGAATGCCGTTGTATGTTTCGATAAAGCCAAGAAGATCGGCCAAGTCCTTCGCCCATTGTGGATGGCTTATGTCCGGCTGCCCGTTGCGCAAATTGGAGAGAACGGAATCGTACCAAATGTAAGGCGGCACGTTCGAGGGCAAGACTATCTTCAAAAAATTAACATGGCTCGCGGCGGAGGCCAACAGCGCCTCGGCCTGTTCGGCATAAGCGGCCATCGGGCGCGGCCGGTCACTCTCCGAATAGACAATCTCGCGCACGCCGATCTGGTCGAGGAACCGGCGTTGGCGCGTATCGGCGGGTGAGCGCAGCAGCCCGACCAGTCGGATCGGCCCTTGGCGCTCGATCGCCGAAAGGGTGAGCCGCAGCCGCAGGAAATATCCGGGGTTGAGCCACATGCCGTCGAGGAGAACGACGCGTCCGTTGGGATCGCTGTGCAGCGGCTCGAAATCGCGCCAAACATCGTGCAGCTTGCGCGCGGCAACGCGGCGGCGCTGCTGCTCAAGCTGGTCGTCCAGGAGCTTCGCCCAGCGTTTGCGGGAAAAATAGCGCGCGATTTTCATTGGCTGTCCGTTTTCTCGTCGGAAAGGAGCATCGCGGCGTCGATCGGCGCGCCACGCTTGATGGCGGTCGCCGCATGACTGGCGACGACACGCTCCCAGTTGCGCGGCGCAAGGCCGTAGCCCGGCCGCACGACCCGTACATTCGCCGCACTGAAGCGCTCGCCCGGCGAAATGTCCCGCGTTGCGTAGATCGAACGCCGGAAGGCGAAACTGCCCTGTTCGCTGGCGCCGCGATCGGAGGATCCGCTGCCGAGCGAGTCGAACGCGACGCTTATCGAATCGACGAGATCGCGCAGTTCGGCAGGCTCCAGCGAAAAAGCCGAATCGGGGCCGCCGTCGGCGCGCGCCAGCGTGAAGTGTTTTTCCACGATGCAGGCACCCAGCGCGATGGCGGCGATAGCCGTCTGGTTGCCGATCGTATGGTCGGACAGGCCGAACGGGCAGACATGGCGCGAACCGAGGCTCGGCATGTAGCTCAGATTCGCGTCGGCTGCCGGTGCGGGATAGGCACTCGTGCAGTGCAGCAATGCCGCCGCCTTTCCGCCCGCAGCGCGAAACGCATCGACCGCTTCGGCGATCTCCTCGGGCGAGGCCATGCCGGTTGAAATGATCGTGGGTTTCCCCGTGGCGGCGACGCGGCGAATCAGTGGCAGATGGACGATCTCGAACGACGCGATTTTGTAGGCCGGTGCATCGAGCGATTCGAGGAAATCGACGGCCGTTTCGTCGAACGGCGACGAGAAACAGTGGATGCCGATCGCACGCGCATGCGCGAACAGGCGGGGGTGCCATTCCCAGGGCGTGTGGGCTTCGCGATAGAGATCGTAGAGTCGCCTGCCGTTCCACAGCCCGCCTTCGATCACAAAACCGGGTCCGTCGCAGTCCAGCGTGATCGTGTCGGCCGTATAGGTCTGCAGCTTCACCGCATCGGCGCCGGCCTCTTTGGCGGCGTCGATCAGCTTCAACGCGCGCGCAATGTCGCCATTGTGGTTGCCTGACATTTCGGCGATCACGTAAGGCTTGGCACCGCCGCCGATGGCGCGTCCGGCGATTTCAAATGCACTGCTCATTGCACCGTCCCAGGCATCGACGTGAAGAGATGGTCGGCGGTTTGCCGAAAACCCGCCTTAAGGAAGATCGCGCGCGACGGCGCGTTTTCCGGCTCGACATGCCCGACGACGGGGAAAGCGAGGCCGATATCCAAGAGCAAACGAAGCATGCGCTGCCCAAGCCCCGTGCCGCGGCGCTCGGGCGCGACGACGATCGAAACTTCGGCACCCTCGCCGTCGGCGAGCCGGTCCAAACGCAGACTCCCGACTGCCTTCCCGTCTGCCTCCGCAATCATCAATCCGCGCGTCGAATCCGCAAAGTAGCGCTGCACCCATGCGCGGTGCTCGGACGGCGTCGGGCAATGCTTCGCGCGCGAAAAACGGCGCGTCGCGGGATCGGACTGCCAGGCGTAAAGCAACTCGACTTCCGTCGGCTGCACGAAGCGCAGCCGCAGCTGTGCTGCGTCCATCGCCCTTTGCGCCGCAGGCCGGGCAAGCGCATCGTCCAAGAGGAAACGGAACGGTGCTTGCGACAGAAGGCCTGCGACGATCTCCGCGCCGCCGCCGGCGCAAACTGACAGCGCGGCGGCCCGCATGTCCGCAAGGCGCGCCGCGTCGCGCACCAGATCGGCAATCAGCGCGGTCGCAGAAGCAATGTCCAACCGCTCCGCGTCGGCAACGACGAGTGCAGCACCTGCCCGTTGCAGCGCCATCGATCCCGGGCGCTGGTTCTGGGCGACAATCACGATCGCACTCGGCAAGCCGAGCGCGCAACGCTCTAGACCCGTTGTCCCACCCGCACCCACTGCAAAATCGGCTGCCACCATCAATTCCGCCAGATCGTCGACGAAATCGTGTCTATGCACGCGCGGATGCGGCGCCATATCGCCGCCGCCGTCGCCGCACGGTGCAACGTCGAAGACCGCGTCCGGCAGAATTTCGGCCAGCGCCGTTGCAAGCCGAAGCCCGAGCGCGTTGCGATCGACAGCGCCCATCGACACGAGAATCCGGCGGACAGGTTGGGGCGGGCGCTGCGCGCGTTCCACACGCAGTTTGGCGAACGACGCGCGCAACAGCGCCAAACCTGGATCGACCATCAGCACGCACGCAGCCGGCACGAGCCCGGCATAGGCGTGTGCGGGAGCACCGGGATTCTGGTTCAGAAGATAGTCGCAGTCGTGCGGAACCTGGGCCAGATCGTCGATCGCCATGATCCGCGCTGCGGCCGACCGGCAACTTCTTTCGTAGGCGGCATCGCGCGCATAATGGTCGATGACACACAGATCGGCGCGTGCCGCAAGCGCACCGGCGATCGCCCTCGGCTCGTCCGCGACAGCGCACTCCAGCACGATCGCGTCCCCGCGCTCAGGCTCCGCGAGAAAATCCAATGTCTCGCGGCGCACCGCCATGCGGCAGGCCCAGCCGCGCTCGACCAAAGCCGCAGCCAGCGCGCGGCAGCGCATGGCATGGCCGCCGCCGATTTGCGCGGACGCGTCGAACCGCAGGATCGCCGAGTGCGGCACCTGGCTCAACGCACCTTGAACAGCGGCTCGAGCGGCGCGCAATGCAGCCGCTCGCGAACGCGGCCGTCCTCCGCCGACTGGCGAAGCAGCGGCAGCACTTCGTCGTAGACGCGCAGAAGCGTTGCGACGTCCTGCCCGGAATGCGCATAGCTCATGTTGTGCGTGCCGAGCGTAAGGATTCCGCGCGCGAACATCTCCTGCAGCAGAAGCGTCTTGAGTTCGAACGACGTCGCCCGCGCGCCGTCGGACAGGAGCAGGAAACTCCAGGTCGGATGGCCCGTGACGCGCGCGAAGCTGTCGACTCCGTGTTTGGCCAAAAGCGCCTTGAGGCCCGCGACGATCTCTTCCCCGCGCACGCGCATCGTATCGACGACGGGTTCGCGGAGCAGCTTGTCGAGCACGGCAGAGGCGGCGGCCAGCGACAAAGTCTCCCCTCCCATCGTTGAGGAGAAAAAGATTTCTGTCATCACTTGCATGATGTTGGCGCGGCCGCAGACGGCCGACAGCGGAAACCCGTTTGCAAGCCCTTTGCCGAGCGTCGTGAGATCGGGTGTGACGCCGAAACACTCCTGCGCGCCGCCGTTAGCGAAGCGAAAGCCGCTGATCGTTTCGTCGAAGACGAGGACGATGCCCTCGCGCGTGCACAGCTCGCGCAAGCCGCCCAGAAACGCCGGCGTCGGCGTTTCGACGTTCATCGGCTCCAGAATGATCGCGGCGACGTCGCCCTTGAGCTCGGCTACCAGCGCTTCGCAGGCCGCGAGATCGTTGAAGGGGAATTTGCGCGTGAGCCCGGCAACCGCCGCAGGAACGCCGCGGTCGCGCGTCGTACTGCCGATGTACCAGTCGTGCCAGCCGTGGTAACCGCAGACGAGAACATGGTCGCGGCGCGTGAAGGCGCGCGCCAGGCGCACCGCCCCGGTCGTCGCATCGGAGCCGTTCTTCGCGAACCGAACCATATCGGCCGAGGGAACCATCGCGACGATCTTCTCCGCGACTTCGGCTTCCAATTCGTGGCTGAGGCTGAAAAGCGTGCCCCGCTTCAGCTGGTCGCTCACGGCCGCGAGCACGTCGGCGTCGCCGTAGCCGAGCGTGACGGCGGCAAGCGAATTGATGAAGTCGAGATAGACGTTACCATCGACGTCCCAGATGAGCGCGCCCTCGCCCTTTGCGGCGAAATACGGCGACACGCCGTAGGGAAACTGCGTGACGCTTTTGGAGAAGGTCTGCGCACCGAGCGGGATCACCTTTTGCGCGCGCGCCAGCAGCCGCTCGGAATTTGCGTATCGTGTGCTCATGGCAGATCGACTTCCTTTCGCGCCGCTTCTTCCTCAGCAATCGAACGCGCCAAACCTGCGTTCCGGGTAAAGCGGGTATTCAGATCGGAAAGTTCCGGACGCTCGGTTAGCAGTTGGAGAACGTGCTGCATGCGGAAACGCGGCATGCGCGCATAGAGCGCGTCGAAAACGCTGCGCACGAACGCCAGATCCTCGGGCTCATCGACGGTCCATCGCAGGCCGGAGAGATCGACCGGCGCGCGATAATGGACGACGCGGAAATGGTGCTTGGGGTCGTAGAGATACGGCGTCACGTGTTCGCGCTCGAAATTCAGCTTGGCCTCGGTGTCGGATTTGAGCAGCGCGTCGGCG
>JAIXXA010000144.1 GCA_027490975.1 Rhodospirillaceae bacterium
CGTCAACAATGCCGGCATCAATATCCGACGGCCGATCGTCGAGATGTCGACGGCCGATTGGCGGCGGATCATCGAGACCAACCTCACGGCCGCCTTCGTCGTCGGGCGCGAAGCGGCCAAGCGGATGCTGCCGCGCAAAGCCGGAAAGATCGTCAATATCGGTTCGTTGTTGAGTTCGGCCGGGCGCGCGACGGTTGCCCCCTATGCGGCGGCCAAAGGCGGCATCAAGCTGCTGACGCAGACAATGGCCGCCGAATGGGCGCAGCACGGGCTGCAGGCCAACGCGATCGGCCCAGGCTATATGCGCACCGACCTCAACCAGCCGCTGATGGACGATCCGGCGTTCGATGCCTGGGTCAAAGCGCGCACGCCGGCACGCCGCTGGGGCGAACCGCGCGAGTTGGTCGGGGCGGCAGTCTTTCTGTCCTCGGCCGCCTCCGATTTCGTGAACGGCCAGATACTTTACGTCGATGGTGGGTTGCTGGCGGTGATGTAACGTTAGGCAAATAGCGTCGATGTGCTTTATGTATTATATGAAGTTTCTCGATCAAATATATGTTATTGTATGGATATTCAAGGATTTTCCTTGTGCTTCCCTGGTTTTGCGACCGTACTTTAACGCTCTATTCACGCGTCTCTGCTTTTCTTCGGCGCCTTAGTCCACGATTACCGAATGGCGCCGACCGATGCCCGAATCTTTTCGTTCCAGTTTGCCCGAACGTCGGCAGAATGCGCATGTACCCGAACGCGCGGCCCGCCGACGCGGATGGCGCGACAATATCGCGCGTCTTGAATTGGCAGATATCGCGACCGCGTTCACGAGTGGCGGCGCCGCAGCGCCGGAGGTGGTCTGGCGCCCCAGCGCCGGCGACTGTGCCGCGTCCATCAACGAGTTTTTGATCGCGCATTGGTTCGAACTGTCGCCAACCAACGGCGTTCCGCCGCTCACTTCGATCGATCCGTTGTTTTTCAAGGTTGCTCTAGGCTACGTGCATCTGCTCGAACCGATCGATGGAGGTGCCGACTTTCGCTACCGCGTCTTCGGCAGTCTGATTTCGAGCGTGTCCGGCTTCGACATGACCGGCCACGCGATGACCGATTTCGACGCGAGCGATTATGTCGTCGATTTCTCGATTGCGGCATCGGCGGCGGTCACGGATCGCCGCGAGCCGCTTCTGACGCGGCGCAAGCCGCACGGGGCTTCGCAAACCAATATTTGGGAGCGGCTCACCTTGCCGTTCGCAGACGAGGATGGGCGTATCCAGCGTCTCTTGGTCGGCAATCTGCCGCTCAAATCGGACGGCGAGGTGATCCGGCCGAGTTTTTGAGGTGTCGAAACCGGCTCTGCGTCGCAGAAGCGTCATCTTTCCACAATCGGCCTGTCATTTCGCGTTCCTATCAAAGGAGGTCAGCCCCGCAACGAGTCGCAAAACAAGACAGGCGCTTCCTCATGTTGGCAGAACAACTCGAACACCGACCGGCGACGCAGCGCAATATCGACCGAGCCGTGAAGCGCAGCCGCTTGCTTTCGAAAGAGGGGCTGCAGGAGCGCATGTTCGCGCGGCTGTTCTCGGGGCTCGTCTATGCGCAGATTTGGGAAGACCCCGGCATCGATCTCGAGGCGCTGAACCTTGCCCCGGGCGAAGATCTGATCGCCATCGCCTCGGGCGGCTGCAACGTTTTGAGTTATTTGACAGCCGATCCGGCCTCGGTGACGGCCGTCGATCTCAATGGCCACCACGTGGCCCTCAACCGCCTGAAGATCGCGGGTGCCCGGCACCTGCCGGACCACGCGACGTTCTTTCGATTTTTCGGCGCCGCTGACAGCCGCGAGAACATGGCTGCCTACGATACGCATCTGCGCCCGCATCTCGACGAAGCCACACGGCGCTATTGGGACCAGACGGATTGGCGGGGGCGCCGTCGCATCGCGCATTTCGCGGGCAACATCTACAAAAAGGGCCTTCTCGGGCGTTTCATCGGTGCGGGCCATCTGATCGCGCGCCTGTTCCGCAAGGACCCGCGAAAGATCCTGGCGGCGACTACGCTTGCCGAGCAGCGGAAGATTTTCGACGCCGAAATGCGGCCGATCTTCCGCTCGCGCCTCGTCTCGTTCCTCGCTGACAATCCTTCGTCGCTGTACGGCCTTGGTATTCCGCCCGCGCAATACAAATCGCTGCTGTCCTCGGCTCCCGCGGGCAAGGGCATGGCTGCCGTACTCGAACAGCGGCTCGAGCGGCTCGCCTGCGATTTCCCGATCCGCGAAAATTATTTCGCCTGGCAGGCTTTCGGGCGGCGCTATGCGGGCGACGCCGACAGTGCGGCCCCGCCCTATCTGGCGGCTGAGAATTTCGCGACCGTCGCCGAACGCGCGGCCCGCGTCGATGTGCGGCATGCCAATCTGATCGATGTTCTCGAACAGGCCAAACCCGCCAGCTATGACGCCTATGTGCTGCTCGATGCGCAGGATTGGATGACGGACGCGGTGCTCGATCGCCTGTGGCGGGCGATCCTGCACAGCGCCAAACCCGGTGCGCGTGTGATCTTCCGCACGGCGGCCGAAGAGTCGCTGCTGCCGGGCCGCCTCGACAGCGAAATTCTGAGCCGCTTCGAGTACGATGCGGCGCGCTGCAAGGAGTGGACGCAGCGCGACCGTTCGGCGATCTATGGCGGCTTCCATCTCTACCGCCTGCGCGGCAACGCCTGATGTCGCAAGCGCTTTCCAGCCATGCGGCGGCGATGGATCGCATTTATCGCTGGCAGCGCGCGATCTACGACGTCACCCGCAAGCATTATCTTTTGGGCCGCGACCGGCTGATTGCCGATCTCGATCCGCCGCCGGGCGCAAACGTGCTCGAGATCGGCTGCGGCACCGGGCGCAATCTCATCGTTGCAGCGCGGCGCTATCCGCAGGCGCGCTTCTACGGCATCGATATAAGCCGGGCGATGCTGGCAACGGCCAATGCATCGGTTAAGCGTGCGGGGCTGCAGTCGCGGATCGCCTTGGCGCAAGGCGATGCGACCGCGTTCGATGCGTCGACCCTGTTCGGCGTCGCGAAGTTCGAACGAGTCTTCTGCTCCTACACGCTGTCGATGATCCCGCCTTGGCAGGCGGCATTGGCGCAGGGCGCAAGCGTCGTCGCACCGGGGGGCACGTTGTCGGTTGTCGATTTCGGACGCATGCAGGAACTTCCGCGTTGGTTCAATGCGGCAATGCGTGCATGGCTCGCCAAATTCTCGGTGACACCGCGCGCGTCGCTCGGCGCGGCGATGGCCAATCTCGATAGGTTCGCGATCGAACCCCACGATCTCTATCGCGGCTATGCGTATTACGTCGTTGCACGGGCGCTCTGATCTCCGTGATTTGTAATTTTACTAGATTTTTTGCGCTGCAGAGGGGTAAGCTCTCGAAAACATAGTAAAATTACTTTTTCCGAGCGGGGGCTTGGCGCGTCGATGGCTCAGATCATTCCGGTTGCTCCGTTCGATTACGTCGTGTTTGGCGGTACGGGCGATCTTGCGACGCGAAAACTGCTGCCGGCCTTGTTCCATCGCGATGTCGACGGCCAGATCCCGGCGGAGGCGCGCATCTTTGCGATCTCGCGCAAAGAGTTCGATGCGCCGGCCTATGTCGCCTTCGTGAAGGCCGCTCTTGGGCCCTCATTGGCCGAGGCCGACACGGCGGCGGTGTGGCAGCGATTTGCCGCGCGCCTGCACCACGTGACGCTCGATGCGCAGAGCGATTCCGGCTGGGATCGTTTGGCCGCCGCCTTGGGGCCGCCGAACGGCCATGTGCGCGTGTTCTATCTGGCGACGTCGCCGCACTTCTACGGCCCGATCGCGCGCCGTTTGGGGCAGGCGGGGCTGGCGGGCGGCGATGCGCGCCTGGTCGTCGAGAAGCCGATCGGCAGCGATCTTGCGAGTGCGCGCCGCATCAACGACGACGTCGGTGCCGTGTTCGCCGAGAGTCAAATCTACCGCATCGACCATTATCTCGGCAAAGAGGCGGTGCAGAATCTGATCGCGATGCGCTTTGCCAACTCGCTGTTCGAGCCTTTGTGGAATTCGCTGTGGATCGACCATGTGCAGATCACGGTCGCCGAAACGGTCGGGCTCGAGGGGCGTGCGGGCTACTACGACACCGCCGGTGCCGTGCGCGACATGGTGCAGAACCATCTGCTGCAACTCACCTGCCTTGTCGCGATGGAACCGCCGCAAACCCTGAGTGCCGACGCTGTGCGCGACGAGAAACTGAAGATTCTGCGAGCACTCGATCCGCTCGGCGACGGTGCGGTCGTGCGCGGCCAATATGGGGCAGGGGCCATCGCCGGAACGGCCGTGCCCGGCTATGCGCAGGAGCTCGCAACGGGTGTCCCCAGCCGCACCGAGACGTTCGTTGCGATGCGCCTTGGCATCGCCAACTGGCGCTGGGCGGGCGTGCCGTTCTATTTGCGCACCGGCAAACGAATGTCGCGCAAGACTTCGGAGATCGTCGTGCAGTTCAAACCGGTGCCGCATTCGATCTTCGGGGCCGGCGCAGGCTTGCTTGCGAATCGCTTGGTCGTGCGCCTGCAACCCGACGAGGGCATCACGCTGCGCTTGATGACCAAAGAGCCCGGCCCCGGCGGCTTGCGCCTGCGCTCGGTGCCGCTCGATCTGAGTTTCGCCGATACGTTCTCGACCCGCTTTCCCGAAGCTTACGAGCGGCTGCTGATGGATGTGGTGCGCGGCAACCCGACGCTGTTCATGCGGCGCGACGAGGTCGAGGCGGCGTGGTCGTGGATCGGCCCTGCGATCCTTTCCTGGGAGCGCGGCAGCGAAACGCCGAAGAGCTATGTCGCCGGCGGCTGGGGGCCGGCCGCTGCCACGGCCCTCATCGAGCGCGACGGCCGCACTTGGCACGAGGAGCTCGCCTGATGGTCCATCCGATCATTTCCGACGTCACCGCCAAGATCATCGCGCGCAGCGCCAAAAGCCGGGCTGCCTATCTCGCGCAGCTCGACAAACACGCGCAGCAAGGCCCGCGCCGTTTCGCGCTCGGCTGCGCCAATCTGGCACACGGCTTTGCCGCGTGTCCGAGCGACGACAAGGCGGCCCTCAAGGGCGAGCCGGTGCCGAACATCGCGATCGTTTCGGCCTACAACGACATGCTCTCCGCACACCAGCCGCTCGAAACCTATCCGGCCGCGATCAAAGAGGCCGTCCGCGCGGCGGGAGCGGTGGCGCAGTTTGCGGGTGGCGTGCCGGCGATGTGCGACGGCGTCACGCAAGGTGCGCCCGGCATGGAGTTGTCGCTGTTCAGCCGCGACACGATCGCACTTTCGACCGCCATCGCGCTGTCGCACGACATGTTCGATGCCGTCTTGTGCCTTGGCGTTTGCGACAAGATCGTGCCGGGGCTCGTGATGGGCGCACTCAGCTACGGCCATTTGCCGTGCATCTTCATCCCCGCAGGCCCGATGACCTCGGGCCTCGGCAACTCGGAAAAGTCGCGCATCCGGCAGCTCTATGCCGAGGGCAAGGTCGATCGCGCAGCCCTGCTCGAAGCGGAATCGTCCGCCTATCACGGGCCGGGGACCTGCACCTTCTACGGCACGGCGAATTCGAACCAATTGCTGATGGAGGCAATGGGGCTGCATCTGCCGGGCGCGACCTTCCACAATCCGGGCACGCCGATGCGCGACGCTTTCACGCGTGCGGCGGCGTCGCGCGCGGTTGAACTTGCCAAGACCAAGACGCTGCCGATGGGCCGCATGATCGACGCGCGTTCCTTCGTGAACGCGATCGTGGCGTTGCTCGCGACCGGCGGATCGACGAACCACACGATCCATCTGATCGCGATGGCGCGCGTAGCCGGGATCCAGCTCAATTGGGACGATTTCGACGCGGCCTCGCAAATCGTGCCGCTCCTAACGCGCATCTACCCGAACGGCTCGGCCGACGTGAACCATTTCCAGGCGGCCGGCGGCATCGGGTTTCTGATCCGCGAGCTTCTCGCCGCGGGCCTGCTGCATGAAGACGTTGCGACCGTCGCCGGGCAAGGCTTGGGCGCCTACGCAACCGAAG
Organism: Rhodospirillaceae bacterium; assembly: GCA_027490975.1. Classification (GTDB taxonomy): domain Bacteria; phylum Pseudomonadota; class Alphaproteobacteria; order CACIAM-22H2; family CACIAM-22H2; genus Tagaea. Next base: position 6,067 of record JAIXXA010000144.1, read on the forward strand.
CGCGCCTCCAGGCTGGGGCGCTCGCTTGGGCGCCGTGCCCGGCGGAAAGTGCGGACGAGACGGTGCTGCGCCCGGCCTCCCGGCCGTTCGACGCGCATGGCGGCCTCAAGACGCTGTCCGGCAATCTCGGGCGCGCCGTGGTCAAAGTCTCGGCTGTCGCACTTGCGCACCAACGCATCGAAGCGCCTGCGCGCGTGTTCGCAAGCCAGAAGGCGCTGCAGATGGCGTTCGATGCGGGCGAACTGGTCGGCGATTTCGTTGCGGTCGTACGTTTCCAGGGGCCGCGCGCCAACGGCATGCCGGAGTTGCACAAGCTCACGCCGGTTTTGGGCATTTTGCAGGATCGCGGTCAACGCGTGGCGTTGCTTACCGACGGCCGCATGTCGGGGGCGTCGGGCAAAGTGCTGGCGGCGATCCATCTGTCGCCCGAAGCCATGGCGGGCGGCTTGATCGCGCGCATCTGCGACGGCGACCGGATCAGGATCGACACGCAAGCAGGTACGCTCGACGTCGACGTGCCGACCGAGGTGTTGGCGTCGCGCAACCCGGCAGCGGCGGAAGCCGACAGCGCTGCGGGCTATGGGCGCGAATTGTTCGGAGCTTTTCGCCAACTCGTCGGATCGGCCGATCAAGGGGCGAGCATCGTTCCGCCATGCGCGTAAGCGTGGTCGATACGCTGCGTACGCGCCTGCGCGCCTTGCCGCGCCAGGAGGCCGCCGTCGCGCGCGCCATCTTGGCCGACCCGAGTGCGAGCCTGCATATCGCGATCGCGGCTTTGGCGCGCAACGCCAATGTGAGCCAGCCGACGGTACTGCGCCTGTGCCGTACGCTCGGTTACGCAGGATTCCCCGAATTCAAAGTGGCGCTGGCGCAGAGCCTCGTGCCGAGCGGGTTTGCCTATGTGAGCGCCCATGTGGCGGCCGACGACGATGCGGCTGCCTACACGCCCAAGGTTCTCGATGCGGCGATCGCGGCGTTGCGGCGGTCGCGCGACCATATCGACACGAATGCGGTGGCCGCAGCCGTGGCGCGCCTCGCCGCTAGCCGCCAGATCTTGGTGGCGGGTTTCGGCGGCTCGAGTGCGACGGCGGCCGACGCCGTGCACAAGCTCGGCCGTTTCCCCATTCCGTGCCGCGCCCTTGGCGATCCCATTCTGGCGTCGATGGCCGTCGAAGCGGCAGCGGCGGACGACGTGCTGTTTCTGCTGTCCAACAGCGGCAAGACGCTGGCGATGCTCGCTCTTGCCGACCAGGCGCGCGCGCGCAAAGTCGCGTGCGTCGCGTTGACGGCGCCGGGCTCGCAGCTCGCTGCCCGCGTCGACATTGCCATTCTGGCGGAACCGACCGAGGATACGGCGATGTTTACGCCGATGGCATCGCGAATCGTGCAACTGGGTCTGGTCGACGTGCTTGCGACCGGGCTTGCGCTGCGTCTGGGGGCGGCGGGCCAGGACGCGCTCGCGCGCGTCAAGGGTGCCATCGCACGCACGCGCGCATGAGCAAGGCTTTCACCCGCGAAGACAGCCCGGCAGCGGAGGCCGACGACGAAGCGGCTTTGCCGCCTTTGCCGCCGGGAACGCGCAACTACATCACGCCCGCCGGCTGGCAGCGCCTGCAGGACGAGCTGCGCCATTTGGGCCGCGTCGAGCGTCCCAAAGTGGTCGAGACGGTTTCGTGGGCGGCGGGCAACGGCGACCGCTCGGAGAACGGCGACTACATCTACGGCAAGCGGCGCTTGCGCGAGATCGATCGGCGCATGCGCTTTTTGATGAAGCGGCTCGAGATTGCCGAGATCGTCGATCCGCAAGCGCAGAAGAATCGCAGCCAGATCTTCTTCGGCGCGCGCGTGACCTACGTGAACGCGCGCGACGAGACGCTGTGCGTACGCATCGTCGGCATCGACGAGGCGCGCAGCGAGCGTGCCGAGATCGCTTGGATTTCGCCGGTTGCGCGGGCTTTGCTGCGCGCGCGCGTGGGCGACACGGTCGAACTGCGCACCCCGCAAGGCCAAGACACGCTCGAAGTCTTGAAGATCGAATACCCCGACGCCTAGTGCGACAAGGTCCATTCCTGGTTGGCAGGGAAATTGCGCGCAACGAACCGGTAGGTGATCAGCAGCAGGGTCTCGAGGCGCTTCGAGCGTTTCTGCGCGTCTTCGTCGCGCCACTGCTCGACGAGACGGTCCCAGATCATCAGACGTTGGTGCAGCTCGTCGCGGTTCTTGCGCACGAAGGCCACCATCTCCTCGGTCTTGCGCAGCACGTTGGCGATTTCGGCGCATTGGCCGTCGACGTTTTCGAAACTTAGATTGAACGCGTCGACCGGCGTCTTCATCAGCAGGCGCACGCGGTAGATCTCTTCCGACAGCGTGCCGGAGTTCTTGTAGACACGCGCCGACGAGGTGATGCGCTCGGCGACCTTGCCGACCAGCGTGTAGCGGTCGCGCAAGCCTTCGATGTACGACAATTCGCGTGCGAGGCGTTCCATGACGCCTTGCAGATGCTTGCGCTCGCCCAGCGGCCCGAAACGCTCGGCCATGATGGCGAAGGCTGCGTCGCGGCGGGAGATGAATTTGGGGTCGCGCTCGAGCAGCGCAGCCCCGGCTTTGCCTGCGTCCTGCGGCGGCGGCATTTTGTCGATCGTCACAAGCGACGCCAGCATCTGGCCGCGCGCCCGATCGAGGTGTTCGGGCCCCACTGTCCACGAGGCCGAACCGTCCAGAATCTCGGCAGGGATCGAATCCCCAGGCCGAATCTCGCGAACATGGGTAAGGCCATTGATCGCCAGATTGAGCAGTCGGATATCGTCTTCGGTCAAATCCTTGAACATCTTCATCAGCGGTCCGAGCGGCAGGAAAGCGCGCACCTCGCCGAGCGGCAGGGACAGGCCCGGATCTTCGGTATTGGGGTCCTTGCCGAGGAAGCAGTCGGGGATCGCGAAGAGCTTGTGGTCGAAGATGAAGTGCGTGCTTTTGGACGCTTCGCGCGGCGGCGGAATGTCCTTTGGCAACTCGGACGGCTCGCCGAGCTTCAAAGGATCCGGTGCATCGGGCGGTGTATCGGTCATCGAGGGTGAGCGTTTTTCCGCCGCAACGAGGGAAAATCAAAACAGATCAAAATACTTTAACAATTGCTGGGCTTTAGACAAGCCGCGCAATGAGGCGGCAAAAGATCGCAGTTTATCCACAGATTTTTTAACCTATCGATAACCATCGACCGTCAAACTCGTTTTATGGCGCATGAAAGAGGGGCCGCAATGCCGCAGCGATTCGATATTCTGCATTTGCTGCCAAGCGAACAGCCGTTTGCGATGCTGGCGCGTGCGGTTCGCGACGTGCTTGTCGAGGCCACCCCCGTCGTCTACGACCAACTGCGCCAGGCGCGCCGTGCCGACATGGAGCAGCTTGTCGGCGCCGCGACAGCGCATTTCCGTCAAATCCCACACGATCAGCGCACCGCGATCGCGGATCGGTTGGAGATGTTGGCGCGCGCCCAATCGGTCGCGAATCTCATCGAGCAGCCGGCCAGCGCCGTCAACGACGACACGCCGTTTCCGCCGCCCGAGCTGCAAGCTCTGCTGATGGATGTATCGGCCGCCGAATAGATGCTAATGGGCCTTGGTCGCGGCCGCGATGTTCTGCTGCGAGCGCAATTGGTCTTCGGCGAGCCAGCGCGCCATGTCGGCGATTTCCTGGCGCTTTGCGCGGGAAAGGGCTTCGAAAGCGGCCTTGGCGATCAGCCAGTCGAGACCGTCGTCCGTGCGCATGGCTTTTTCGACGTCCCGGACAACCGTGTTGTCCGGGCCAAGCACCGATGCCATTGCACGTAGGACAATTTCGTTTTGCATACCCGCCCGCGTTCCAAAAGAATACATTCTATGCCTTGGACGATCCGATTCGGTCAACAGACATGGATTTTTCCTTTTTGCTGTTGCAAAATGCAAACTGTTCGAATCGCATGCAACTAGCAACTCGCCCGGCTTTTCGCGCGGTAGAGAGAGCCATCGACGATGAAATGGATGCTTCGTTCGCTTGTCGGCCTCCTGGCATTTGCAACCTTTATTGCCGTTTGGCCGCAAGCGCAAACACAGGCCCAAGTGCAAACACAGGCCCGAGTGCAAACACAGGCCCAAGCGCAAACCGCGTGCCGTCTGCAGCGCGAAGCCAAATGCGCCGGTGCCGACCTTGAAGGGCGCGACTTGCGCGGCGTCAATCTGCGTGGCGCCGATCTCAAGGGCGCGCGGCTGCGCGGCGCCAATCTCGCCGGTGCGGATTTGGGCGGTGCCGATCTCTCGGACGCCGATCTGCGCTTCGCAAATCTTGGCGGTGCGGCCCTGTTCTCGACCAAGATGGTGAACGCGGACCTGACCGGTGCTGGCTTGCGCTACGCGGATTTGCGTAGCGACACCGACATTTCAGGTGCCGTGATGCCGGACGGCAAACGCTGCCAAACGCCGTCGATCGGCGAATGCAAGAATCCTGCGCCGGTTCCGCCCGGCCGCCAACCGCTGCGCTAGCCGGCATCGTCGCGAAAGCCGCAATGGACGCTGCTCCGCCGCAGGAAAAGCCGGAAACCACGATCGCGCGCCTGACCCGCGAACTGGCGCGCGAACGGGCGCTTCTTCGCGCCGTGCTCGACAATATGGACGAAGGCGTCGTCGTTTCGGACGCAGGTTTCCGCGTCATTGCCTACAACCAGCGCTTCGTCGAGTACTACGCGGTGCCCAAATCGGTCACGCAAGCCGCCGATCCGCAGGGCGAGATGACGCGCTTCCTGGTGGCGCGCGGCGCTCTCGACGTGCAGGCGGCGTTCCGCACCTGGCGCTCGGGCCTGCAGAGTTCGAGCTTCGAGGTGACGCGCCCCGACGGCCGCGTGCTCGAAGTGCACTCGAACCCCCTGCCCGAAGGCGGATTCGTATCGACCTACATGGACGTTACCGACCGCAAACGCGTGCAGGCCGAACTCGTGTCGATGCGCCATGTGGCCGAGGCCGCCAACGAAGCCAAGTCGCGCTTTCTGGCCGCGATGAGCCACGAGATTCGAACGCCGATGAACGGCGTCATCGCGATGCTCGAACTCATGTCCGATACGGGGCTCGATCCCGAACAGAATTCGATGCTCGACGTCGTGCGCGATAGCGCATCGTCGCTGCTTACGATCATCGACGACATTCTCGACTTCTCGAAGATCGAGGCCGGTCGCCTCGATCTCGAGCGCATCGACCTGTCGCTGCGCGCGATCGTCGAGAGCGTGGTCGAAACGCTGGCGCCGCAGGCGCGCCGCAAGGCGCTGAGTCTTGCCTGTTTCGTCGATCCTGATCTGCCTTCCGTCATAAAGGGCGATCCGGTGCGGCTGCGCCAGATCCTGTTCAATCTAATCGGCAACGCGATCAAATTCACCGAAAGCGGCCATGTGGTGGTGGAGGCCGGGCCGGTCGGGGCGGTTGAAATTGCGGGCGGCGCAGGGGAGGGGATGGGAGCGCGGACGCGGCTGCGCGTGGCCGTGCGCGACACCGGCATCGGCATGGACGAGACCGCGCTCAAGCGCCTGTTCAAGCCTTTCAGCCAGGCGGACAGTTCGACCAATCGACGCTATGGCGGCACGGGGCTCGGCCTGTCGATCTGCAAACATCTCGTCGACCTTATGGGCGGGCGCATCGCAGTCGCAAGCGCGCCGGCGCAAGGTTCGGAATTTGCGTTCGAGATCGATCTTGAACCCGGCGAGGCAAGTCCGACGGCAGCAACTGTGCCGATGCTAGCGGGTTTGCGCGTGGCCTTGGTCGCACGCCCCTCGGTCGCGCGCGACTTTGCCGAGCGCTATCTGCGCGCCGCCGAAGCCGAGATCGTGGTTGCCGAGGAGGCGCACGCCGCCCTCGATCTGCTCGAGCAGGCAGCCGATGCCGGCCGGCCGTTCGACGCCGCGCTCGTGGCCTACGCGCTGCCCGGGATCGACGGGCTCGTGCTCGGCGAGACCATTCGCGGCACGCCGGTGCTCTATGGCACGCGGCTGGTGCTCGCGAGCGACGCCGACGTTGCGGGCTTGCGCAAAAAAGCCCTCGACCGCGGGTTCGATGCGTATCTGCTCAATCCCGTGCGGCGCGACACGCTCGTGCGCGCGGTGTCGGGCGAGATTCTGGCGCCGAAAAAGCGCGTCGCGGCTGCCGCAGCGCGCCCGGCCAACCGCTATTGCATCCTGGTCGCCGAAGACAATGCGACCAATCGCGCCGTGCTGACGCGCCAGCTCGCCAAGCTCGGCTATTCGAGCGACAGCGCCGTCGACGGCAGCTTGGCCTTTGCGCGCTGGCAGCAGGGCGGGATCGACGCGATCGTGACCGACTGCCACATGCCGGTCTGCGACGGGTTCGAGCTTTCGCGCATGGTGCGCACGCACGAGCAGCGCAACGGCATGGCGCGCACGCCGATCCTCGCACTGACCGCCAATGCGCTGGCGGGTGAGGCGGCGCGGTCGCTTGCGGCCGGCATGGACGACTTCATTTCGAAACCCGTGACGCTCTCCGCCCTCGACGGCGCGTTGGCGCGTGCACTTGGCCGCACCGAGATACAAACCGCCGACGACGAGACGCCGCCGCCGGCCGCCGGCGGTGCGGTCGATGCGACGGCGCTTGCTTTGCTCTACGAAGACGCGGCCGCCGACCGCGACCAGGTTGTGGCCTTGTTCGCCGAAGGCGGGCGCCAGATGATCGCGGCCTTGCGCGCCGCGGTCGACCAGGGCGATGCGAGCGAGGCGGCGCAAGCCGCCCACGCGTTGACAGGTGCCGCACGTTCGATCGGCACGATCGGCGTCGGAGCCATCGCCCGGCGGATCGAAGAGGCGGCTCTGCGCGGCGACATGGCGAGCGTGGCGGCCGAACTTGCCGGCCTCGAGCCTGGTTTTGAGAATGCCTGCGAGCAGCTGCGCGCGGCATTGGCGGCAGCAACCCCTGTCGGTGCGGAGCCCCAACGCGCATGAGCAACGAACGCTACGCCAAACTGGGCGCCATGGTGATCGACGACCAGGCCGTTGTGCGCGCGATGATGGGCCGCATGCTGACGCAACTCGGGTTCGGTTTCGTCGCCGAAGCGCGCGACGGTGCTCAGGCGATGGCCGAAATCGAAAAGGCCGAGCGGCTTCCCAGCGTCATTCTGTGCGACATCGGCATGAAGCCAATGGACGGCATGTCGTTTCTGGCCGCATTGCGTGCTCGGCCGGAGATCCAGTTCGCGCGGATTCCGGTCATCCTGCTGACGGCGACGGCAAGCGGCGAGCTCGCCGAGCGCGCGCGCGCCTTGCGTGCCAACGGCTACATCGTGAAGCCCGTGACGCCGGACGTGCTGGCGCTGCGCGTCGAGCGCGCGATGGCGCGCTGATCGCGATTTTGAAGCGCTATGCTTCGACGTCGACGATATGGGCACCGGGACGGAAATGGGCCTTGGCGTCGAGCGTGTTGGTCTCTTCGTCGAGACTGTCGTCGGTTTCGGTCGATCGACGCGCCGCGCGCGCGTTTGCAGTTGCCGCACTGGGCTTGATCGCCTTGGCGGTTTGCGCACCTTGAATGGCCGCAGCAAACGCGCCGGGTGAAGGCGGCGGTTGCGTGTGGTGGCCGGTCACAGACGCCGGCACAAGCGGCAGGACGGGGACAATCGGCATGTTTGGAGTCTACTGCAATTCGCGAGAAATGTCCGGAAACGCTCGCAAGCGTTTGAATTCGTTATCTTCCGACCGCGATCTCGAAATCAAGAATGGCCGGCGGACCGGCGGTGAACTGGGCTTCGATGCGCACGCGCCGGCCCTCGCGTTCGACGGGTACCACGGCCGTGAAGCTGCCGTCGCGATTGGAAACGGTCTGCGCATCGGCAATTCGAACCTCGCGTAAAGTGCCGTCGCCGCGTACGCGACCGACGAGGCTGATGAAGCCCGGTTCGGCTACGGTCATGCGGCGGCCGATGCGGCCTGCGTCCCAACTCGGAAAGCTCACGGAAACTTCGCGGGCCGCACGGGCCGCGCCGACCGGGGCCGACGCTTGCGCGATCGGGCCGACCTCGCCGTTGGCGACATAGCCAACTGTTCCTTGCGCAGTCGCAACCAGGCTCCAGCCGCCGCGCGCGGCATCGCCGAGTTTGGCGAGCGGCTGGCCCGCTTGCAGAGCCGCGATCTGCGGGGCGGCGGCATCGGGTGCGCTGCGCAGGCGGGCGGCCCCACGTGTCTGC
>JAIXXA010000015.1 GCA_027490975.1 Rhodospirillaceae bacterium
AATTCGGCCTCATGTGCGCCCAGATCGATCGTGCAACCCGGCGCCCAAGGATCGCGGGTCCAGGCGCGTTGCAGCCGATTGGCGGCCCGGCGCCGCACCATGCGCGCGAACTCGTAAGGGCCGATCCGACCAAATGAAAAGTCCTGACAGCGGCGCTCCCAAAGCCGATCCGCCGCGCGCCCCATGTGCAGGAGGCAACGGTCGAAGCCCTGCACCGGCACGCGCGCGCAAAGACCGCGCTTCGTGTTGGCGCCGCATTGCACCCGCCCCGCCGCACCGAATTTCGTGGCTTCGCGGGCGCGCTCGAAGGTGTCGGTCTCGCTGTTCTGGCCAAGATGCCGCATTGCAACCTCTTGCGCGTATTGTGAACGGAAGTCTATCGAGCGCAAGTACATGAACGGTGTGACAGGAACAACAGATACGATTTCTCGCAAGGCGAGAATTGTCCGGCAAGCTCACCAGAACAGCTTGCCGCTTTGGCAGTCGTCATGCGCTAGCGAATATCCAGTCTCGGAAGGTTTCTGACGATCTTCATCGTTTCAAGGCTCACGGTGATGATCCGACAGAATAGCTTGAACGGATAGGCAGGGTCGCCCACGGTCTCGTTGGCGTAGCGATTGGCATCGTTGACGATGCCGCTGGCCGGGTCGGTCTTCACGCATTGGCGTTCCATGACCCATTCAAGGGCGGGCTTACCATTGACAACATAGTCATAAGCTTCCAACGGGATGCCAGTGATGGTGATCTTGGGATTGTAGATTACGGTGGTCTTGTCGAGGTTAGGACGCTTGCCGCCGAATTTCATCTTCTCGACCCGGAAATAGGCGATGGGGTCGGGGATGTTGGCAAGTCGCAAGTCGCCTTCCTTGATCGTCACCGGAAACGGATCGACACTCTCGAAATCAACGTGCAGCTCGCCAAGCTTGCGTCCTGCCGATACGAAGGCGTGAAAATCCATGACGCGCTTCATGAGTGGAATGCGCGGCAACTGCTTAGTCAGGTTGTCGGCATAGCGCTCCCGATACTCCTCGGAGTGCAGCAGACCATAAACGTAATAGAACACGTCATCCTTGCTGATGGCGTCGTCGGGATAGGCATCGGTGAAGTGCTTCAGGCCCTCGTCGGTGATTGCATCACGGCGGGTGAGTTGATCGGTTGGCTGGCGCGCCACTAGTTCGCCCTGGGGCGCGTCTTCGTCTGGCTCGTTGGCGGCCTCATAGAGATAACGCGGGAAGCACTGGCTTCCCTCGATATCGACCATATGCAAACTGGGGATCACGTTGGTCATCATGACACTGAACGGTAGCTTCTCGCCCCCGCCAGACGCGCAGATGACGCAGTTCTTGGCTAGGTTGCCGCCTATCGGGAAGATACGCGGCATCTGATAGACCATCTCGTTGAAATTGCGATTGTAATAGAGCCATTGCCGCGTAAAGGGCCGATAAAGGCTCTGTGCGCTACATGACGGATCGAAGGAGAATGCTTTTGCCTTTACAAGGTCCGCCTTCAAGGCGCGCGTCCAACTTATCTTTTGCGGGTCAGCCGTGATGAACGCGTCCACCGCGTCCTCCCGCGTCTTACGATCCGCATTACCATGTACCGCTTCGAAACGGCGCAGCTCACTGTTATAGACCGTGATCATGGAAGCCATGTTCGATAACAGAAGGGTACGGCTGCAATTATAAGCCCATGCGTCCCTATTGGTGACAACGCCCAGCGAAAAGTTGTCGAAGACCGTCGGTCCGCTGCTCTTCTTGTTACCTAGTGGCAAGAACGCTGAGAAACTGTCGTCACGCTGTCTAAACCAATCGCCGTGCTCGTCCGGTGTGATCGCGCTGAAGCCGCCAGTGCGCGCGATACCCTGCATACTGGCGAACCTAGAAACAATGCTTAGCTTCTGATCGCGAGACAGGTAATCGCCGATGTCATGAAACCAAATGTGGCCTCGCTTGGCAGCTCTGGGGTTCTTCACCATTAAGGTGATTGCTACAGGCGTCTTGCTGCCCTGCCCAAAGACGTTGTCCTTTTCCTTTCGACGACGTTCACCGGCCAAGTTCGCGTTACCTCGCAAATGGAAGACATGCAGGCTGGCAAACTCGCTGGCGAGACATTTCCGCAACCCGTCGGCATTCCCGCTGGACAGCCAGCCTGCGCCGCTTACAAAGGCAACAACACCTTGGTCGCCGATGCGATCACTTGCCCAACGAATTGCCCGGACATAGCTGTTGTAGAGGCCCTTAGAGAGCGTTGCCTTTGACTGTCGCGCATAGGTCCGACGAATGCGCTCGTCCAAACGTGGGTATTCGAGGTTGTCGGTGTTGTCGTTCTCGCTTTTCTGCCCCTCAGAGTAAGGCGGGTTGCCGATGATAACTCGGATGTCGAGTTTCTTTTGGCGCGTGCGGCGGTTCGAGTTCACCTCCAAGGTTTCGCTTAGAAGGTCGCGGTCCTGCTCGTAAAGCTGGAAGGTGTCGGTAAGGCAGATGCCGGGGAAGGGTTCATACTCGCCACCCATCTTCTCGTGATAAACCGCCTCGATATTGATGGCCGCGATGTAATAGGCCAGCAGCACGATTTCGTTGGCGTGGATTTCATGGCGATATTTGTGCGCCATCTGCTCCGGCTTGATTAGCCCGGATTGCAACAGCCGCGTGATAAAGGTGCCAGTGCCGACGAAGGGGTCAATGATGTGGACGCCCTCGCTGCCAAGCGTCTGGCCAAACTCCGATTGCAGCACTTCATCTACGGAGTGAATGATGAAATCCACCACCTCGACGGGCGTATAAACGATGCCAAGCCGCGCCTGAAGCTTGGGGAAGGCTGCCTTGAAGAACTTGTCGTATAGCTCGAGTACGATCTTCTGCTTGGCGGTAGCGTCCTCAATGCCGTGCGCCCGCATCCTTACGCTGGCGTAGAACTTGTTGAGAGCTTCGGCCTCCTTCTCAAGGTGCTGACGGTCCAGCACGTCCAGCACTCCTTGCAGCGCCTTGGAGACTGGGTTGTTGGCAGCAAAGCTGTAGCCTTCAAAGAGGGCATCAAACACGGGCCGGGTGATGAGATGCTGTGCCAGCATCTCGACACTTTCCTCTTCGGTAATGCTGTCGTTTAGGTCATCGCGGATTTCGGCAAGGAAGGTCTCGAATGCCTTCCGTTCCTCGGAGCCGGTGATCTGTACGGCGGCGCGGATGCGCGTGACATGCACCTCGGCGATGCGTGCCACATCCTTCGCCCAATCTTCCCAATAGGCGCGTGACCCGCATTTTTTGACGATGCGCGCCATGATGGCCTTGGCGAACTCGTCGAACTGGAAGCCCATCTGGGTGTTGCCACCCTTGCCACGCGGCGGCGTTGGCCGACCATCGCCCGGCTCCGTATCGCCACCACCACCGCCAGAGCCAAGGTCGATGCCTGGCTTCTTCTGCTCCGCACGGGTCGGCATCTCGTTGGTGACGGCGATGATTTCGATCCGGTCGCCGGGATCGACGCCAAGGTCGATCTTGTTGATGGTGGCGTCGAGCCGGTCGTCATGGGCGCGAAGGGCATTCAAGATTTGCCAGACGACGCGATACTTTTCGTTGTCGTCCAGCGCCTCCTCGGGCGCCTTACCCGCTGGCACGGCGACGGGCAAGATGACGTAGCCCATCTTTTTGCCCTCGGCGCGGCGCATTACCCGCCCAACGGACTGCACCACGTCGATCTGCGACTTCCTCGGGTGAAGGAAGAGGATCGCGTCGAGGGCTGGCACGTCCACGCCTTCGGAGAGGCATCGGGCATTAGTGAGGATGCGGCACGTCTCGGTTTCCGCCGCCGTATCCTTTAGCCATGCCAGCCGCTCGTTTCGGGCATGGGCGCTGAACTGGCCATCCACATGCTTGATCTCGATATCGAGCGGTGGAATTGTGGCGGCCACCTCGTCGTCCAGCGTCTCGCGCCACTCTTTGGCGACGCGGGCAAACTCCGCCGCCACCATCTTGGACCGCTTGATGTCCTTGGCGAACGCCAATGCGCGGCGCATGGGGCCAGTGTCCCCTGCCACGTCTGGCCTCAAATCGGCCTTGGTCAGCGCCTTGTAGCAGCCCACGATCTTGGTGGCGTCGTCCAGCTTCAATTCGCTGTTCTCATCCGCCAAAAGGCGCTGCACGCCAGCACTAACGGCTTCCTCGTCCACCGCCAGCACGATGACCTTGTAGTCAGTCAGCAGGCCGTTTTGCACCGCCCATGAGAAGTTGCGAGTGAACAGCGTTTCGCCAAATAGGTTCGCGTCGTCCATCGAACAGAGGACGGCATCCGCTTCATCCGCCGTCTTCTTCACCGCGTCGCCAAAGATGCGCGGCGTAGCGGTCATATAGATGCGCTTCTTGCCACGGATATAGGCCGCGTCGTGGACACGGATGAAGTTGCTCTCCTCCTCATTGGCAAGCTTCACGCCCGTAGTGCGGTGAGCCTCATCGCAGACAATAAGATCGAAGTCAGGAAGCCCGTATTTGAGTTGCGCTGCGGAAACCGCTTGTATCGACTGGTAGGTCGAGAAAACTACCGTCATTGCCTCAGGAGCAGCAGACGTGGCCCTTGCAGCGATGGTTGACCCGTTCGTCGTTGCGGGAATTTCCAGGTCGTGAACGTCGATATCGGCAACGTCGCCATCGGCCGCCTTTTGAACGCCAACCTGACTGTCGGAACAGACTGCAAAGCAGCGCAGCGGGATGTTTGCATCGATCGACCATTCCCTGATCGACTGCGACATCAGCGATAGCGACGGCACCAAGAATAGAATGCGACCACCTTTGCCAACCATCTGTTCGGCAATATGCAAGGCGGTATAGGTCTTGCCGGTCCCGCAGGCCATTATCAGCTTGCCGCGATCTGCTTTCGCCAAACCTTCTCGGACTGCTTTCAAGGCGTCAATTTGATGTTGGCGAGGCTTCTTTTTATCGAGCAGTTTGACGGTGCGGGTTTTCGCAAATGTCTCCCAGTCGATGCCGCTGTCTTCAAGATCGCTGAGACCGATGCGGATCGTCTCGACTATCTGGTCTCGCAGCGCCTCATCGGCGTGCTCGCTCCACTGAACGCCGGTCGTATCGACGATCATTCGACGGGTGAAAGGGCGCTTGCCGGACGCAGTAAAGAAACTGTCGATGTCTGCCTTCTGGATGCGATGGCCCTCTTGGTAAAACTTGCACTGGATTGCACACCAATCGTTTGGGCTATCTGCAAGCTGCGCGACAAGATCGATACCGGTGTCGCGTTGGTCGAGCCGGTTCTCTTCGGCCCAATCGGAAAACATAAGTACGCGACTGAACTGGTCTTTCTGAGTTGGCGCATGTTCGAGCCAAACCTTCACAAGACGCTCGAAATAAGTGCCCTTCTCCCGTTCCGAATGGGCGCCTGCACGATACGCTCCAAGGATTTCTCGCAAACTCAAGAATGCCTCCAGGGCAGATTGATGTGGGGCTAGTGCAGCTTGTCTGAACAGAGAAAGACGACCATTTTTCTGACATTAAGCGACCGCGAGACGCGAGCGCCGAGTGAAGTACGCTAATCTCGCATCATTATGTCAAGGCTCAGGTAAGAAGCCCAATCCTGCCCGCTATTTTTGGCTGTTCCACTGTTTCGGCGCGACATCAAGTGGCGCAGAACCCGCGTTCGACACCGCGTGCGCACGCCATATGCAAGAGGTAGCCGTCGAAGCCCTGCACCCGCGCGCGCTCAACGGTCGT
>JAIXXA010000145.1 GCA_027490975.1 Rhodospirillaceae bacterium
CCAGGCCGTGCACGTAGACGGTTTCAAACGGCACCTTGCCCGTGAAGTGCGCCGTCATCATGACCATGCGCGCGACCCAGAAGAAGATGATGTCGAAGCCGGTCACGAGCACGTCGCCCGGATAGTAGCGCTTGAGTTCGGGCGTCAGTTCGGGCCAGCCGAGCGTGGAAAACGGCCACAAGGCCGACGAGAACCACGTGTCGAGCACGTCGCTGTCCTGCGTGAGCTCGACGTCGCGCCCGAACTTCGCGCGGGCGGCCGCTTTGGCGGCCGCCTCGTCGGCTTCGACGAACACACTGCCGTCGGGCGCGTACCAAGCCGGAATGCGATGGCCCCACCAGAGCTGGCGGCTCACGCACCAGGGCTGGATGTTGCGCATCCACTCGTAATAGGTGTTTTCCCAATGCTTGGGCACGAAACTCGTATGCCCCTGCTCGACCGCCTCGATGGCCGGTTTGGCGAGTGTCGCCGCATCGCAGAACCACTGGTCGGTCAGCCACGGCTCGAGCGCCACGCCCGAGCGGTCGCCGTGCGGCACCGTATGCGTGTGCGGCTCGATCTTGTCGACGAGGCCCAGCGCTTCGAGATCGGCCACGATCGCCTTGCGCGCGGCGTAGCGGTCGAGGCCGCGATACGCGTCGGGCACGTCGCCCGCAATGCGCGCGTCCTTGTCGAGCACGTTGACGAAGGCAAGCCCGTGGCGCTTGGCGACGTCGAAATCGTTGAAATCGTGCGCAGGCGTCATCTTGACGGCCCCCGTCCCCTTTTCGGGATCGGAATACTCGTCCGGCACGATCGGCAACAGGCGGCCGACGAGCGGCAACACCGCCTGTTTGCCCTGCAGATCCTTGAAGCGCGGATCGTCCGGATGCACGGCGATGCCGGTGTCGCCCAGCATCGTCTCGGGGCGCGTGGTCGCAACCACGATGAAACGCCCCTCTTCGCCCGCGATCGGATATTTGAGATGCCAGAGATGGCCCTTGATCTCGCGCTGCTCGACCTCGAGATCGGAGATCGCCGTGTGCAGCTTTGGGTCCCAATTCACGAGCCGCTTGTCGCGATAGATGAGGCCCTGCTTGTGCAGATCGACGAAGACCTTGCGCACTGCCTTCGACAGCCCCTCGTCCATGGTGAAGCGCTCGCGCGCCCAGTCGGGCGAAGCGCCCAAGCGGCGGAGCTGGCGCGTGATGGTTCCGCCGGATTCCGCTTTCCACTTCCAGGCTTCGTCGAGGAACTCGGCGCGCCCAATCAGCTGCTTGTTGCCGTCGGCGACGCCGCCGCGGTCGAGTGCGACGCCGCGCTCGGCCAAGCGACGTTCGACGACCATCTGCGTCGCAATGCCGGCATGGTCCGTACCGGGTTGCCAGAGCACGTCGCGCCCGCGCATGCGCCAGAAGCGGATCAGCGCGTCCTGCAAGGTGAAGGTAAGCGCATGGCCCATGTGCAGCGAGCCCGTCACGTTGGGCGGCGGCATCATGATCGTATACGGCGTTCGCCCGGAGGCGGGATTGCAGGCGAAGCTGCCGGCCTTCTCCCAAGCGTCGTAGTGCTTGGCTTCGATCGCGGCGGGCGCATAGGTCTTTGCGAGGCCGCTCTCGGCGCCCTCGAGTTTTGCGGGTTCGGTCATTGGGTTGTCTTTAAGTGCTGCGCCGCTGAAGCTCAATAGTCCTGCGATTCGCGCGTAATGCGGCGAATTTCGCGCTGGACCATGCGCTCGACGAGATCGGGAAGATACTGGTCGAGCCAAGCTTTGAGGATCGGGCGCAGTTCGGCACGCACCAGATCCTCGATCGTGAGGTCCGAATTGCCGAGCAGAAGATTTCGCGGCACACGTGCCTGAAGCCCCTGCAACGCGTCGGACGCCTGGCGCGCCGTGCCGTCGGACATGAGACGACGCGGCTCTTCCGCCATGACCGGCGGCGGCTTGTCGACAACGTTCGTGAGTTCCATCACATCGTCCATCTCGGGCTCCGGCATTGGAGCCCGCGGACGCGGTGGCGGTGGTGGGGGGGGTGGTGGTGGCGGCGGAGGCGGCGGTGGCGCAGCCTCCATCTCCTCCATCATCGGCTCCGGCTCCGGCTCCATCATAGGAGGCGGGGGCGGCGGAGGCGGTGGTGGGGGCGGAGGTGGTGGTGGGGGCGGCGGCGGCGGCGGTGGCGGGGCTTCGGCCGCAGGCGGCGGTGCCGCCGGAGGCGCTTTTCCAGCGTCGCCATCCTCCGAAATGATTCGGCGGATGGAGGCGAGGATTTCCTCCATCGACGGTTCTTGTTGGTTCTTTGGATCCGTCATCGTCGTGCTTTAGCCATTCCTATTATTAACTTTAGGCGACAAAACCTTCAGGCGCCAGAGATATCCGCCGATTGTCCGGCAGCCAGCGAGGGGCTACCTCTTTTCAGGCTCTCCGGGTATGTCGGTACCGATCCACCGCGACCGCGTCGCTTCCGTATAGACCGACGGATCGTAGATTTCGACCGGCAGCGCCAGATCCCTGGCCGACAGGCGCCCGGTCGCACTCAGAAGCTGGAACGCGGCCAAAACCTGGTCGCGCTGCGATTGGACGAGGCTCACGCGGCTGGTAAGCAATTCCTGTTCGGCATTGAGCACGTCGAGCACGGTACGTGAACCCACGCGCGCTTCCTGGGTTACGCCCTCGAGCGCGATTTCGTTCGACCGGATCTGCTCCTGGAACGAAACGATCTGTGCCCCCGCCGTCATGAATTGCTGCCACGCGCGGGTTGCGTCGTCGGAGACCTGGCGCGTCGATACATCGACCAGCGTGCGGCGCTGGCCTTCAACCTGCTTGGCCTCACGCGCGCGCGCGTCGGGCTGGCCCGCCTGGTAGATCGGCACCGTCACGGTCAGAAGAACATCCACCGTGTCGCGCCGGAACCCGCGCGAACCCGCAGGTTCGACCGAGCGGATGGCATCGGCCTGCAAGGCGACCGTCGGCAGTTTTTCGCCTTCGACCAGGGCCACGTCGTGCTTCGAGGATTCGTGCGTGAAGCGCGCCTGAACCAGGGACGGGTTGGCGGCCGTGGCAAGCTGGCGGGCTTCCTCCTCGGAACCGGGCAGCAGCGCGCGCGGCACGGCCGGCACGGCAACGCGGCCAGCCTCGCTTCCGATCACGCGAAGATAGGCGGCACGTGCCGTTGCGACGTTGCCTTCCGACCCGGTACGCGTGGCTTGCGCCTGCGCCAGACGCGCTTCGGCCTGGCTCACGTCGGTGCGCGTGATTTCGCCGACCTGGAAACGGTCGCGCGCGGCTTCGAGCTGGCGCTGCAGAACCTGCACGTTGTTGGTGTTGAGTTCGAGCACGGCCAGCTCGCGCGCGAGATTGATGTAGGCGGTTGCGGAATCGAGCAGCACGCGCTGTTCGATGGCGCTCAACTGGGCGCGGCCGGCCTGGACGTTGGCTTCCGCACGGTTGAGTTCGGCCGTCGAACGACCGCCGCGGTAGAGCGGCTGGGTCGCCTGCAGCGAAGCGACCGCTTGCGTGCGGCGCCGTTCGGTGTTGGTCGTCGTGCGATCCGAACTGCCGTTGGCACCGAAAACGGTGGTCGTCGTGGCGTTGAAGTCGCGCGCGGGACCGGCATTGCCGCTCGCGGTTACGGTCGGGCGCCATTGAGAAAGCGCGCGCGGCAGCTGTTCGTCGATCGCGCGCAAGCCCGAGCGCTGGGCGAGGATTTCGGGGTTGGAGCGATAGGCGTTCGACAGCGCTTCTTCCAGCGTCTGGGCATTGGCTCCGGAAATGGCGCCGAAGCCAATCGCAAGCGCCACTGTCGCAGCGGCCGAAGCGGAAAGAATCTTGTTCATCGTCGAATTGCTCCTCAAACGAAACTCAGTAGCGCCGCATGTCCGGTTCGACACGATCGGCCCACAATGCGATCCCGCCGCGCAGATTGGTTGCGCCGTCGAAACCCTGCCCGCGCAGCCAACCCACGACCTGCATCGAGCGGATGCCGTGATGGCACAGCACCACGACCGGTCGGTCGTTCGGAATGCGATCTCGCGAATCTTCGATCTCGCCCATCGGCACATCGAGGCTGCCATCGATGCGGCAAAGCTCCGTCTCCCACGGCTCGCGCACGTCGATCAACGTGTGCGCGACCGCTTCGGCACGCCAAGCAGCCAGGGTTTCCGGCTCGATCTGGAGCGGCAGCGCCTCGGCCTTAGCGGCAGGAATTCCGGCGGCAGCGATCAAAACACAAACCCCGGTTCGCGGGCCATGCCCGGCAAGAGCGGCGTTGCCGCATCGAACAAGGTCCGCGCCGTCAAGCTGCCGGCGAATTTCTGCCAGAGCGTGGCCTTGCCTTGGCGCTCGGGCGGGGTCACCACGGCGAGCAGGCGCCCACCCTCGCCCATCTGGGCCGCGAATGCCGGCGGCAGATCGCCGATCCCGCCTTCGAACAGCACCACGTCGTATGGCGCGCCGGCAGGCCATCCGCTTTCCATGGGGCCTTCGACCGTCGCGACGGCTCCTGCCCCATTGGCTGCACAAGCAGTCCGCGCAGCGGCGGCGATTTTGGCGTCGGACTCCAACGCGGTCACATGGGCGCCCATATGCGCCAAAACGGCGGCGCCGTAGCCGCAACCGCTGCCGACAAGCAGAACCCGCGCACAGGGCGTCAATTGGGCGCTCTGCACGAGCCGCGCAAAGACCATCGGCTCCATGAGAAAGCGTCCGCTGCCGAGAGCAATATCTTCATCGACATAGGCGATCGCCCGTAGATGCGCCGGGAGGAACGCCTCCCGCGGCACAGCAGCCATTGCCTCGACCAGCCGTGAATCGACGACCCGGTTGGTACGCAACTGGCTTTCGACCATGTTCAGACGGGCGGCGGAAAAATCCATGCTTTTGGGCACCTGCAAAAACGCGCGCGCTTGTCGGCGAATCCGACGGAACGATTCGGAAGATTATATCTTATAAGTCCTTAACGACGACGTGACAATTGCACCGACCCGCAAGGAGACGGCCGATTGCGGGCCCTGTTGCGCTGCGGCAACGCCCGCCTGTTGACCCTAGCGGCGGTCCTGACTATACGTCCTTCCCGCAACCCGGGGCCGGGTAGCAAAGTGGTAATGCAGGGGACTGCAAATCCCCTATACGGCGGTTCGATTCCGCCCCCGGCCTCCATTTGGGCGCTGGAGCATGTGCCGGGTCCTGCGCGGGGTTTGGGTCTGTCTTTGCGATTTTTGCTGTGGCGCTGGCCGGGCATTTTGTTATATGCAGGCGTCCTCCGTTCCCTGGTAGCTCAGCGGTAGAGCAGCCGACTGTTAATCGGCTGGTCGTTAGTTCGAATCTAACCCAGGGAGCCATTTTTTCGCGAAAGGGCGGTGCTGGTACCAGCGCCGCCTTTTCTGTTTTCGGAGCCTTTCTGCTTTAGGCCCCCTCCGCTAGGCTTGCTGCGCGAATCGTTGCCTTTCATCGCGCATCCTGGGAACCCGCCATGTCGTCCAGCGAATCGGCCTCGGCCAAAATTGCCGCCCAGTACAAAAACTGGGTCTATCCGCAGCCGGTCGAAGATCTCGAGCAGTTCGTGGCGAGCGGCGCACGCATCCGCGGCGAGCCGTCGGGGCTGTGGCCGAAATACTGGCCAAATCGGCGGAAGCGCCAACCGCTCGACATTCTGATCGCAGGCTGCGGTACCGTCCAGGCCGCCTATTTCGCCTACCACAATCGCGATTGCCGTTTTGTCGGCATCGATCTCTCGGCCGAGAGTCTCGAGCGGCAGGCATTTCTCGTGCGCAAGCACGGCCTCGACAATCTGGTGCTGCTCGAAAAGAACATTCTCGACGTGGCGGAACTCGGCCGCGATTTCGATCTCATCGTCTCGACAGGCGTTCTGCACCATATGGGCGACCCGGACTCGGGCTTGCGCGCCCTTGCGGGCTGCCTGCGGCCCGAAGGCGTGCTCGACCTGATGGTCTACGGCAAGGGCTTGCGCGTGGGTGTCTACATGCTGCAAGAGGCGTTTCGCCTGCTCGGGCTCGATCAGTCCGCGCAGTCGGTCGAGATGGTCAAGGCGGTGATCGGTGCCCTCCCCGCCCACCACACGGCCAACACCTACATCAACTCGACCAAGGACATGAAATTCGACGCCGGTATTGTCGACAGTTTTCTCAATCCGGTGGACCGCGCCTACAGCGTGCCCGAGATCTACGCGTTTTGCGAAAACAACGGTCTCGCCTTCATGGCGTGGCAGGAGGGCTTCCGCTACAGCCTTGCGGCGCGCTTTGCCGCCGATCATCCGATTCAGCGTCTCGCGGCAACGCTCGATGCGCGCACCGAAGCGCATGTGTGCGACCTGCTCACGCAAAGCCAAGGCACCCACAGTTTCGTGGCAGCCCGGCCTGGCTATGTGGCGCGGACTCAGTTTGACATCGACGCAGCCGACTGGGCAAAAACGATCCCTGTCCGCCATCCGAGCCTTGTCGGTCCAACGGCCGAGGGCAACGCGCTGGCCTATGCGCGCGAGGGCCACCGGTTTTTCACGCCGAACGAAATCGGCCGCATCTTGGCGCTGGTCGACGGGCAGCGCACGCTTGCCGACATCGAGATGCGCGCGGTCGCCGACGGCATCGTCGGGGCCGACGCCGCGCGCAAAATCGTGCATGCAGCGATCGCTCCCATGCTCGTCTACGGCCACGTCTTTGCGCTGTTCTAGAACTTCACCGACAGCGACACGGCCCCGAAGCGGTCGGCGTTGCGCTGGGTTTCGAACTCGCGCGTGCGCACCACGTAGGTGAAGGTTGCGCGCACCGGTGCGACGATGGCGGCAAAACCGAACTGGATGTCGCCGACAAGCGGTCGCCGATCGACCGAATGGCTGTTCGCAAAACTGTTGCCGTCGAGCGTGATGTCGCGTGCGACCGCCCGCCCCTCGATGCCGACGAACCCGTAGAACGCGTAGGGCCGCTCGCGCGGCGTATCGAAATGCATCGAGCCCGCGAGGCCCGGGCGAATGCGCGGAGCGCCGTAGTCGGTCGACAGATTGTGGCCGATGCGCAGCGTGAGACCGGTGCCGGCATAGGTGAAGACGTTGCCGAGCGAAGCGCCGACATGCGGCGAGAAATCGCCCTCAATGCCGAGCAGCAGATCGGAGCGGCCGATATTGCGCCATTTGCGCTCGTAGAACAGCACCGCACCGGGCTCGTTGCGCAGCTGGTTGTTCCAGCCCTGCGGCACTTGTGCGCCGATCAGGCGATGGTATTCGCGTTGCGTTTCGCCGGCATAGCTTTGCGGGCCGACGATGCCGACATTGAGTTCGAGCGTGTCGAGGCGACCTTTGCCATCGTCGTCGCGGTCGCTGGTGATCGCCGCCCCCAGATAAGTCCAACCCGAATAGGGCCGGTCGCGCAGCTGCAGATCGCGCGCGACGATGTTTTCGGGCGTGTACATGTTCTGCCCTAGCGCATAGCCGACGCGGGTGGTTCCGCCGTCCGGAAACATCGGGACCCAGGCTGCGAGCTCGCGGCCCCAGCGCGGCGTGGCACGCGGTTCGGAGATCCAGTTGAGGCGAATGCCGTTGGTGAAGTTGCGGTCGGTCTGCTTGCTCTGGTCGAATGAGCCGAATTTGTCGTTCTCGACCACAATCGAAAGCGTTCCGGCTTGGGCGTCGGGCGCATTTTGGGCGCCCGCAAGCCCGGGTATCGTCAGGAACAACGCCGCTGTCGGCAAGAGACGGAAGAAAAAGCGCATATCGACCTTGCCGAGCGAACGCGCCAGGCGTTGGATTTGTTCCCGCACTAGGCTTGCGCCGCGCTCTGGAGCGTCGTGAAGGCCGATATCAGCACGGCCTTGCGGTCGAGATTGAGCCCTTCGCCTGCGCTGCCGAGGCGCCCAAGCTTGTCCCACGCCTCGACCCACGGCAACGGCCCGCGGCGTGCACAGCGGGCGGCAAGCTGGGCTTCGGCCGCGAGGCTGCGTGCGTCGCCGGCGGCAATTCGCGCAAGACGATGGACGATGCCGCCCATCAGGTCGAGCGCGGTGCGCAAGCCCGTTTGCGCTTCCTCGCCTTTGCGGCCGAGCCCGTCGGCAAAACCCTGCACGGCCCCGTAATCGAGCTGCGGCAGTCCTGCCAAAAGATCGAGAAGCTTCTGGTAGAGGGCAGCCCCACCGCGATCGGCAAGCTCGATCGCACGACCGATCGAGCCCTCGCACAAACCCATCAGCAAAGCCCGTTCGTCGGCCGCCAACGCCGGGCGATAAAGCTGCAGCAGCCGATCGACCTCGTCGCTCGGCAGGGGCTGCAGAAAAAGAGCACGGCAGCGCGAGCGGATCGTCGGCAGCAAGCGGCCCGGCGCGTTCGACACCAGGATCAGCAGGCAATTGGGCGACGGCTCTTCGAGCGCTTTAAGGAGCGCGTTGGCGGCCGGCATATTCATGTCTTCGGCCGTATCGACCACGACGACGCGCCAACCCCCTTCGGCAGCCGTGCGATGCAAAAGATCGACCGCACGCCGTACCCAGTAGACGGTGATGTCTTCGGACGGTTTGTTCTGCCGCTCAGGCTGCGCCATGCCCGAGGTGAGAGTCATCATGTCGGCATGGCCCTCGGCTGCCACGCGGCGGAAAACCGGATGGTCGGGCGCAAGGGCGAGCGTCGTCGGTTTGGCGGGCGGGCCGCCGAACAGGCCGCCGCTTTCGCCTCCCCCTTGCGCCAGTGCGAAGCGCGCGAACCGGAAGGCGAGCGTGGCCTTGCCCACGCCGCGCGGGCCTGCGATCAGCCAAGCATGCGGCAGGCGCCCCGAATTCCACGCCGACAGCAAGGTTGCTTCGGCAGCCGGATGGCCGCGCAAATCGGGATTGGCCCGGGGATCGGGCGACTGGGTTTGGTTTTCGGGATTCACGGCGCGAGCTTAACCCCAAACCGCTTGCCCACCAGCATGGCAATACGGGCCGCCACCTGGTTTTCGCTGCCGCTTGCATCGACAAGCGCGCAGCGCTTGGGGGCTGCCCGTGCAATTGCCCGAAATCCTTGGCGCAGTCGCTTGTGGAACGCGATGTCCATGCGCTCGTACCGCGTTTCGGCGCCGGCGCGCGACAGTGCCCGCTTGAGCCCGATTTCGACCGGCAGGTCGAACATCAAGGTGAGGTCGGGTTGCAGGTTTCCCAGCACAAGACGATGCAGTTTTCGGACAAATTCGGGCCCCAACCGGTGCCCATAGCCCTGATACGCCATCGTTGAATCGGCAAAGCGGTCGCACAGCACCCAGCGCCCGGCTGCGAGTGCAGGCGCGATCGCACGGCGCACATGCTCGAGGCGCTGCGCATAGTTGAGAAGTGCCTCGCTCTCGGGCTGCCAAGTGCCCGGCTCGCCTTCGACCAGCAATTGTCGGATCGCGTTTGCTTGGGCGAGCAGCCCCGGCGCTGCGCCTGGCTCGCGTGTGACAAGTACATCGACCCCGGCCGCAGCAAGGGAGGCGGCAAGGCGGCGAATCTGCGTCGATTTGCCGACCCCTTCCCCGCCCTCGAATGTAACAAACCTTCCTTTATTGGAAGGCTTTAGGGTCATTTCTTCGCACCGAATATGAGGTAATTGACCGCCGCTCCCAAACGCCCCGAATAGCCCAGCCGGTCAACGCCTTCCTGGGCCACCAGCGGCACTTCGACCGTCGGCACGCCGGGTGCCGTCAGTGTGATACGGCCGATCTGTTGGCCCGGTAGAACCGGTGCTGGGACGGGCGAATCGTAGCTGATCTTGGCCTGCAGCTGGTTGCGCAAGCGCCGCGGCATGGTGATGGCCACGTCTTGGCCCGCGAGCAGCGGCACGCTCGATTTGAGGCCAAGCCAGATGTCGGCCCGGTCGATCTCCTGGCCGGCCGAAAACACGCGGTAGGTCTGGAACTCGCGGAACGCCCAATCGATCATGCGTTCGGACTCTTCGGCGCGCAGCCGCATCGACGCCCAGCCGTTGAACACAGCGATCACGCGCCGGCCGTCGCGGGTGGCCGAGGCGGTGAGCCCGTAGCCGGCCGCTTCCGTATGGCCGGTCTTGATGCCGTCCGCCCCCATATTGCGGTAGAGCAGCGGATTGCGGTTGCCTTGCGTGATCTCGCGGCCCGTGCGCTCGTCGCGGCCGAAGGTGAAATTGAGCTGCCGGTAGTAGCCGTAATACTCGGGGTGGTCGTCGATGACGCGGCGCGCCAGCGTGGCAAGATCGCGCGCGGTTGTGTAGTGGTCGGGATCGGGCCAGCCGGTGGCGTTGCGGAAGTTCGTGTTGGCGAGGCCGAGATTGCGGCCGACCACGTTCATGCGTTCGGCAAATGCCTCTTCGCTGCCTGCCAGCGCTTCGGCCAGCACGATGCAGGCGTCGTTGCCGGACTGTATGATCATGCCCTTGATCAGGTCCTCGACCTTGACGCGCCCGTTGAGCGGTACGAACATTTTTGAGCCCTGCATGCGCCAGGCGCGTTCGGACACGGGCAGCATGTCGTCGAGCGCAAGCTGCTTGTTCTTGAGCGCCTCGAAGACCATGTAGGCGGTCATGATCTTGCTCATCGACGACGGCGGCATGCGCTCGTCGGCGCTGCGCTCGAACATCACGAAGCCGGTCTGATAGTCGACCACGATCGCCTGCCGAGCGGTGATGTCGGGCATCGCATCCGGATTGACCGGCGCGCGCGGCTGGGCCGCAGGCGCCGCTGGGCGCGCATTTTGGCGCTGCTGCGCCGGATTCTGCGCAAGCGCCGCGCTCGAAACAAAAACAAGGCTTGCCGCGACAACGAGATGCCGGATCATTTTTTTGCTCCGTCAATCGACGACGATGCGCGCTTCGGGCACATCGGCGGCCATCTGATCGAGGACTTTATCCGCTTCGCCGACATCGGCAAGCGGCCCCACGCGGACACGAAAGACCTGCGCGCCATTGACCGTTGCGGGCAGCACCCGCGCCGATCCGTAGCGCGACAGGCGCACCGACAGACGATAGGCGTTTTCGTAGTTTCCGAAAGACCCGGCTTGTACCCACAGATTGGTGCGCAGGGCCTGGCCTTGCGTCAGCGTCGGGCGCGCGGTTGCCTGCTGCTCGACCGGCAGGGCGGCAACTTCGACCGAACCGCCCGCATTGCGCGGTACGGCGGGAACTGGCGGGCCAGCGACCGCTTGGTTGTTGCGGCCCGTCGCCGGCTGGGCCGGGCGGGCTGCCGGGGCGGCACTGGGTGCTGGCGGCACAGGATCGTTGGCCGCTTGCGTTTGGATCGGCGCCGCCTGGCGCGCCAACGGGGCTTGGGTCTCGCGCGGGCGCCCCTGGCGCGTGGTCGGCTGGGCGGCGCGCGCTGGGTCGGTGCGCGCGCTCGGCAGGGTCGCCGAAGGCGGCGGAAGGGCCGCCGCTTGCGTGCGCGTTTCGCGCGCACCGGGCGGGGGCGGCAGCGCATCGGACACCACAGCCGTGCGCGGAACCGCGGCAACCGTCTGGTTTTCGTCGCGGCCCGTGAGGGCGGCCTTGAGGCGCTGGCTTTCCTCGGCCTGGATTTCGACGCGCACGCGCGCCGTCCCCTGCCCTTCGAAGCCCAGCAGCTGTGCGGCCCGGCGCGACACGTCGATGATACGACCGCGCGCAAACGGCCCGCGATCGTTGACGCGCAGCACGATCGAGCGGCCGTTTTCGAGATTGGTCACGCGCACGAGGCTCGGCATCGGCAAAGTGGTGTGGGCGGCCGTCAGCGCGTTCATGTCGTAAAGCTCGCCGTTGGCCGTGAGCCTGCCGTGGAAATCGATGCCGCTGCGTTCGCCGCCGTAGAACGACGCGATGCCGCTTTCGGCATAGGACCAATCCTCGGCCGGATAGTACCAGGTTCCGGCGATCTGGTAGGGCTCGCCGACCTTGTACACGCCCTGCGGCCGTACGGGCGGCGAGGCGGCCTGATCGGTCGCGGGGCCCTGGATCTTTTTGACCGCATTCACGCCGAATTTGAGCTCGGCGCAAGCACCCAGCACCAGCGTTGCCGCTGACACGGCGAAAATCGCCCGAAGACGCTTGGCTGACGCAGTCACGATGCCCAAAACCCCTGGATCTGCGCCCGAATCGATGCGGCGCAAGCGATACTCATCAAAAAGCTAAACTTCGCCAATCGCGTCGGCAAGCAGTCCGACGGAGGCGGCGAAATTGACCGAGCGGTTCCAACGCATGATCACGCGGAAATTCGGATAGACGAGGAAAGCGCGCGTCCCCTCGCCATCCGGCTGGGCGATCGCCGCGCGAAGATCGCGCGTCGGCAAGTCGCGTCCGTCCGGCAGGCGCACGCCGAGCGCCTGCCATTCGCCAAGCGGCTTCCAGACATTGTTGTGGTCGACGAGGGCGCGCTCGAAGCCTGCCGGCAGCTGCGCCTGGCGGCCCCAGGTTTCGTCGGACTTCCAACCGACTCTAACGAGATAATTGGCGATCGAGGCGAAAACGTCGGCGCGCGTGTTCCAGATATCGGCTTTGCCGTCGCCATCGAAATCGACCGCATAGGCCAGATACGACGACGGCATGAACTGGCTCTGCCCCATCGCCCCCGCCCACGAGCCGCGCATCTCCGACGGGTTCATCACGCCTTTGTCGGCAATGCGCAACGCGTTGAGCAGCTCCTCGCGGAAAAACGCCGAGCGCCGCCCATCGTAGGCAAGCGTGGCAAGGGCCGCAAAAACGTTGTGCCCGCCGGTCAGGCGCCCGAAATCGGTCTCGACCGCCCACAGTGCGACGATGAAGCGCGGCTGCACAGGATAGCGCTGCACGACCTGCCCCAAAAGCGCGCTGTTTTCGGCCAAGCGACTGCGTCCGGTATCGATGCGCACGCGATTGACCACGCGCGCGAAATACTGCTCGAAGGTGAGGCGCACCTCGGGCTGGGCGCGGTCGAGTTCGAGAATGCGCGGCAGCGGTGCGACCCCTGCGAAAGCCTGGTCGAGCGTGGTGCGTCTGAGGCCCTTCTGCAGCGCTTCCTCGCGAAAGCCGCGCAGCCACGCATCGAACGGCATGTCGTTGGCAAAGGCGTTCGTCGGCAGGGCAGCTGCAGCCGCCATTCCCGCCAGCACAGAACGCCGACTCGTCGGGTAATCCATGGCTATCAACTGCCATGCCGCAGCCACACGATGCAATCGACGAATTGTTGCCGTTTGCGACGGTGCTGCATGTTGCGCAAGTCATGGAAAAGAGGCACTTTCCGGACGTTTCGCGAAACTCGACAAGGTTGGTTCCCATGGGTGTTGCCGTCGTTATCCCCGCCCGGTTTGCTTCGACCCGCTTTCCGGGCAAGCCATTGGCCCTGGTCGCTGGCGTGCCGATGCTGGCGCGCGTCTGGGCGATCGCCAAGGCGGCAGCGGGTGTGGACCGCGTCGTGGTCGCAACGGACGATGCGCGCATCGCCCACGCTGTAGCGGCTTTCGGCGGCGAAGCGGTGATGACGCCCGAATCCTGCCGCAACGGCACCGAGCGCACGAAGGCGGCCGTCGATGCGCTCGATCTGCGCGCGGAAGCGATCGTCAATCTTCAGGGCGATGCCGTGCTCACCCCGCCCTGGGCGATCGGCGCCTTGGCCGCGGCGATGCTCTCGAACCCGCAGATTCGCATCGCCACTTTGGCCACGAAAATGTCGGCCGACGCCTATGCGGCCCTCAAGCGCCAGAAGGCCGACGGCCAAGCCGGCGGCACAACCGTGACCTTCGACCGTTTCGGCGACGCGATGTATTTTTCCAAAAGCCTGATCCCCTTCGTCAAGAAGACCGACGGCGATCCGCCGCTCTACCGCCATATCGGCATCTACGCCTACCGGCGCGACGCCCTTGCCGACTATGTCGGCTTTCCGATGGGCCCGTTCGAGCGCGCCGAAGAGCTCGAACAGCTGCGCGCCCTCGAGAACGGCATGCGCATGCGCGTGGTGCAGTGCGACTATCGCGGCCGCACGCATTGGTCGATCGACAGCTCGAGCGATCTCGTCGAGGCCGAGGCGATCATCGCGCGCGAGGGCGAGCTTCTTGCCCGCTACGACGGCACGCAGAGGCTCGTCTGATGCGCCGCCTGCTCCTCGTGCGCCACGGCAACACGTTCGAAGACGGCGTAGTGCCCACGCGCGTCGGTTCGCGCTCCGACCTCGCACTCACGCAGAAGGGTGTAGCGCAAGCGCTGACGTTCGCCGCCGCCGTGCGTACGGCCGGTCTGTGCGTGGGACCGTTTTTGGCGGGGCCGCTCCAGCGCACGCGCGATTTTCTCGCACGCGGGTTCGACGCGACGCCGACGCTCGATGCGCGGCTGCGCGAAATCGACTACGGCGACTGGGAGGGACTGACCGACGCCGAGATCGCCGCCCGCGTTGGGGCCGCCATGCTCGAGGATTGGAACCGGCGATGCGTGTGGCCGCACGGACAGAACTGGGCGCCCGACGAAGCGGCACTTGCCGCCGGTGCGGCATTGCTGGTGCTGGAACTCGCGCATGGGTCGCCGCGGTGCCTGCCGATACTGTGCAGCTCGCAAGGGGTGCTGCGCTATTTCGCCAAACTCGACGCGACGTTCTTCGTGCAGGCCCAGCGCGACAGCAAACTTGGCGTTGCGACCGGCGCCTGTTGTGGCGTGCGCCTAGCGCCGTCGGGCGCGCTCACCGTCGATTTCTGGAACGACAAACCGGACGCCGCAAGACTTGCGGCGTGGGCGCATGCTTAGGCGCGAACCGTAGCCCTATTTCGCCAATTGGAGTTTGAGGATCACGGCGGCACCGGTCCGTGTGTCGGCGAGCGACAGGTTGCCGCCCATGCGAGCTGCCAAGCGTTTGGAGATCGCGAGGCCAAGGCCCGTGCCCTTGTGCGTCGCGACAGCATCGGGATCCTGCGCATAGGCTTCGCCGAATTTCGCGCGCATGAAATCCGAAAATCCCGGGCCCTGGTCGCGAACGGTGATGCAGGCGTGATGCGCTGTGCGCGCTGCGTCGAGCAGTACGGGCTTGCCGTTCGGGCTCATCTTGATTGCGTTCGAAAGCAAATTGAGAACGATCTGCAAAAGGCTGCGTCTTTCGCCGACGGCGCGCAGTCGTTGGTCCGCCGAATGGCGGACGATTTCCACGCCTGCAGCCGCGGCGATGGGGAGCACAGTCCGCGCCGCTTCGTCGAGCACCTCGTCGATTTCGACGATCTTGTCGCCGGTCGGATCCGCCCCGCTTTCGGCACGGCTGAGATCGAGCAGATCGTCGATCAGGCTCAGCAGATGGTGCGCCGATCTGCCGATGTCGCCCGCGTAGCTCTTGTAGCGTGCATTGCCGACGGGCCCGAAAAGCTCCATTGCCATGATATCGGAAAAGCCGATGATGGCGTTGAGCGGTGTGCGCATCTCGTGGCTCATCGAAGCGAAGAACAGCGCTTTCGCGCGCTGTGCGGCTTCGGCGCGCTCGAGCGCATTTTGCGTGTCGCGTCGCGCGGTCTGGATCTCGCGCTCGAAACGGCGCCTTTCGCGGATCGCGAAAAACGAAAAGACGAACTCGTCCGATGGCGTCAGTTTTCCGTGCATCAAGCACGGAACTTCGACGCCCGCCCTGCCGACGAGATTGCACGCGATCTCGTCGATCTTGCCGGCCGTCAACAGCACCGGCAGAACTCGGCTTTCGAGAAAAATCTTGCCGCCGACGTCGAAGAGATCGCCGATCGACATTTTTTCCACGATGTCGGTTTCTGCAAGTTCGACGAGATCGAGGAGCGTGCGGTTCACGCGCCGGATGATGCGGTCGTAGTTGCACACCACGTAGCCGCACGGCGCTTCGTTGAAATAGTCGAAGAGAGCGCTCATCGCCGGCCGTCCTTCAGCTTTGCGCGAGGAACGCGCGCATGTGCGCTGCGACCTCGTCGGGTGCGGACTGGTGCGGGCAATGGCCGGTCGCGCGCAGGATCGCCAGCCGGCAGTTCGGCATCGTGCGCGCGACATAGTCGCCGACGAAAGCCGGCGCGATGGCGTCGTTGCTGCATTGCAGGGCGAGGCTGCGCACGCGCACGTTCGGCAGCATCGCGCGGCAATCGGACAGAAACGTCGCGTGGGCAAAGTCTTTGGCGATCTCCGGATCCATGCGGCAGAAGCTTTCCCCGAGTTCCGCTGCTAGCTCGGGGCGCGCGGGATTGCCCATGATGACCGGGGCGTAGGCCGCACTCCAGCCGATATAGTTGCTCTCGAGATACTCCAGCAGCTGGTCGATGTCGTTGCGCGAGAAGCCGCCGCGATAGGCCCCGTCGTTGAGATAGCAGGGCGACGGCGCGATCATGACGAGATTGGCGACACGCTTCGGCGCCTCGGCGGCCGCCAGCATTGCGATCGTCGCTCCGACCGAGTGGCCGACGAGCGTCACCGTTCCGCCGCCGAAGGCTTCCACAATCTCGAGCATGTCTTGAGCGTAGCTGTCGAGCGTTGCGTAGCGGTCCTTGGCATAGGCGGAAACTTCCGACATGCCCGAGCCGACATGGTCGAAACAGACGATCCTATGGCTCCCTTCGAAATACGGCACGAGCTGGCGCCAGACCGACTGGTCGCAGCCGAAGCCGTGCGCGAAGATGACCGTGTCCTCGCCGCTGCCCGCGACGTTCACGGCATTTCGCGAGGCGAGAGGGGCCATGGTGTCTCCCCAGTTTTGTCGTTCGTGGTAAGCGCAGGATGGCGCCGGAACGATTAAGGTCCGGTTAATCCGGCCTGTCTCCGCTAGCCTTCGTCGGCGGGCGGCGGTGCCGTTTCGCCTTGCGGCATTTCGGGCTCCGGGCTCGGGAACAGCGCGTCGGTGCGCCCGAGTTTGTAGTAATAGGCAAGGCCGATATATTCGCGGATCGCCTCGGACAGGAAATTGAGATTGTGCCCGAGACGGAAAGCGCTTTCGAAAGGCTGGTTGGGATCGGTCGCAAAATCGATCGGATATGCCAGAAGGTGCGGCCAGCCCGCCTTGCGGAACGTGCCGATCGCGCGCGGCATGTGGCGCGCCGACGTGATCAGGAGCCAGGTTTCTTCGGGCTCCGGCTTGATGAGGGCGAGGCTCAGCTTCGCGTTTTCGTAGGTGTTGCGCGACTGGTTTTCGAAGATGATGCGCGTCGTGTCGAGGCCGATGCGCGCGAATATGCGCCGCACGACGTCGGCCTCGGTGTCCTTGCCGTCGATGAGTTCGATCGAACCGCCCGTGAAGACGTGCCGGGCCGCCGGATAGCGGCGTGCCAGTTCGATGAACGCGTCGAGCCGCGGGCTGCCGGCGGCTAGCTGCGAGGATGGCACGCCGCGTTTGCCGATCACGTAGTAGTCGATGACGCCGCCGAGCACGAGGATGCCGTCGATGCGCGGCGGCAGCGTGGCGCGCGGCGGAAAACGGTCTTCGATCGGGCGCAGCGCCATCTGCCCGAGCGGGAACATTGCGACGGCGAGCGAGAACACGGCGGCGAGGCACACCAGCAACCGTCCGAGGCGCCACCACGGGGTCCACAGAACCAAACAACCTGCAACCCACACCGACAGCAACAGGCTCGCCGGCTCGGCCACGAGCCAGAAGAGTTTGGAAAGATAGAGTTGGAAATCGCCGGCGCTCATTTTTTACGGCGTGCACTCTAGGCCGTCGCACGCTCGCAGCGCAACCGCGCCGACGCAAAATCGGCGGGATTATCAACGTCGTCGGCTCACGCCAGCACGGCGGCGACAGGGAAAGCGTGTCTGGCGCGCAAGCTTCGCGCGCCGAAAGACTGCTTGATCTTGCCGTTCCAGTATCTGGCCGCACCCGAATACAAATCGACGGATCGCCCGCTTCGGGGCGGACTTCCCACCGGATCTTCTAAATCGAAACCGCCGCGCAAAAGAGCCGAACGGGCACCAAGCGGTCTCTAGCCTCCGTGCGCGTCGGCGGCTATAAGGCAGGGAACCGTTCTTGAGCGTCGGCGCGGCGATGCGGATGGGTGGCCGAGTGGTTTAAGGCAGCGGTCTTGAAAACCGCCGTCGGTGCAAGCCGACCGTGAGTTCGAATCTCACCCCATCCGCCAGCGGCCCGCAAGTTTGGCAAATGCCCTTCGTTTCCGCCCTGTTTCGTGACAGGATGATAGGCGTTGTTTAATCCATAGTTTCCGCAAATGAAATTGGACGAAAATGCGTTTGGTTCTGGCAAGTCGGCGCAATGCGACGCTTTACGCCCATTGGGTGACGGCAAGCTTGCGCAAAGCAATGCCGACCAGCAAAGACATTGGACCCGCCACCCTGTCGCCGGATCTCATTCCCGATCTGCCGTATATTTACATCGCGCGCGTGATGCGCGACGAACTCGGCACGTGGTTCAAATTCCGCCTGATGGGATCAAATCTGGGCGACAGACTGCAACAGGACGGCACGGGCCGCATGCTGCTCGACCTGCAGATCGGCGGCTGGGAAGAAGAATGGCGCCGCAACCTCGTCCAGACGGTGCAGATGAAACTGCCGGTCGTCGATGAAAGCATCATCAAGACCGAGGCTGGCTACGATCTCGACATCGAGCATCTGGCGCTGCCGATTTCCGAGGACGGCACGACCGTCGACCAGATATTCGGCTCGATCGATTTCATCGGGCAGACGGAAGCCGATCTTCAGAAGATGATCCCGCAGCTCGACTGGAAGAAGATCACTTCTGTCGAGCTTGCCAAGCGCATCATCATTTCGAACCTGCGCCTGCAGGTGTGACTCAACGGCTCTGGTCTGTCGTGCCGCAGCGTCGCATCTATGCGGTAGTGCAAATGTCGGGGTTTTGCTACCATTCAGCGGCAAGGCGTTTCTGAGCGACATGTTCGTCGGCCCCCAATAGATGGTGATGGCAGTGCGACCCGTGCTGACGAGCTCACGCAACGCGCATATCTACGCTCATTGGCTGTTGGCGCGCGGGGCCAAAAAAATGCCCTGTCGGCGCGAGTTCCAGCCCGACGTGATCCCTTTCGA
This sequence comes from Rhodospirillaceae bacterium, assembly GCA_027490975.1. Taxonomy (GTDB): domain Bacteria; phylum Pseudomonadota; class Alphaproteobacteria; order CACIAM-22H2; family CACIAM-22H2; genus Tagaea. Next base: position 18,879 of record JAIXXA010000145.1, read on the forward strand.
TCTCAGTCTCGAACTGCCGCAGATTTACATTGTCGAAATCCAAGGCAACGGCCCGCGTGCGGAATTCAGATTCAGCTTGATTGGCACGCTGCTCGCCGAACGCCTGAAACAGGACGCGACCGGCAAATATCTGTCGCAAATGAAGCTCGGCGGCTTCGAAGACGAATGGCGACGCAGCCTTACTTTTGCGCTCGAAACCAGGATGCCCGTCGTCTCCGAAAGCCAGATCGTCGCGGCGTCCGGCATGCGGGTCGAGATCGAACATCTGCTCGTGCCGCTGTCCGAGAACGACGAGCATGTGGATCGGATTCTCGGTTCGATAGATTTCCTGAAAGCCGCCGACGTCGAAGCGCTGCGGCGCATACGCGAAATCGACTGGAACGCGATCGCCTCGCATGAACTCGCCAAACGCATCGTCGTCGCGAATTTGCGGATCGACGACGCGTGAGGCTCGGCGACGAAGCTGCGGCTTTAGCCGTCAGGACTTATGGTCGCCGCTCTGCGCCTGCAGCTTGGCGAGAATTTTGCGCTGGTTCTCGAGCGTCTGGTTGATCTTGAAGTACCAGCAGAACGGCTCGCGAAAAACCAGCAAGGCAACGCCGAACATCGCGACGAGCAGGACTATAGTGACGTTGTCCACTTAAATCTCCATTTTGACTTTGCGACTGCCTCGTAGAATTCGAACGATACTCCAGTTGGGCACTCGATTTGAAGGGGAAGGTTGGCGGCGCATGCGGCGCAACGCAGAAATCGCCGTTCTCGGATACCGAGTTTCCGTCAACAAAGGCAGTCCGCGACGTTGCTGTCGAGGCGAAGGAAAGGATAGCAATAGGGCTGGGCTGGTGAACGAAGTGAAGTCGCGCGCCGCGGCCGAAGTCGCCAACCGCGCCAAATCGAGTTTTGCGGCGGCAATGCTTAACTGAAATGCTTGACTGAAAGGATCGAAATTGAGCGACGACAGCCGAATGGCGACGGGCGGCAAGCCGCTCTACGGAGCAAGGCTCGGGATTCTGATGCTGGAAGCACGCTTCCCGCGGATCCCGGGCGATATGGGCAATGCCGCGACTTGGCCGTTCCCGGTGCTCTATCGGCTCGTCAAAGACGCCTCGCCCGAGCGCGTCGTGCGCAACCGCGCCGAGGGCCTGCTCGATGCGTTCAAGCAGGCCGCCGCCGACTTGGTCGCGCAAGGGGCGGACGGCATCACGACGAATTGCGGTTTTCTGTCGCTGTTCCAGCGCGAGCTTGCGGCACATGCGGGCGTGCCGGTCGCAACGTCGAGCCTCATGCAGGCCCAGGCCATCCAAGCCCTGCTGCCGCCCGGCAAGCGCGTGGGCATCCTCACGATCGACGCGGCGGCACTCACGCACGCGCATCTGGCCGCCGCCAATGTGCCCGCCGATACGCCCGTGATGGGGACCGAAGGCGGGCGCGAGTTCACGCGCGCCATTCTCGGCAACGAAGAGCGGCTCGATTGTGCGGCAGCCGAAGCCGACATGATCGATGCCGGGCGCGCCCTCGTTGCGCGCGATCCGTCGGTCGGTGCAGTGCTGCTCGAATGCACGAACATGGCGCCCTATTCGCGCGCGCTTGCGCAGGCGATCAAGCGGCCTGTGTTCGACATCTACGCGTTCGTGAACTGGTTCCACGCCGGACTCGCGCCGCGCGATTTCGGGCCGCCCGGATCGGCCCCGCGCCCGTGGTCCGACCGGTAGTTCAGGGTCAATCGTCGGCGCTCGAGGCGGTTTTGGCTTCAGGGGCGGCGCGCAACGTGCGCTCGGGCGGAAACACGAGTGTGGCGACCGCGCCCTCGCCGATCCGGCTCGTAAGCTTGAGTTCGGCCCCGTGCAGTTTTGCGAGCGTCTGCACGAGCGCAAGGCTGCGGCCGCCGTCGCGCTCCACGTCGCGGCCGCCGCCGCTTTTCGACTTGGCAAGTCCCGCCTGGCGTCGTTTGAGAACTTCGTCGGCCGAAAAGCCGGGGCCGCCGTCGCGTACCGAAATCTCGATCTGGCCGTCGCGTTCGCGGATATGGATCGACACCAGCGAGTCGGGCGGCGAAAACCGCACGGCATTGCCCACGAGATTGAGCAGCATCTGGCGCACAAGCCCGGTGTCGCAGCGCAGGCGCGGCAGATCGCGCGCGATCGCGGCCGACAGACGGTGCCCGCGCCGGCCCGCATCGGCCTCGAGCATGCGCACGACCGAGCGCGCGATTTCGCCGGGATTGCCGTCGCTTTCGCGCAACAGGCCGGGGCCCGCATCGAGCTGCGAGAGATCGAACATGCGTGCGACGAAATCGAGAAGGTGTTCGGCGCTGTCGTGGATGTCGTGGGCACCGGCAGCGATGCTCGCCCCCCCTGCCCGCTCGAGCGCTTCGGAAATGCCGAGGATCGTGTCGAGCGGTGCGCGCATCTCGCGGCTCGCGTCGGCAAGGAAGCGCTCGCGGAACGCCGCCTCTTCGCGCGCCTTGCTCTCGGCGGCACGCTGGGTGATCTCGGCGAGCTTGCGGTCGGAAATATCGATGTGGCTCACCACCGCCGCGCGCGCGCCGTCGAGCCAAACGGGCCGGCACGTGCAGCGGTACCAGCGCTGCAGGTCCGGCGAATGGCACGGATATTCGATGCTGAATTCGGCAAGTTCGCCCGCCAGCACGCGCGACAGCCCGCTTGCCACGTCGTGCGCCTCTTCGGCGCAGTCGCCGGTCGAGCTGCGGCACACTTCGATGTAGTTGGACCCCGCCCCGAAGCCTTCGCCCACCAGGCCGTTGAGGCGCGCGAAATCGTCCCAGGCTTTGTTGGTGGCGACGATGCGGCCGACGGCGTCGACAAGGGCCAGATGCGCGGGAACCCCGTCGAGGGCCGCACTCTGCGCGCCCGCGAGCGCGCGCAACGCGGTTTCCTGCTCCTTGAGCACGCGCTGCGAGCGCACCGCTTCGGTGTTTTCGTAGAAAAACAGCAGAGCGCCGATCGTGGCCTCGCTGTCGTCGCGATTGGCGACGATGCTGAGCTGGTAGTCGCGGTCGGCGAGCGAAACCTGGCGCTCGAAGGCGCGGCCGCGCTGCAGCACGTTGTCGATGCGGCCGGCCAGATCGTCGAAGCCCGTCGCCTGGCGGATGCGCGATACGCCGTCGGCAAGATTTTCGACCGTGAGACCGAACGCTGCCCCCGCCGCCGAGTTGAAGCGCCGCACGCGGCCCACCCGATCCACCACGACAAGCGGAGCCGCGATCGAGTTCTGGATGTTCACGAGGTCGGTGTTGGCTTCGTGCAGCTCCGAGCTTTTCTGCTCGAGCTCTTCGTTGATCGTCTGCAGCTCCTCGTTGGTCGACTGCAGCTCTTCGTTCGAGGTTTCGAGTTCCTCGTTGGTGGATTGCAGTTCTTCGTTTGCCGATTGCAGCTCTTCGTTGGCCGACTGCAGCTCTTCGTTGGCGGTCTCGAGCTCCTCGGTCACCGTCTGCAGATGCTCGCGCGCGGCTGCAAGTTCGTGGCGGATTTCGACCACCACCTGCTCGGCACCCGGCTCGGGTGCTGCAAGATTGGCGGCAAGGGTCGATGCCGTGTCGAGGAAACTCACCAGATAATACTGGAGATTTTCGCCCGGCACCGGCACGAGGCGCACGGCCACGCGCACGCCCTTGCCGGTTTCGGGGTCGATGTCTGTCGCCTCGACCGCGATGTTTTCGCGCCGCGCCTTGTGCACGAGCATGCGGATCATCGTTCCGAGTTGTCGCGTGACGAGGCCCGCGAGCGTGAGATCGGGTTTGCCCGCCGTGATCTGCAGCACGCGCGCGACGTCGCCGTGCGCCTGCAGCAGGGTCAGGTTCTCATCCACGAGCACGGATTTCGGCGCAAACGCCTCGGCGAGGGCGCGCTCGATCAGCGTCTGGGTGGAGAAGCGCGGCGGGATTTCGACGCGCGGGCGAGCGGTCGGATAGGCCGCCCCGATCTGCACGAGATTGCGGATGCTGGGTTCGGCCCCGGCCGGCACGTCGCGGCGGCGCGACAATTTGGCCTTGCGGTCGATGGGCTCGAACAGGTCCGAATGCGCCCCCAGCGTTTCGGATTTGCCGAGCAGCAAGAGGCCGTTCACGCGCAGCGCCCGATGGAACAACGCGATCAGCTGCGCGTTCACTTCGGCCTTGAAATAGATCAACAGATTGCGGCACGACACGATGTCGATGCGCAGGAAGGGCGGCTGGCGCAGCAGATTGTGCTTGGCGAAAACCAGGCGCTCGCGCACGTCTTTGGCGACCTGGTAGGCCTCGCCCGTATCGACGAAGTATTTCTGCACGAGATGCGGATCGACCGTCGTCAGCGCGTCGTACGGGTAGATGCCGCGCCGCCCGACCGCGATCGCTTCCTCGTCGATGTCGGTCGCGAAAATCTGGACCTTGCGCGCGGTCTTGGCGCGCTCGAGCGCTTCGACGATCGAGATCGCGATCGAATAGGCTTCCTCGCCGGTCGAACAGCCTGGGATCCAGACGCGCAACGGTGCCGTTCGGTCGCCGACGGTCAGCAGCGAGTCGAGGGCGCTCGAGAACGCGTCGAACACTTCCGGATCGCGGAAGAACGACGTGACCGGAATCATGATCGCCTGCGCCAGCCTGTCGAGTTCGTTGGGCTTGGCGCGCAGCAAGGCAAGGAAGGCGGCCGTGTCGGCCATGCGCGACGCGGCCATGCGCGATTCCACGCGCCGCTGCACCGTGCCGGGTTTGTAGTTCTTGAGGTCGATGCCGTGGCGCTCGTTGAGCAACGAGAAAATCTCGTCGATGTCCGAGAGCTGAACAACCGGCGGGGCCGGCGGGGCGAAGTCGCGCGGCGCATCGGCGATCTTGGGCAACTGCGCGCCGATCGCGTCGGGCGGCAGGATCACGTCGATCACGCCTGTATCGATCGCCGCCTGCGGCATGCCGTTGTACTTGGCGCTCTCCTCGTTCTGGACGATCGCGAGGCCGCCCGCCGCCTTGATCGCGCGAATGCCGGCTGCACCGTCGGTGCCGGTCCCCGACAGCACAATCGCGATCGCGCGCGGGCCGTAGGCTTTGGCGAGGCTCTCGAACAGAACGTTGACTGACGGTTTGGGACCGCGGTCGGCATGCGGTCGCTGCAGCACGATGGCATCGCCGCGCACCGATATGTCGCAATTGGGAGGCGTGATGTAGATCCGGTTGGCGGCAAGCCGCACCCCGTCGCGCGCCTCTTCAATGGGCACGCGGCTTTCGCGAGAGAGCAAGGCAGCCAGCATGCTGGCATGCTGTGGGGCAAGATGCTGGGCCACGACCACGGCAAAGCCGGTGTCGCTGGGCAGATTGCCGATGAGGGCGCGCAACGCTTCCAAGCCGCCGGCCGAGGCCCCGATCGCCACATAGGCGCGCGGCGCGTCACTTTCAGCAGGCTTGGCGTTGTCGCTCATTTGGACGGTATTCTAGCGCCCTTTCCGGTGCCGTCCACCCCTTCCCTGACCTGTTCCCGGCATTGGGTTTGTTCCCGGCATGGGGTTTGCTTTTGTCTCAAGGGCATGTCCGCCCCGCGCCACCGCCAGAAATCCAAATGAAGCGCCGTCCGCGCATTGCGATCGCGGGGGCTGGGGTTGCGGGCGCCTTGCTGGCGGGGCTTCTCAAGGATCATGCAGGGCTCGATGTGATCGTCTATGAGCGCGTGGGCGAAGACGACCATTCGCAGTCGGGCACGGGGCTCAATGTTGGGCCCAACGCGCTGAAAGCGCTTGCGGCATCGAGCCCCTACCTCGAACGCTCCATACGCGCCGATAGCTTTGCGTGGGCACGCTGGACCGTCGCGCTAGTCGACGGCACGAATCTTATGGATCTCGACCTCGCGCGCGTCGCCGACAATCCGGGCATCCGCATTCGGTGGTCGCAGCTCTACCGCTTGCTGCGCGCCCACGCGGGCCCGGCCATCCGCTATCGCCGTAGCATTGCGGGTGCTGTCCCGCATGAAAGTGGGGTCGATCTAAGCATCGTCGATGCGACGAGCGGTGCCGAGATCGGGCGCGACACGGTCGATCTTTTGGTGGTCGCCGAAGGACGTTTTTCGCCCCTGCGCGATAGCCTGTTCGGCCCAATGGCGACGAACTATGTGGGGGCCGCGACGTTCCGCGTGCTGATCGACGGCATTGCCGATCCCGCTGCGTGCCCGATCGGCGACTACGGCCAATGGTTCAACGGGCCCAACCGCATCTTGGCGTTCCAGGTGCCCGGCAATGCGGTTTACGGCTCTGGCTCGTTTCCGCTTGGCATCGATGCCAAGCTCACGGACGATCTCAAGCAGCCCGATTTCCTGCGCGCCCTCTATACGCCGGCATGCGGCACGCTGTGCCCGGGCGTTGCCTTCATGGTCGAGCATATCGTGCGCAACACCGGGCGCATCCATTGGGCGCGCCTGCAGGAGGGCGAACTCGTCTATGCGCATCCCTCGCGGCGCGTGCTGGCCCTTGGCGATGCCGCCCATCCGATGGTGCCGACCTTGGGCCAAGGGGCCACGCAAGCGGTCGAAGATGCGTGTGCGACCGCACGCCTCATTCGCGACGCGTTGCGCGACGCGCGCCCGCTCGCCGAGATTCCCGACGCGGTCGCAGCATTGCGCACCGCGCGCGTGCAGACTTGCATGGAATTCTCGCGCCAAGCTTCGGATACGATGCTGGCCGGTTCCGATCCGGTCGTCGGCACGCGCTGGAAGACGCAGCCGGAATTTTTGGCGCGCTTGTCCAATCTCTATCGCGACGTTGCGTTCCAGTAGCGCGCCTGCACGTCGGCCGCCTCCGTCTCGAAACAGGGGCCGTGGCTCTCCATCGGTGCGGCGGCATGCGCCAGCACTTCGCGGCACGAAAAACCGAGCCCGGTCGTCTCGGCGCGCGTCGCCGTACGCGGCTACTTCGTCTTCCAGGCAAGGCCCCACCACCGCAAAGCCCGGCATGGCGGCCGATCCGGTGCTCGTCGATCTCGCCGATCTTGCCTACCAGCCCTTCAACAGTGCGGTGCGCCAGCTCGTCTATTGCGAGACCGGGCGCGGCGGGGACACCGTTCTCGTCGGCGGCGAGATCGTCGTTGCGGGCGGGCGCAACCAACGCATCGACGAAGCCGCGATGCGCTTCTAGCGATGGTCCTGGACGGCGTGCGGCTTGTAAGGCGCTTCGAGCGCAGCGACCTCGTCGGCCGTCAGCGCAATCTTGAGCGCGCCCAACGCGTCGTCGAGCTGTTCGAGCTTCGAGGTCCCGATAATCGGCGCCGTGACGCCGGGCTTGGCGAGCAGCCAGGCGAGTGCGATCTGGGCGGGTTTGACGCCGCGCTTGGCTGCGACTGCTTCGACCGCCGCGACGACCGCAAAATCGTCGTCCTGGAAATAGTAGCGGTGCGCGATGTCGTCGGTCTTGGCGCGCGGGGTTTCGCCGTAGCCCTGCTTGTGGCGATTGCCGGCAAGGAAACCGCGCGCGAGTGGGCTCCACGGGATCACGCCGATGCCCTCCTCGCGGCACAGCGGCAGCATCTCGCGCTCTTCTTCGCGATAGACGAGATTGTACTGGTTCTGCATCGACACGAACTTGGCGTAGCCGTGGCGTTCGCTGACGGCGAGCGCCTTGGCGAACTGCCAGGCCCACATCGACGACGCGCCGATATAGCGCGCCTTGCCCGCGCGCACGACAGCGTCGAGCGCGTCCATCGTCTCTTCGATCGGCGTTTCGGCATCGAAACGGTGGATCTGGTAGAGATCGACATGGTCGGTCTTGAGACGGCGCAGGGAGCCGTCGATCGACGCAAGAATATGCTTGCGCGACAGGCCGCGGTCGTTCGGGCCCGGCCCCATTGCGTTGTAGACTTTGGTGGCAAGCACCATCTGGTCGCGCGGCAGCAGCGCGGCGAGGCACCGTCCGACAACCTCTTCGCTCACGCCGAGCGAATACATGTCGGCCGTATCGAAGAAATTGATGCCGGCTTCGACCGCCTTGCGGAAGAACGGCACGCTGGCCGTCTCGTCCAGCACCCAGGGCCGCCAGGTCGGCGTGCCGTAGGTCATGGTGCCGAGGCAAAGGCGCGAAACTTTAAGGCCGCTGCGGCCAAGACGCACGTACTCCATCCGTTCACCCCGCTTGCATTTCAACTATTTGGTACTGTAGCTAATTTGGGCGATCTTAACCGTAGATTCCCATTACAAAACGTCATCCTCCTGTCTAGAATCCGAATCGGTAACAGGAACGCGAATGGACACAGTCAACCAACGCACCGACGAGGAAGCGCTGCTTTCCGATCTCGACCGCATCAAGCGGACGGGAAACACTGTGCCGCGCATGGCCGTCGTCATATCGATGCAGCGCCAAGCATGGTTCAATCGGCGGCGCGAGAATTTCTACGTGATCTTCCATGCGATCCGCGAAATGGTCCAGCGGGCCGAAGGGACCGTGTATTCGCAGGCCAATTTCGACATCGTCTTCGTTTTCCGCGTCGACAACCCGCAGCAGTTCGAAAACATCGTGACCGAGCTCGACGAGCTCTTGCGCCGCCATTCGGTTGCGACTGGCATGCCGGACGAAAACATCGAAGAAGCCTGCACCTGGTTCAGCTTCGAAACGCAGTTCAACGATTTCTACGACTACGCCAAGCGGGCGCTGGAAGACCAGAAGAGCCAGCAAGAGCAGCGCCAGCGCGCCGCCCAGCGGGCCGCAGGTGCCGCGCAGCAGGGCGGCATCGGCCCAGTGTTCCAGCCTTTCACGCCTGCAATTCTGAGCACGTTCGACGAGCTCATTGCCAAGACCGACGTTAAATCGCTCGTGCGCAACCAACCGATCGCGATAGCGCTCACGGCCAACCAGCTGCGCCCGATTTTCCGCGAGTACCATTTTTCGGTCAACGATCTGCGCAACATGATCGTGCCGCGCGTCAATATGCGCGGCCAGCGCGGCCTGTTCCAGATTCTGTCGCGCAGCTTCGACCAGCGCATGCTGCGCGCGCTTTCCGAGGGGTTCCTCACGAAGGCTGCGGGCAACATCTCGATCAATCTCAATGTCGAGACGATCCTGTCGGACCGGTTCCGCGAATTCGACCAGCGCATCCCCAATTTCATTCCCAAGGGCAGCATCATCGTCGAGATTCCGCGCCACGACGTGTTTGCGGATTTCGAGGGCTACAATCGCGCCCTCGACACGCTGCAGAAATCCGGCTTCCGCACGCTGCTCGACGGTCTCACGCCCGATACGCTGACCTTCTTCCGGCGCGCCGAATTGCGCGCCGATCTCGTCAAGATGTTCTTCTACAAAGACCATGCTGAAGACTGGCGCATGAAGGGGCTGGCCGCGATGCTGGCCGAGGCGGACATCAACCGCATCATCATGGGGCGCTGCGAAACGCCCATGGCCTTCGAACTCGGCCAGGCGGTCGGCATTCGCATGTTCCAAGGCTGGCATGTCGACGCTCTTCTGCGCGCGATGACGCCGGCCACACCGCCTGGCCGCTGAGCGGCCGAGCGCCGATGCGCCTTCGCGACCTGCCAACGCCCTGCCTCGTGCTCGACCGCGCGCGCCTCAAGCGCAACGTTGCCCGCATGCGCGACCGTGCCCGCGAACTCGGCGTCGCGCTGCGCCCGCATCTCAAGACCGCGAAGTCGGTCGACGTCGCCTTGCTCGTGCATGGCGGCACGCCCGGCCCGATCACGGTTTCGACGCTTGCGGAAGCGGCGCATTTCGCGGCCGCGGGTTTCGCCGACATTCTCTACGCCGTGGGCATCGTTCCCGCGAAGCTCGCGCGCGTTGCAGCAATGATGGCGCAAGCGCCTTCCCTCAAGATCGTCCTCGACGAAATCGACACGGCGCGCGCGGTGGTGGCCCAGGGGCGCGCACTTGGATGCCGCTTCAACGTCGCGATCGAAATCGACACGGGCGGCGGGCGCGCCGGCATTGCCCCCGACGATCCGGCGCTTGTCGAGATCGGTGCCGTGTTGAGCGGCGCCGGCATGCTCGCGGGCGTGATGGCGCATGCGGGCCATTCCTACGGCTGTAAGAGCCTCGACGAAATCGTCGAGGTCGCCGAGGCCGAACGCGTCGGCGTCGTCGCCGCTGCCGAACGGCTGCGCGCGGCCGGCTGTGCGGTCGGGCTTGTCAGCGTCGGTTCGACGCCGACGGCGCTGCATGCGCGCCATCTCGAAGGTGTGGGCGAAATGCGGCCCGGCAATTTCGTGTTTTTCGACCTGTTCCAGCACGGGCTCGGCATGTGTGCGGCCGAAGACGTCGCGGTGAGCGTGCTCGCAAGCGTGATCGGCCACCACAAAGGCCGCAACCATGTGCTGCTCGATGCGGGCGCGCTAGCCCTGTCGAAAGACGTCGGGGCGAACGCGGTCACGCCGCAGATCGGCTACGGCCTTGTGCGTGCGCCGGCCGAGGCCGCGCCACGGGCGGACGTGGCCGTGCTCGACGTGCACCAGGAGCACGGCATCGTCAGTGCGCGCAAAGGGCTCGACGCGATCGCCCCGCTGCCCTTCGGGGATTTTGCGATCGGCGACCGGCTGCTCGTCTTGCCCAATCACGTGTGCATGACGGCCGCCATGCACGATCGCTATTACGTGGTCGAAGGGCTCGACGACACGATCGTGGCTGAATGGCCGCGCATCGCGGGCTGGTAGTTCAGAACGGATATTTCGGATTGAACAGCAGCGTTCGCGCTTTGGCGTCGTCGCGCAAAGCGCCGTGCAGGCCGCGCTCCGAATCGTGGGCGCCCTTGCGGATCGCCGCTGCAAGTGCCCGATTGCCGTCGCCTTGGTTGCGCGGCTCGAGCGCCAGCGTACGCGCCACAATGCCGAGCGCATTGGCGAGCATCAGCCCTTTGAGGCGCGCGCCCTCGGCCATCTGCTGCAGGAGTTCGCCCGTCAGCACGTCGCGCGCAAGGGCGGCGAGCTCGGCAGCGTCCGCGCGGTCGTGCGGCAGGCCCGGCGGCAGTTCGCCCGCGGGCGCGTGTGCGTCGATTGCGGCGAGCAATTCGTATTCAAGCTCGGCAATGCGCCGTCCGGTCAAAGCCAGATCGAGCGAAGCTTCGCCCCCGGCCACGAAGCGTTCGTTCTGCTGGAGGGCGATCACCGCCCAGCGCGCATGCGCCATGATCTCCCAATAGCGCAGTTTTGCGGGATCGATCGCGCCGCCGCCTGCACCTCCATAGCCGCGCAGAAAATCCTCGCGCGCACCAATGCCACCCGCCTCGCGCGCAACCTGGCCGAAACGCCAGCATTTTGCGCAGAACCACCCGATATCCTCGTGCCGGTCGCCCCAGCCCGCGAACTCCCAATCGAGAATGCCCGCCAGGCCCGTTTCGTCGGCCATGAAATTGCCGGTGCGAAAGTCGCGATGGCACAGAACCAGCGTGTCGGTCGTGGGCGCATTGACCTCGAGCCAGCGCAATGCCAGCTCGAGGGCGGGGCGCGCCACACGATAGCCGTCGAGCCATGTGCGATAGGCTGCGACCGCAGCCAATGCCGGCGACGCGGGCGGCGCGTCCAAGAAGCCGAGGGCTGCTTGCGGCGGTCGGATCTTGTGCAGCTTGGCCAGTTCGTTGCCGAGGCTTGCAACCAACGCCGAACGGTCGCCGGTCCATTTGGCGTCGTTGACGAGAATATGGCCGAGTGCGGTGCCCTCGAGCCGCCGCATCACGTAGAAGGGTTTGCCGATCACGCTCGGATCGGCGCACACGGCAAGCGGTTCGGGCACTTTGACGCCGGCTTTGTGCGCGGCATCGAGAATCGCGTATTCGGCAAGGCGGCCGTGGCTTGCCGCGACACCTGTGGGCGCGTCGGTGCGCAAGACGGCGTCGAGCGTGCCGGCATGAGGTCCGCCGCGCAGGCGCGCTTGGAACGCCCAGTTTTCCTGGATCGCACCGCCCGACAATTGCCGCCACGCCAGAACCTGGACCTGGGCAGCACCGAGAGCGCTCACAAGCCAACCCGCCAGTCCCGGCGGGGCCGCATGCGCGTTCAGCGCCATCCCCAGAACTCCGTGCCCTCGTTCGCAAGGAAGCGCGCCAGCACCATCTTGTGCACTTCGGAAGCGCCGTCCACGAGGCGCGCCTGGCGCGCATAGCGGTACATCCATTCGAGCGGCGTGTCCTTGGAGTAGCCACGCGCGCCCATAAGCTGGATCGCCGTATCGATCGATTTGTGCAGCACGTCGGCGACCGCGACCTTGGCCATCGACACCTCCTTGCGCGCGAAATCGCCCTGGTCGAGCTTCCAGGCCGCACGCATCGTGAGCAGGCGGCCGATCTCGATCTGCATGGCGGCTTCGCCCAGCATCCACTGCACGCCTTCGTGGTCGATCAGGTTGTGGCCGAAGCTCTTGCGCGCCTTCACGTAGGGCAACGCGATCTCGAGTGCGCGGCGCGCCATGCCGAGCCAGCGCATGCAGTGCGTAAGGCGCGCAGGGCCCAAACGGATCTGCGTGACCTTGAGCCCGTCGCCGACCTCCATGAGCCGGTCGGCATCGTCGATCTCGAGCCCGTCGAATTCGATCTCGCAATGCCCGCCGTGTTCTTCGGGGCCCATGATCGGGATGCGTCGCTTGATGCGCCAGCCCGGCTGGTCGGCATGGAAAAGGAAAGCGCTGAGGCCCTTGCGCGCATCCTTCGAGGTGCGCGCGATCAGGATGAAATGTTTCGCCTCGCCCGCCCCGGTGATGAACCATTTGCGGCCCGAAATGCGCCATGTGTTGCGCCGCTTGGTGGCGGTCGTCAGCATCATGCCGGGATCCGAGCCGGAGCCCGGATCGGGCTCGGTCATCGCAAAGGCCGAGCGCACGTCGCCGTTGGCGATGGGTGCGAGCCATTTTTTCTGCTGGGCGATAGTCGCGACTTTCGCCAGCACCATCATGTTGCCGTCGTCGGGGGCGGCCGAGTTGAAACAAACCGGCCCGAACAAAGCGCGGCCCATCTCCTCGTAGCACGCGGCCATGCCGACCATGTCGAGCCCGCCGCCGCCATGGGCAGCAGGCAATTGCAGCGACCACAGCTTCGCCTTCTTGGCCTTGTTGCGCAGCTTTGCGAGCGTGTCGAGGCGCACGTTTTCGCCGTCGCCCCAACTCGCAAGATCGGCTTCGGCCGGGAACAATTCGCGCTCGACGAAGGCACGTACCGCAAGGCGCGTGCGCTCCGCCTTCGGCGACAGCGTGAAATCCATGGGGGCGGCTCTCAGGGTTTGAAGAACGGCGCGTTGACGAGCAGCTGCACGTCCATGCGCTGCAACAGCGGCGTGCCGCGCTTGAGATAGTCGCCCCAGGCCGGATCGGCCGCCATCGCGGCGCGCTTGGCTTGGCGCTCGCCCATGTCCTTGTAGCCCCACATATGCAGAACCTGGTTGAGACCGCCAATGTCCGACTGGTACCAGCCCACGCAATTGCCGAGATATTTGAGCTGCAGCTGCAGCGCCATGTCGCGATAGACGGCAAGGAACTCCGGCAGCTTGCTGTGGTGGGCGGTGTAGACGCGGAAATCGAGCACGCCGTAGCTGCCCGAAGGCTGACCCGCGATCGGCCAGAACGGGGCGGGCTTCATGATGCGGTTTTCCTGCGAGATGAAGGTGCCCGCCGATTTGCCGAGCCACGCCGCCCAAGCAGGATCGGCCTGCATCGCGTCGCGTTTGGCTTGGCGCTCGGCAATGTCCTTGTAGCCCCAAATATGGATCGCCGTGTTCATGGCGCCGATTTCCACGCCGTAATAGCCGAGCGGATTGCCAAGATGGCGCTTCTGCACCTCGAACCCTTCGGCCGCGTAGCCTACAAAATAACCCGGCAGCTTGCCGGGCTGGGCCGTGTAGCTGCGCACATCGACGATCATGGAACCCGCTCCGTCCTCTAGAGAAAAGCCAACGTATGGCCGCCATCGACGACGAGCGTGGTCCCCGTCATGAAGCGGCCCGCATCCGATGCCAACAGCAGCAAGGCGCCGTCGAGATCGCTCGCCTGGCCGAAGCGGCCAAGGGCAATGCGCTCGACCAACCTAGCACCTGCGGCAGAGCGCAGATAGTCGCGGTTGAGATCGGTTTCGATATAGCCGGGTGCGATCGCGTTCACGCGGATTCCATGCGGCGCGTAAGCCAATGCCAGCGACTGGGTGAGGCTCACGATCGCGGCCTTTGCAGCCGAATAAGCGGGGACGCGCACGCTCGGGCGCAAGCCGAGGATCGACGCGATATTGACGATGGCGCCGCCCTTGCCCTGCGCGCGCATAATGGCGGCGGCGTTGCGCGCAACCAGATTCGCACCGTCGAGATTGGTCGCCATCGTGTCGCGCCAGCCCGCATCGTCGGCGATGTCGGGCGATTCCTTGCGCACGATGCCGGCATTGTTGACGCAGATGTCGAGCGCCCCAAGTTCTGTCTGGGCGCGCGCAAAACCCTGGGCCACGCTCGCCGCATCGGTCACGTCCATGGCGACGGCAAGGGCGCGCCCGTCGAAAGCCGCGATCTCGGCGCACAGGCTTTCGAGCCGGTCGACGCGGCGGGCGGCCACCGCCACTTTCGCACCGGCGCGCGCAAGCGTGACGGCCATCGACCGGCCGAGCCCCGACGAAGCGCCCGTCACGAGGGCGGTCTTGTCCGACAGATCGAACGGGCCCATCAGCCAATCTCCTGCGCGCGTTGGCGCAAAACGAATTTCTGGATCTTGCCGGTCGAGGTTTTGGGCAAGGCGCCAAACACGACATAGCGCGGGCACTTGAAGCCCGCAATGCGCCCGCGCAGCCAGGCGATGATCTCAGGCCCCGAAATGCCGACCGCGTCGGGCTTGAGGGCCACAAACGCGCACGGCGTTTCGCCCCATTTGGGATCGGGTTTGGCGACGACGGCCGCTTCCATCACCGCCGGATGGCGATAGAGCGCTTCTTCGACCTCGAGCGAGGAGATGTTTTCGCCGCCCGAGATGATGATGTCCTTGCTGCGGTCTTTGACCTCGATATAGCCGTCCTTGTGGCGCACGGCGAGGTCGCCCGTGCGGAACCAGCCGTTTTTGAAGGCGCGCTTCGTGGCTTTGGGGTTCTTGAGATAGCCTTTCATCACGGTGTTGCCCTTGAGGGCGATTTCGCCGAGCGTCGCCCCGTCCGACGGCACCGGGCTTCCTGTTTCGACGTCGAGTACGGCGAGTTCGCCCAAGGTCGGATAGGCCACACCCTGGCGCGACATGAGGCGCGCACGCTCTTCGAGCGGCAGATCGGGCCAGCCCGGCTGCCATTCGCACAAGGTGGCCGGACCGTAGCTTTCGGTAAGGCCGTAGGCGTGCGTCACGCGAAAGCCGAGTTCTTCCATCGCCGCAATGATGGCCGAGGGCGGGGCTGCCCCACCCGTCATCACCTCCACGCGATGCGGCAATTTGCGGCGCAGATTCGCCGGCGCATGGGCAAGCGTGTTCAGCACGATGGGGGCGCCGCACATATGCGTGACGGCGTTTGCCGCGATCGACGCGAAAATGGCACCCGGCTCCACCTTGCGCAGGCACACATGCGTGCCGCCGACCGACGTAACCGCCCACGTATAGGACCAGCCCGAGCAATGGAACATCGGCAAGGTCCACAGATACACGCTCTCGGGCCTGAGTCCGAAGGTCAGTGCATTGCCGAGCGCGTTCAGGAATGCGCCGCGATGGTGGTAGACGACCCCCTTGGGATCGCCCGTGGTGCCGGACGTGTAGAGCAGGCAGATCGCCTGCCATTCGTCGGAAGGCCAGCGGCCGGCATAATCGGGCGTGCCTTCGGCCAAAAACGATTCGTAGTCGAGCGCCGACAGACGCGGCCCCTCGCCCGTATAGGCGCGGTCGTCGATGTCGATGACCGTCGGCTTGCTTTTGCAAAGCGCCAAAGCCGCCTGAAGCGTGGCGGCAAATTCGCGATCGGCGAGCACGAATTTGGCTTCGCCATGGTCGAGGATGAAGGCGATCGTCGCGGCATCGAGCCGGTAGTTCAGCGCGTTCAGCACGCCGCCTGCGAGCGGCACGGCGTAATGCGCTTCGAGCATGGCCGGGATGTTGGGCGCAAGGATTGCCACCGTCTGGCCCTGCTTCAAGCCGCGCCTCACCAGCGCATGGGCAAAACAGCGCACGCGCGCCGCGAAGCGCGCATAGCTGGTGCGCGTCTCCCCGTGCACGATCGCGGTCTTGGTCGGATAGACCGCCGCCGCGCGGAACAGGAATCCGAGCGGCGTGAGGGCCGCGAAATTGGCCGCCGTCTGGGGCAGATCGGTTTCGAAGATCGAGCGCTTTGGCGCCATTGGCATTTCCCTCCCTGCCCCATTCTCGGGAACCGCCCCTAGCCGCGTCAATGGCGACGATGCTACACTGCATTTCATGATCCGCATCGACATCGTCTCCGACGTGATCTGCCCCTGGTGCTTCATCGGCAAGCGCCGCCTCGAACGCGCTTTGGCCGCCGAAGCGCCGGGCAGCATCGTCGTGGGCTGGCGCCCCTTCCAGCTCAATCCCGACATGCCGGTCGAGGGCATGTCGCGCAAAGACTATCTGCGCGCCAAATTCGGCACCGACGACGGCGGCGAGCGCTACAAGCACGTGGTCGCCGCCGGCCTCGAAGAAGGCATTCCGTTTGCGTTCGAGCGCATGCAGCGCACGCCCAACACCGTGCGCGCCCATCGCCTGATACGCTTTGCGGAACGCTTCGGCGCTGCCGATGCGACTGTCGAAGCCTTGTTCGTGGCATATTTCGCAGGCGCGCGCGACGTGGGCGATCTCGACGTGCTCGTCGATGTCGCAGGCTCGGCCGGGCTCGATGCAAGCGAAGCGCGCCGCTATCTTGCCTCCGACGAAGACGACGCGCTGATCCGCGCGGAAGACAAGTACGCGCGCGAACTCGGCATCCAGGGCGTGCCGTGTTTCGTCATCGAGCGCAAATACATGGTCTCGGGCGCGCAGCCCGCCGAATTGTTCGCCGACGTGTTCCGCCAGGTGCGCGAAGCGGCCTGACGCGTCCATGGCTTGTTCCTGCCTGTCGCGACGCGTTTTCCTGCGCGGCCTTTGCGCCGCCGCCGCAACACCGCTTGTCGCGCCTCCCGCAGCCGCCCAAATGCGCGAATGTTTCGGCGCGCCCGCGCGCTTCGTGGTACGCACGAAGCCGCTTGGGGCGGCCGTCGACTATTCGCTGCAGGTGGCCGATCTTGCGCGCGTCGCGGGCGCGCGCGAAGGGCTGTTCGGCACGCGCACGCAGCACGGCCAGCGTCCGGCCGGCCTCACGCTCGCCGACATCAAACTCGATTGGAGTGTGGGCGTCGTGGCGCGCGGCCAGGGGCGCCAAGCCTGCATCGAGCCCGAACGCGTCGAGGTCACAGTGTCGATGGATCGCCATCGCATCTACGTAGCGCGCGATGCAACGCGCTCGGGCACGTGCCAGCGCGACGTGGTGCTCGAACACGAAAGCCGCCATGTGCGCATCAATCTCGACCTGCTCGAGGATGCCAAGCAGCGCATCGAACGCAGCTTGGCCGATCTCGTGCCGCAGCTCGGGCCCACCGACGGCGGGCGCGAAGTTGCCAATGCCGCGCTCGCCCGCTACCGCGCGATATTGCGCAAACCCATCGAAGGCGGTTTCGAGCGCGCTTTTGCCACGGCGAATGCGCGCCATGCCGAGATGGACACGGCTCAAGCCTATGCGCGCGACTGGGGCCGCTGTGCCTGAGCGTCAGGCCGCGATCTTGGCGAGTTCGCCGAGCAGGCGGCGAATGCCTTTGACGCGGTCGCCCGCATCGTCCCAGGCACGCAAGTACACAAGCCGATGGTCGGGGCGCAGTTTTAGCAAAGTCGGCTGCTTGAACACCATCTGGATCAGCTTGTCGGGGTTCGCAAATTTGTTCTTGCGGAAGCCCAGCACGGTGCCCTTGGGCCCCGCATCGACCTTGTCCACACCCGCAAGCTTGCACAGCCGCTTGAGTTCGATGATGTCGAGAAGGTTCTGCACCTCGCTCGGCAATGGCCCGAAACGGTCGATGAGCTCGGCCGCAAACGCGTCGATCTCGCTGCGTTCGACGAGGCCCGACAGACGGCGATAGAGGCCCAAGCGCACATTGAGGTCGCGCACATAGTCTTCCGGGATCAGCACCGGCGTGCCGAGCCCGATCTGGGGCGCCCATTCCTCCGCCCCCTGCTTGGGACCGGCCGTGCGGGCGGCGCGCACGGCGTCTTCAAGCATCTGCTGGTAAAGCTCGCCGCCGACCTCGCGGATATGGCCGGACTGTTCTTGGCCCAGAAGATTGCCCGCCCCGCGAATGTCGAGATCGTAAGAGGCGAGCTGGAAACCAGCTCCGAGACTGTCGAGCGTTTGCATCACTTCGAGGCGCTTCTGGGCACCGGCCGTCAGCACGCGATCGCCGGGCACGGTGAAATAAGCGTAAGCGCGCAGCTTGCCGCGCCCGACGCGCCCGCGCAGCTGGTAGAGCTGGGCAAGGCCGAACATGTCGGCGCGATGGATGATCATCGTATTGGCACTCGGGATGTCGAGGCCGCTTTCGATGATGTTGGTGGACAAGAGAATGTCGAAGCGGCCTTCGACGAAACCGACCATCACGTCTTCGATCTGGGCGGGCGTGAGCTGGCCGTGGGCCACGGCGAGTTTGCATTCAGGGACAAGCTGAACGAGCCGTTCGCGCACGGCGCCCAGATCCTCGATGCGCGGAACCACGTAGAACGTCTGCCCGCCGCGGAATTTCTCGCGCATGATCGCTTCGCGGATCACGACCGGATCGAACGGCAGGATGAAGCTGCGCACCGCCAAGCGGTCGACCGGCGGGCTTGCGATCAGCGACAGGTCGCGCACGCCCGCAAGCGCCATCTGCAAGGTGCGCGGGATCGGCGTCGCCGAGAGCGTGAGCACGTGCACGTCGGCGCGCAGCTCTTTGAGGCGTTCTTTCTGCGCCACGCCGAAATGCTGCTCCTCGTCCACGATCACGAGGCCGAGCTGCTTGAACTTGACCGCTTTGGCGAGCAGCGCCGTGGTGCCGACTACGATCTCGACGTGGCCGGCTTCCGCATCGATGCGCGTCTGCGCTTGGTCCTTGGCGGGGACGAGGCGCGAAAGCTGGGCCACGCGCACGGGGAAGCCATCGAAGCGCGCTTTGAAATTGCGGTAGTGCTGGCGCGCGAGCAGCGTTGTGGGCACCACGACCGCGACCTGCACGCCCGCCATGGCAGCGACAAACGCCGCGCGCAACGCGACTTCGGTTTTGCCGAAACCGACGTCGCCGCACACAAGCCGGTCCATCGGCTTTCCGGCGGCGAGATCGTCGAGCGTTTCCACGATCGCGCGCGCCTGGTCCTCGGTTTCGACGAAGGGGAAGCGCGCGCAGAATTCGTCGAACAGGCCTTCGGCGGGCGCCAGACGCTCGCCCTCGCGCAACTGGCGTTCGGCCGCGAGCTTGATGAGGTGGTCGGCGATTTCGAGCACGCGCTTTTTGACGCGCGCCTTGCGCGCCTGCCAGCCTGCCCCGCCGAGCTTGTCGAGCTGCGCGCCGGCATCCTCCGAGCCGTAGCGCGACAGCATCTCGATGTTTTCGACAGGCACAAAGAGCTTGTCGTTGTCGGCATAGACAATGCGCACGCAATCGTGCGGCGCCCCGGCCACTTCGATCGTCACAAGCCCGTCGTAGCGGCCGATCCCGTGGTCGACATGCACGACGAGATCGCCCTCGCCGAGGGCCGCCGCCTCGGTCAGGAAATTGTCGGAGCGCCGCCGCTTGCGCGCCGCGCGCACCAGCCGATCGCCGAGAATGTCCTGTTCGGTGATCGCGGCAAGGTCGGGCGTGGTGAAACCGTTGTCGAGCGACAGGACGGTCGTTGCCACGATCTGCGGCGCCAGCTTTTCCGCCTCCGCCCAGTCGCGCACGACCGCCGTTTCGGTGAGGCCATGTTCTTTCAGGAGATGCGCAAGTCGTTCGCGCGAGCCCGGCGAATAGGCGCAGACCAGCACGCGGCGGCCGGCCGCGCGCTCCGCCGCCACGCGCACGCGCACGGCGTCGAACAGATTGGCGTCCGCCTTGGCGCGTTCGGACGTAAAATCCACGCCCGTGCGCCCGCCCGCATCGATGCAGTCGGCCCCCACGGGGCGCGCAAATGGTGTGAGCGCAACAACCGCGCGCTTGGCCAGGATGCCGCGCCATTCGCTCGGCTTCAGATAAAGCAATTCGTTCGGCAGCGGATTGTAGCTTGAGGCGGCCTCGCCGAACTGGTCGGCGGCCTTGCCTTTGGCGAAAGCTTGGCGCGCGAGCACGCGCGCCTCGTAGAACTCGTCGATCTGTTCGAAGCGCGCGGCGGCCGCCTCGTCGATCTGGTCGTCGAGCGAGACGACCGCGTTGGGCAGATAGTCGAACAGCGTCTCGAGTCCGTTGTGGAACAAGGGCAGCCAATGTTCGAGGCCCGCATAGCGCTGGCCCGCCGACACGGCCGCGTAGAGCGCGTCGCGCGCATCGACGGCCCCGAACTGGGCGCGGTAGCCCAAACGGAAATTCTCGATCGAATCCGGATCGAGCAGCACTTCGCTGACGGGCTTGAGCGCGAACGCATCGAGCGTGCCGGTACTTTTCTGCGTCATCGGATCGAACCGGCGGATCTGCTCGATCGCGTCGCCGAACAGGTCGAGCCGCACAGGCTCGGCCAAGCCCGGCGGGAAAAGATCGACGATGCCGCCGCGCAACGCGTATTCGCCGGGCTCGCGCACAGTCTCGGCCCGCCGGTATCCGTCGCGCACCAGGAAGGCCGAGAGCGCGTCGAGCTTCAGCGCAGCACCGCGCTTGGCCTCGAACACGGCTTGCGCGAATTTGGCGCGCGGCACCACGCGCTGCGAGATCGCGTTCACGGTCGTAAGCACGATGCGCCTGCCGCCGGTGGCCATGGGCCGCGCGAGATCGACAAGCGCGTCGAGGCGGCGGCTCACGACCTCGCTGTTCGGCGAGACGCGGTCATAGGGCAAGCAGTCCCAGGCCGGGAAGCTCAGCACCTGCGCGCGGGCACCGGCAAAGGCGAGCGCTTCGGCAAGTTGGCTCAGCCTGGCGTCGTCGCGCGCGACATGCAGCACGTCGTGGCCGTGGCGCACGAGGGCCGCCAAAACGGCACCGTCCACGCCAGCCGGCGCCCCGGCAATTTCAAGCCTTTTTCCGGAGGCAATTCGGCTCTGAAGATTTATATTTAACAATGTTTTATCTTGCTATTTTAAAGCTTTGAAGGAGTTTCATGACAGGGCCATCATAGGCCGGCGGCGGGGCAGCACGCCCAAGCGCCCAATCGAGGATATTGGGGTCGCCTGCCGCCAGCAGATTTTCGTATTCGCCAAGCTGAGCGGCGTCGAAATCCGGCACGTGCGCGCGCGCAAACGCCCCCAGCAGGATGTCGGTTTCCTTCATGCCGGTATAGACGCTGCGATGGATCAGGCGCTTGCGGCGGACTTCGAGGGATTCGGACATAGCGGCCTTGCTGGAATCGGGGCATGGATATAGCGCCGCACGCCCCTCCTGTCACGGACCCCGAAAAAGGCCCTGCCGCCGCCCGATGCGCCCCGCGATCCTGTTCCCGCTTTTTGCCGATATCCGCACCTTGCCTGGCATCGGCCCCAAGATCGCCCCGCTGCTCGAACGCGCGGCGGGGCCGGCGGTCGTCGACGTGCTGTGGCATCTGCCGACGGGCCTCGTCGATCGGCGCTTCAGCCCGAGCGTGGCGCAAGCGCCCGAGGGTACGGTCGTAACCCTCAAACTGCAGGTGCTGAGCCACGAGCCGGGACGTACGCCGCGCCTGCCCTATCGCGTGCATTGCCGGGACGAGTCCGGCCCGATCGATCTCGTGTTCTTCCGCGTCAAGGGCGACTATCTCGAGCGGCAATTGCCGACGGGCGAGATGTGCGCGGTCAGCGGCCGGGTCGAGCGCTATCGCGACGATGTGCAGATGGCGCATCCAGACCATATCGTGCCGCTCGCGCGCTTCGACGAGATCGCGATCGTCGAGCCGGTCTACGGGCTCACGGCGGGTCTGTCGCCCAAGACCGTCGCCAAAGCCGCCAAGTCGGCGGTGGCGGCCGCACCCATGCTGCCGGAGTGGGCCGATCCGCATCTTGTGGCGAAAAACGATTGGCCAGACTGGCACACCGCAATCGGCCGTGCTCATGCGCCAGGCGACCAGGCCGATACCGCACTCGACACCAAGTGGCGCTGCCGCCTTGCCTACGACGAATTGCTTGCCAATCAATTGGCTTTGGCGTTGGTGCGCGCGAACCAGAAGCGCCGCAAGGGCCGCGCGCTGAAAGGCGACGGACGCCTGCGGGAGAAAGCGCTGAAGGCCCTGCCCTTCGATCTTACCGGCGCGCAAAAAATGGCGCTGGCCGAAATCCTCGGCGATATGGCGCTGGCCGGCCGCATGCAGCGGCTGCTGCAGGGCGATGTCGGCAGCGGCAAAACGGTCGTGGCGCTGCTCGCGATGCTCAACGCGGTCGAATGCGGCCTGCAGGCCGCCTTGATGGCGCCGACCGAGATCCTGGCGCGCCAGCATTTCGAAACCATAAAACCTTTGGCCGAGGCGGCCGGCGTGCGGTTTGCCGTGCTCACGGGCCGCGACAAGGGCAAAGCCCGCCAAGCTATCCTCGACAGGCTCGCGTCGGGCGAACTCGATCTTGTGGTCGGCACGCATGCTTTGTTCGAAGACGAAGTCGAATTCAAAGAACTCGGCTTCGTCGTCGTGGACGAGCAGCACCGGTTCGGCGTGCATCAGCGCGTGGCGTTTTCGGCCAAGGGCCTGTCCGAGGCGGGCGAAGTGGACACGCTGATCATGACCGCAACGCCGATCCCGCGCACGCTGGTCATGTGCGCCTACGGCGACATGGACGTGTCGAAGCTCGGCGAAAAACCGCCGGGACGCAAACCGGTAAAAACCGTCGCGGTCCCGCTCGAACGGCTCGACGACATCGTGGAAGCCGTGCGCCGGCAGATCGCCAAGGGTGCCCGCGTCTATTGGGTGTGCCCGATCGTCGAAGAGTCGGAAGTGCTCGATCTTGCGGCGGCAACCCAGCGCCATGCAGCCTTGACCGAAGCGCTGGGCGAGACGCGCGTCCATCTGATCCACGGCAAGCTCAAACCTGCCCAGAAAGACGCCGCGATGGCCGCCTTCGTCGACGGCCCGCCCGGCGTGCTTGTGGCGACCACGGTCATCGAGGTCGGAGTCAATGTGCCGAGCGCAACCGTTATGGTCGTCGAGCATGCCGAGCGTTTCGGCCTCGCCCAGCTGCACCAGCTGCGCGGCCGCGTGGGCCGCGGGGCGGACGAAAGCAGCTGCGTGCTGCTCTATGCGCAGCCGCTGGGGGCGACCGCCAAAGCGCGCATCGAGATCCTGCGCGAGACCGAAGACGGTTTTCGCATTGCCGAGGAAGACTTGCGCCTGCGCGGCGCCGGCGAAGTACTGGGCACCAAACAATCGGGCCTGCCGCAGTTCCGCTTGGCCGATTTGGCCGTCCACGCCGATTTGGTCGAGATCGCGCGCAGCGATGCGACGGCCGTGCTCGAGCGCGATCCCAAACTCGAAAGCGAACGCGGAAGCGCTTTGCGCACGCTGCTCTATCTGTTCGCGCGCGACGAAGCGTTCAAGCTCGCGCGGTTCGGCTAGGTGCCGAGAAATTCTTCGAGCGCTTGGGCCGTGGCGTCCGGCGCTTCTTCGGGCAGGAAATGGCCGCACGGCACGGCGTGGCCGCTGACCTCGATCGCCCATTGGCGCCAGATCGCAAGCGGGTCATCGACGCGTTTGGCTAGGCCCCCCTCGCCCCACAGCACGAGCGTGGGGGCGACGATCTTCCGACGGCCGAAATCTTCGCCGTCGTTCGCATCGTCGGTCGTCGCGCCCGCGCGGTAGTCCGCACAGGTCGCCGCGACCGAGGCCGGATCGCGGAACGCAATTTTGTAGGCTTCGAGCGCTTCGGGCGCGAAAGCAGAAAAATCCTTCGACCAGCGCTTGAGCTTTTCGAGCAGATAATAGTCGGGATCGGCACCGATCATCTTCTCGGGCAACCCGCCGCCCTGCGCCAGAAACTGCCAATGGTACATGCCGAGCGCCAAGCCCTTCTCCATCCGCCGCCAGGTCGAATAGGTCGGCAGAATGTCGAGCACGCAAAGTTTTTCGACGGCGTCGGGATGGTCGAGAGCAAGCCGATAAGCCACTCGCGCGCCGCGATCGTGGCCGCAAACGGCGAATTTTTCGAAGCCGAGGCCGCGCATGAGGCCAGCCATGTCTTTGGCCATCGTGCGCTTGGAATAGACCATGCCCTCGGCATCGGCCGCCGGTTTGCCGGACGCCCCGTAGCCGCGTGTATCCGGGCACACGACCGTGAAACGCTGGGCAAGGCGTGGCGCGATCTTGTGCCACATCGCATGCGTCTGCGGGTAGCCGTGCAGCAGCAGCAGAGGCGCGCCGGCACCCGCTTTGCGATAATGGATGGAAACCCCCTCGGGGGATGCGGTGCCGACGTTGAAATTCTCGAACATTGCGGCAGTTAGCCACGAAATCTTTGCGCTGGCCAGGGCGAGGCTTTAGACTCGCTCCGCATGATCGACAAACAAAAAGCCACGCTAGGCGACGCGATGGCCGGGATCAAAGACGGCGCTGTCGTGCTGATCGCGGGCTTCGGCAATTCCGGCATTCCGGTCGAGCTCATCGACGCGCTGATCGACCAGGGCGCCAAAGACCTCACGGTCGTTTCGAACAACGCGGGCTCGGGCCGCACGGATGTGGCGAAGCTGCTGGCTTCGGGCCATGTGCGCAAGCTCGTATGTTCGTATCCGCGCACCTCGGGCTCGGTCGTATTCGAGGAGATGTACAGTGCCGGCCGCCTCGAGCTTGAGCTCGTGCCGCAGGGCACGCTCAGCGAGCGCCTGCGTGCCGCGGCCGCCGGGATCGGCGGCTTCTACACGCCCACGGCCGCCGGCACCAAACTCGCCGCCGGCAAGGAGACCCGCACGATCAACGGGCGCGACTACGTGCTCGAAATGCCGCTCAAAGGCGATGTGGCGCTGGTCAAGGCCGAGCGGGCAGACCGCTGGGGCAATCTCACCTACCGGCTGGCCGCGCGCAATTTCGGGCCGACCATGGCTGCGGCGGCCGATCTCACGATCGTGCAGGCGCGCCACATCGTCGAGCTCGGCGGCATCGATCCCGAACAGGTCGTAACCCCCGGCCTGTTCGTCGATCGCGTCGTGCATGTGCCCAACCCCAAACAAGCAGGCACGCCGTGATGAAACCGCTCGCCCTGAAAGGTCTGGATCGCGAAGCCATCGCGCGACGCGCGGCCCAAGATCTGTGGGACGGTGCCGTCGTCAATCTCGGCATCGGTCTGCCGACTTTGGTCGCCAACTACGTGCCCGCCGGCCGCGAGATCGTCTACCACTCCGAGAACGGCGTGCTCGGCGTTGGTCCCTCGCCGCTGGCAAACGACGTCGACCCCGATCTCATCAACGCGTCGAAAACGCCGATCACGCTGGTGCCCGGTGCGTCGATCTTCCACCACACCGACGCGTTCGTCATGATTCGTGGCGGGCATATCGATCTGGCCTTGCTCGGCGCCATGCAGGTCTCGGAAGCGGGCGATCTTGCCAATTGGTCGACCGGCGACGAGAAGATGCCGCCGGCCGTGGGCGGCGCCATGGATTTGGCGGCCGGGGCCAAGGGCGTTTACGTGCTGATGGAGCACACGACCAAAGACGGGGCGCCCAAAATCGTTCCTTCCTGCACCTATCCGCTGACGGCCGCGCGTGTCGTCACGCGGATTTTCACCAATTTGGCCGTCATCGACGTGACCGATGGCGGGCTTGTGGTGCGCGAAATGGCGCCCGGAGTCGATTTCGAAGCGCTTTGCGCCCGAACTGGCGCCAAACTTCATCTGGCGTCGGATTGGCGGCAGATAGGGGCTTGATTTTGGTTAATTTTGCATTTATCTCTTGACGGCTGACTGCGATGGCGAATTTGAACACGCCGCGGGCGAGAACTGGCCCCGTTGTCCGAGCATAACTTGACACGGCCCCTGCTTGCGGGCGCGTTGTGGAGGTTGTCTTGGTCGCTTCGCTGTCCACCTCGGTCAATACGAATCTGGGCGCCATTTCGGCACTTGCGTCGCTGCGCAAGATCAATGCCGAACTGCTGGTCGCCAACAAGCAACTGCAGACCGGCTACCGGGTCGCGGACGCGAGCGACGACGCCTCGACCTTCTCGGTTGCGCAAGGCCTGCGCGGCGATCTGCAGGCTTTCTCGGCCGTGCAGAGCTCGCTTGCCAACGGCGTCGGCCTCGGGGCCGTAACGCAAGCCGCGCTGACCTCGATCTCGGACACGGCCGGCAACATCCAAGCCAAGCTCGTGCAGCTGTCCGACGGTTCGATCACGGCCGCTCAGCGCACGATCTACACGGCCGACTACAATACGCTCACGTCCCAGATCAACAATTTCATCGCGCAGGCGAACTACAACGGCACCAACCTGATTTCGTCGGGCTCGACCGCGCGCACCTATCTTTCGAGCATAACCGGCAGCACGCTGAGCCTGTCGGGCCTGGGCGCGACGGCAACGGCGCTGACGACCTTCACCGGTGCCGTGAACGTCTCGACCGCTTCGGACGCCGCGAACTCGCTGACCGCACTCACGACCTTCCAGAACGCGATCGCGTCGTCGCTTTCGACGAGCGCGACGGAGTCGCGCACGCTCTCGGTGCAGTCGAGCTTCCAATCGGCCGTGACCGATGCCGTCACGACGGGCCTTGGCGCTCTCATCGACGCCGATATCGGCAAGGCCTCGGCGCAGAGCCAGTCGCTGCAGGTGCGCCAGCAATTGGCCGTGCAGTCGCTGGCGATCGCCAACCAGCAGCCGGGCGTGCTGCTCGGCCTGTTCAACAACAGCCGCTGAACCTTCGTCCCTAAAGCCTAATTGACGGGCGTCAGCTTCGGGCGCCCTTCGAGATGCGCCACGAGATTGTCGACCGTGAGGTCGCCCATCGCTTTGCGCGTCTCGACCGTAGCCGAGCCGACATGCGGGGCCAGCGCCACGTTGTCGAGCGCGAAAAACGCCGGCGGAACGCGCGGCTCGTCGTCGAACACGTCGAGCCCCGCCCCTGCGATCGTGCCGTTCTGCAAGGCCGCCAGCAGGGCCGTTTCGTCCACGACCGAACCGCGCGCCACGTTCACGAGATAGCCGCGCGGGCCCAGCGCCTTCAGCACATCGGCGTTCACGAGATGGCGCGTCGCCGCGCCGCCCGGCGTGATTACGACCAGCACGTCGCACCAGCTGGCAAGATCGACGAGTTTGTCGAAATAGCGCAGCGACACGTCCGCCTGCTTGGTGCGGCCGTGATACGCCACTTCCATGTCGAATCCGCCCGCGCGTTTGGCGATCGTTTTGCCGATGCGCCCGAAGCCCAGAATGCCGAGTTTCTTGTGGTGCACCGACGTGGTCAGCGCCTGCGCGCCTTTGAGCCAGGAACCGTCGCGCACGAAACGGTCGGCCTGCGGCAATCTGCGCATTGCCCCCAGGATCAGGCCGAACGTCGTGTCGGCGACGCAGTCGTTGAGCACGTCGGGCGTATTGGTCACGACGATGCCGCGCGCCGAGGCTGCCGCCACGTCGATCCCGTCGTACCCGACGCCGTTGCTCGCGATGATTT
This sequence comes from Rhodospirillaceae bacterium, assembly GCA_027490975.1. GTDB lineage: Bacteria > Pseudomonadota > Alphaproteobacteria > CACIAM-22H2 > CACIAM-22H2 > Tagaea. The sequence continues at coordinate 46,513 of JAIXXA010000145.1, forward strand.
CAAGCTTCGGCAAAGCCGCGATCATCGCCGCCGGCACGATGCTGCCGCCGCTCGCCTGCATGAAACGGACATTGGCGGCGTGCGCCGCGAGGAACGCGTCGCGCTCCGCACCGGCAGGCGGCAGCAGATGCGCCGTGAACCGCTCCTGCAGCCGCGCCCAGCTGCTGTCGGGAAGTTTGGCGGTCGAGATCAGATCGGGCTTGGCGGCCATGGCGGCAACCCTTTCGGCTTCAGGATTTGAAACGCTGGGCGAGCGCGTCGGTGTTCTTGAGCAGCACGCCGTTGTCGGAACCGACGGCGACGAACTGGTAGCCTTCGGCCAAACGCTTTTTGGCCTCGTCTTCCACGCCCGTGAGATAGCCGCCGGCCTTGCCCGCCGCGCGAATTTCGCCGATCGCGGCCGTGATCACCTTCTGCACGTCCGCATGCTGGAAGTTGCCGAGATGACCCATCGAGGCCGCAAGGTCCGACGGGCCGATGAACACGCCGTCCACGCCGTCGACCGATGCGATCTCGCGCAGGCGGCCGATCGCTTCCATGGTTTCGACCTGCACCAGCACGCAGATCTCGTCGTTGGCCTTCTTGAGATAGTCCTTGACGCGCCCGAAATTCGAGGCGCGCGCCGTGGTGGCGACGCCGCGAATGCCGTGCGGCGGATAGCGCGTTGCCGCAACCGCGCGTTTGGCCTCTTCGGGCGTCTGCACGAACGGAAACAACAGGCTCTGAACGCCGATGTCGAGCAGGCGCTTTACGAGCACGGCGTCGTTCCAGGCCGGGCGCACGATCGGCGTGGCCGTACCGCCCTTCATGGCCTGCAGCTGCGAGACGAGGCCCGGCAATTCGTTGGGCGAATGTTCGGTGTCGAGCAGGATCCAGTCGAAGCCCGAATGCGCAATGCCCTCGGCGACCATGTTCGAGCCCAGGCTCGACCACAGGCCGATCTGCGGCTTGCCTTCTTTGAGCGCTTTCTTGAAGGCGTTGACTGGCAATTCCATGGCGACGTTCTCCCCCTCGTCTTTCGCGTGTTGTTGATAGCGTCTTAAGCCGGTCCGTCCTGTTGTGCAACAAGATCGGCGACATGGGCCCCGATCGCGCCCGATGCCGTGAGGCCGGGCGATTCGATGCCGTAGAGCGCGAAATAGCCCGCAACGCCGTGCGTTTCGGGCCCCTGGATCAGGAAATCCGGGTTGCTTGCCCCTTGCGGCACGATCTTGGGCCGGATGCCCGAGTAGGAGGGTTGGATCGCCCCGTCTTTGAGGCCGGGCCAATAGCGGCGCACTTCGGCATAGAAGGATTCGCTGCGCTTGGGATCGACGTCGTAGTCGATCGCGTCGATCCATTCGACGTCGGGGCCAAAACGCGCCTGGCCTGCAAGGTCGATCGTGATGTGCACGCCGAGCCCGCCCGGAGCGGGAACCGGGTAGATGAGCCGCGAAAACGGCGGGCGGCCCTGGAGTGCGAAGTAGTTGCCCTTGGCGTAATAGAGGGGCGGCACATCGGTTTGCTTGATGCCGTCGATCGCATTGGCGATCTTCTGGGCGCCCAAGCCTGCGGCATTCACGAAAGTGCGCGCTTTGATCTGCATCGGCGACGCCCCCCCGGTCGCGAGCACGATGCCGTCATTGGCGACGTAGCCGCCCACGACTGGCGTTTCGAAGGCGAGCATGGCGCCGCGATCCTCGGCCTCGCCCTGATAGGCCAGCATCAGCGCATGGCTGTCGACGATGCCGGTGGAGGGCGAGAGCAGCGCCGCAACGCACGTGAGCTCGGGCTCGATTGCGCGGGCGGCAGCGCCGTCGATGAGTTCGAGGTCGTCGACGCCGTTGGCAGCAGCCTGGGCGCGCAGTTTTTCGAGCGACGGAATCTGGCCGGCGTCGGTCGCGACGATCAGTTTCGTGCAGCGCCGATGCGCAAGCCCGCGCGCGGCGCAATAGTCGTAGATGAAGTGTTTGCCCGCCACGCACAGGCGCGCTTTGAGGCTGCCGGTCGGGTAGTAGATGCCGGCGTGGATCACTTCGCTGTTGCGCGACGAGGTTTCCGTGCCGATCGCGTCGGCGGCTTCGAGCACGATCACGTCGCGCCCGGCAAGGGCGAGCGCGCACGCAACGGCAAGTCCCACCACGCCTGCCCCCGCGACGACGCAATCGGCCGTTTCCAAGCGCAGGCCCTTTTATTCGCCGTAGGGGCTGGGGCGCGCGTCGAGCATCGCGTTCCAGATCGGCATCACGACGTCGCCGGGCCGCTTGGTGCCGTAGACGATGGCCTTGACGGCCGCGTCGAACATCGGGCGCGACGGCACGGCCGGCACGATATGGTAGCCGGCGCGCTCGAGCGCTTGGATCGCGGCCTGCGCCTGGACGCTGTAGTTCTCGAAAAAATAGCGCGTGTCGGCTTCGCGGATAGCGCGCGCGAGGATGAGATCGGGCGTTTCGGGCATCAGTCGAAGAGCTTGTCGATGTCGGACTGCGAGTTGGTTTTGTCGACGTCCTGCGGCCCGTGCAGCACCACGCCGCCGACGTCCTTGATGTGGATGCTGTCGGCGTCCGACACCGGCAGCAGCTTGATCTCTTCGGTGCCCCAGATTTCCATCATCTTCTGCACGCGCTCTTCGATGAAGGCGAGCGTGCGCACGACCTTGTTGATGCGCTGGCCGGTCAGATCCTGGAACGAGCAGGCCTCGATGATCGCGGTGCACATGTCCGAGATTTCGGCGATGCGCTGCTGGCCGTATTCGTCGATCTTCATCGTGCGCAGCTCGCGCGCGATCTCCTCGATCTTTTCCACGCCGTCGAAAATCTGCGAGGTTGCGGTTTCGGTCTGCGAGACGACCGAAGACAGTTCCATCGATGCGCTCGCGAGTTTGTCTTCGGTCGCAAGCGGATGCTTGAGGGCGCCGATTTCGCGTTTGGTCTGCGCGATGCGCGCGGCGATGCCGTGCACCTCGTCGCGGATCTTGTTGATCTCCGTCATGTCGAACCCGGGGGCCGCAGCGGCCGCCGTGCCGATGCCGTCGATCTTCTTGCCGAGATCGGCGATGTCGGCCCGCAAGGCCGCGATCGCGGCGGCCGCATCACCGCCCAGCGCTGCCGCCGGCAGCGCAAGCGCGCCCGTTTTGGCGAGCGGGGCCGCCGTATGGCCGTTCGCAGGCATCTTGCCTTCGCGGATCAGCAGCTTTTCGGCCGTGAATACGGATCTTTGCAGCGGCGGCATGGCGTCATGACCTCACGTTTGGGCATCCCCGGAAACGGCCGTTTTTATCACGAACGACTCGCCGAAATCCCGAGATAATTAAGGACGGGCCAGCGAGGCTTCGATGCCGTTTTTAACCACCACATTCAGCACGTCCGGGGCCACGCCGGCAAGCCAGCGCAGATATTCGAGCGCTTGCAAGGCGCGCCCTGCCCCCACCCGCACGCCGTGATTCAGGCTTATGCTCGTAAGGCCGGCCAAAATGCGCAGATCGAGGATCTGGGCGGGGGTCTGGGCTAGCACCGTGTTGGCGGGCAGGCCCGCAAGCGGCAGGAGATCGGTCGCAATGTCGAGATTGACGATATTCTGGGCATCACCCCAGCCCGGATGGGACGGCCCCCAGATCCCGGCAAATCGAGCAAAGTCGCCGGCCGCGCTGCCGCGGCTTTTGTCGGGCGCTTGGCCGGCCCCGCCGCGATCGGCGACAGCGCGGATGATCGCACCGGGGGCGAATTCGCAGCGCCCGCCGGCCTTCCAGATGCGCAAACCCAGATCCGGGTCGGCGTGGAATTTGACGTATCCCTCGTCGAATCCGCCGCCGACAGTCGCAAGGGTCGTGCGACGCAGCATGAAAAAATACGGGTAGTAGCGCCCATAGACGCTGCCGACGGCCGTAATCCCGCGCACCCCGAGCGGAAATCCGACCGCAAGCAGCGGCACTTCGGGCTCGCGCGTCTGCAGATGCGCAAGCGCGAGGCGCAAAGCGCCGGGATCGAGCCGGTTGTCGTCGGCCAGCAGCACCAGAATGTCGCCACTCGCAGCCGCAAAACCGAGATTGCAGGCGGCGATCGATCCGCGCGGGTTTTCCTCTTTGACCCATCGCAGGTGCGGGCCTGCGATTTCGAACGGCGAGACGACGACGATTTCATGGTCGAGGCCGGCTGCCTCGGCGCGGGCCGCGTCGATCGCCCCGGCCACGAGCGTGGGAAAGATCGAGGGCAGCACGAAGCTGATTTTCATGGCACAGCGGCCGGCGCAAGATCGGGCCGATTCTGTCGCCACCAGGCAAGCGTGCGCTTGATGCCGTCGTCGAGAGCGACCTGCGGCGTCCAGCCAAACTCCGTGGCGAAACGGCTGCAATCGAGCGCTGTACGCGTGTCGATCGTCGGCCGGCTCGGGTCGAGTTCGATCGCCAGCGTGCGGCCCGAAAGCGCAATGATGCGTTCGGCCAACGCCAGCGTCGAGATCGTTTTTCCGCTCCCCAAATTGTAGAGCCCGAACGCTGCGCGCTGGCGCTCGACCGCAAGCTTGACGGCCGCGCAAAGATCGTCGGCATGCAAGAGATCGCGTTCGGCAAGCCCCGTGCCCCAATGCACGAGTTTGCCGTTGGTCGCGGTCAGCGCCTTGGTGACCGTGGCGCCGAAAACGTGGCTGCGCGCGAGGTCGAACTTGTCGTAAGGACCGTAAACATTGGTGTGGCGAAAGGCCGTGAAGCGCGTGCGCCCGAGGCTCGCGTACCAGGCGCACATGCGTTCGAAATAGACCTTTGTCGTCGCCGCCCCCACATAGGCCGGGTGGAGCGGCAGCGCGGGATCGTAGTCGTCCTCGCGCTGCGGCTCGGGCGTATCGGCATACATGACGGCGCACGAGAACCAGACCACATGCGCCACTCCCGCCTTGTGGGCCGTCGCGAAGATCCGTGCGGTCATCACTTGGTTGTCGACCACAAGCGACAGCGGATCGTGCAGATTGGCGGCCGACCCTGCGGTTGCAGCCGCCGCGTGGATCGCGAGCGCAGCCCCCTTGAGGGCCGCGTCCACGCCTGCCTGCGTGGTGAGATCGGCCGACCGCCACGCAATGCGCGGATGCTCGAAGGCCGGACGGCGATGGCAGATCGCCGTCACGCGGTAGGCGGGATCGGCCGCAAAAAACTCGGCGATATTGCGACCGACGAACCCGGTGGCGCCGAGGACGACGACGTCGGTCACGGCCAGGTCAGCCAAGACAGAACGCGCCGCCGCACCGCCTTGCGCATGGCAAGCGACGCGGCCGACTTACGCGAGCAGATTGATTTCGGTGCCGCGGCTCTGCAGGGCCGTGGTCGAAACGTCCGACGTTTCGCCGGCAGCTGCCTGGATGCCGCGCTGCACTCGCGTTGCGACAACCTGGGCAACCTGCTGGGTGGTGTCGTTGTAAAGCTCGCCGCGATTAAGGGCCGCTTTTTGGACAGGCAGAAAACTGGCCGTAAGGCCGGACGCACCAATTGCTGACGCCATCGGGATTCTCCATGGACAAAAATTCGTTAACCTTTTTTAACCCAACGGCGCCCAATCTGTCGAGGTCCTTGAAGGGGTCCGCCTATTTGCGGGTCTTTTTGGCCTTTTTCGCCTTTTTGGCGCGATCGATGCCCTCGGCGATCAGCTTTTCGGCGCCTTTGGCATCGACCCACTTTACGATCGTGACCCACTTGCCCTTCTCGAGATCCTTGTAATGCTTGAAGAAATGCGCGATCTGCTCGATCAGGATTTCGGGCAGATCGGTGTAGTTTTTGACGCCCGTGTAGAACGGATGCAGTTTGTCGACCGGGACCGCGACGATTTTCTCGTCGGGCCCGCCCTCGTCTTCCATCAGGAGCGCGCCGATCGGGCGCGAGCGGATCACAGCACCGGGAACGACCGGCACGTGGCCGACGACGATCACGTCGACCGGGTCGCCGTCGCCCGACAGCGTGTGCGGGATGAAGCCGTAATTGGCGGGATAGCGCATGGCCGTGTGCAGGAAGCGGTCGACGAACAAGGCGCCCGAGGCCTTGTCGATTTCGTATTTGACCGGTTCGCCGCCGAGCGGAATTTCGATGAGCACGTTGACGTCGTGCGGCGGCTTGGCACCGATCGAGATTTTTTGGATGTCCATTGCGATTCTAACCCTTGCGTTTGGCGCCGTTGAGGCGGTCGGACGTGATGTGGTAGCCGAGTTTGGGATCCATTTCGCCGGCCGCGTACATGACCGAGGCGAGTTTGTGGATGCGCGCCATGTTCGAGCGGTAGATCGAAACAAGCGCGCCCGGCGAGGTGCTGGAGATGCCTTCAAGATCGGCCAAAGCGCGCTGATCCACCGTGAACTGCACGATTTTGGCGCCGTCGCGCGCCTCGATGACGACGCCGCCCTTCATATTGTCGAATTGGGCGCGTGCCCCTCCGAAATCCAACGGCATTTTCGTCTCCGAATCCTGCAGCTCGAAGCTTTCGCAACGCCGCCGACCGACGGCGCGCGTTTTGTAGCGAGTTTCCGGGCGCGGCGCTAGCCGCGCCAAAGCTCGACGACAAACCGGCCGAGGATCGAAAAACAGCCGCCCCAAAGCCGCGCACGCGTGGGGCGGCGCTTTTGACCCTCACGAAGCGCCAAGGCTGGCAGTTGCCGACCGACGCTGCATGCCAAGCGATCGCCAGAATTCTGTCGTGCACGGTTTCGGCACGGGGCGTGTCGCGGCAGTGCGTAACTTCCCGCCACCAGACGAACAGATCCGCGAGGTACAAGCAAAGGCCCGCGTCGATTCCCGGTGCGCCGCTGGGCCCGGAAACTTCCGTATCGCATTGCGCGGGGCTGCGTCGGCGGAGACCCGTGCCGCTTTCGGCATGCGCCGATCGAAAGCATTTTGGTCGCAATCAAAAGACATTGCAGCACGCCGAATCATCGACGAAAAAACCGAATTAAATCAGCGCTTTATCTGCATGTATACGAAGGTCTTCTTGTAATATGGTTAATTGGCATCATATCAGGATGAGTTGTCGTACAACTCGCTCCTCACTACGATTGTAGCGAAAGACATCGTCGCAAACGAAACAACGAGATCACGCAGAACTGGCCCACCCATCGCCAAAAAGTCCGCAAAAATTGCGGCGGGCAACTTGCCTCCTGGAGCATCCCGAATGTCGTTTTTTGCCTCGCTCAACAGCAATTTTCGTATCGGAACGCGTATCGGCGCCGGGTCCGCTCTCATTCTGGCCCTTCTCGCCGCCGTGGCTCTATTCGGCTGGAAAGGCTTGACCGACACCGAAGCGCTCTTCCTGCGCTACAATACCGTGAGCGGCAACACGATCCGCATGGGCGACGTCGATGCCGACTTCCAAAGGTTGCGGCGCTTTGTTCTGCGCTACGCCGACGGCGGCGCCAGCGCCGACCGCGCCGGCATCGAAAAGACCGCAGCATCGATCCGCGAGGCTCTCGCCGCATCGATCGCTGCGATCATTTCCGAAGAACGCCGCGCGATCGCGCGCGAAGCACAGGCGGCCTTCGAAGAATACATGCGCAATCTCGACCGGCTCTACCAGCTGCGCGACGCACGCGAAGCTGCCGTCGAGCGCGGCATGAACGAGCTCGGCCTGCAGGCGCGTACGGCGCTCACAAATGCGATCGACGGCGCCATTGCGGCCGGCGAATACCGCGCAGCTTCCTATACCGGAAAAGCGCAAGAGCAGCTCGGCCTGTTCCGCCTCAACGCGCTGCGTTACCTGATCAAGCCGGACCCGGCCTTGATCCAGACGGCCGAGCGCCAGATGAACGCGCTGAACCTGCATCTGGCGCAGGCGCGCGACGCGGCAACGGGCGAGCGCCGCGCGCTGGTCGAGCAGGCCGCCGCAATCGTCCCGCGCTATCTCGCTTCTTTCCGCCAAGCGACGGAGGCGGTGCGCGCGATGGACGAACTCGTAAACACGACCAATGCGCAGGTTGCCGCGCGCGTGGGCGAGCGCATCGACACGCTGAAGGAGCGCCAGAAAACCGCGACGACGCAGATCGCTGCCGACGCAGCCGATGCGGTGCATGCGAGCGTTACGACGATGCTGACTCTGTCGGTCGCGGCCCTCGTTCTGGGGCTGCTGGCCGCGTATGCGATCGCCAAAGGCATCACGGGGCCAGTCGGCGCCATGACGGCGGCGATGGAGCGTCTCGCGGGCGGCGATCTCGGCACCGAAGTTCCGGCCAAGGCCAACAAAGACGAACTCGGCACGATGGCGCAGGCGGTGCAGGTGTTCAAAGACAACGCCATCCGCGTCAAAGCGCTCGAAGACGCGCAAGCGGCCCTCGAAGCCAAAGCTGCGGCCGAGAAAAAAGCCGCCATGGCCGCCCTCGCCGACCGTTTCGAGGCCGAAGTGGGCACCGTCGTCGCCGGCGTGTCGCATGCGGCCGAACAGCTGCAGGCATCGGCCGGTGCGATGTCGGCCATCGCCGAAGAAACAAGCCGGCAGGCGACCGCCGTTGCCGCCGCATCCGAGCAGGCTTCCAGCAACGTGCAGACGGTCGCCTCGGCGGCCGAGGAGCTGTCGAGCTCGATCACGGAGATTTCGCGCCAGGTCGCTGAATCGAGCCGCATCACGGCCCAAGCGGTCGAAGATGTCCGCCACACCGGCGAAACGGTCGAAACGCTGGCCTTGGCGGCGCAGAAGATCGGCGACGTCGTGAAGCTCATCTCCAGCATCGCCTCCCAGACAAACCTGCTCGCGCTCAACGCCACGATCGAAGCGGCGCGCGCGGGCGACGCCGGCAAGGGTTTTGCCGTCGTCGCGTCGGAGGTCAAAAACCTCGCGAGCCAGACGGCAAAGGCGACCGACGAAATCGGCGGCCAGATCGCCGAGATCCAGACGGCGACGGGTGCCTCGGTCGAAGCGATGCGCGCGATCGGCCAGACGATCGCCAAGATGAACGAGATCGCCACCGGCATTGCCTCGGCCGTCGAAGAACAAGGGGCGGCGACGCAGGAGATTGCGCGCAACGTTCAGCAGGCGGCCGCCGGCACAAACGACGTGTCGTCGAACATCGCGGGCGTGACGCAGGCCGCCAGCGAAACCGGTGCGTCCGCAAGCCAGGTCAAAGACGCGGCTTCGACGCTGGGCACGCAGTCCAGCGATCTGCGCCGTTCGGTTGCGGGCTTCCTCACGGAGGTGCGCGCGGCCTGAGGCGCCGAGCCGTCGCCGTCGCGATCGCGTATTCGTCGGCGCTTTATACGGAACATCCACGTCCGCAAAGAGACCAGTTCTTTACAGAGAGTTAACGCGGATACCTTTGATCGAATTCGAACATATTCTTCTTGCAATTCGATCCAAGAGCGGAAATAACTTAGCTCTCTCTGACTGCATTAGAATATCATACACACCCAGAAAGTAGCCGCAATGGTTGGCCAGTCGGTACCCGCCAGGTCGCCGAGCAGTCGCCAGAAAATGGCGACGCCTATCCGGCGTGCGCTGGGAACCGCGCGGTACTGCGTTGTTTGCGCGCTGCAGAAGTGCGGGCCGTGACAACGGGCACGTCGCCCGAGGGGAAGTTGCTTCTTCGGCGCCTGCCGCACGGCGCGCTGCGCCGTCGCGTGCTCGTCGCCGGGCTTGTTGCAGCGATCGCCGTGCCCGCGATTCTCGGCGTGGCGGGTGCGGTGCGCAGCCGCCTGCTCGACGATGCCGGCCGCGAGGAAATCGTGGTTGCCCGTCTGATCGCGCAGCAGATCGACCAGACCATCCGAACGGCCAAAATGGTCGCCGTCATCGCCGCAAAGCGATGGCGCGAGGCGAGCGATCCGGCCGAGGGCGCACGCGCGGCTGTCGCCGAAGGGGCCGAAAGCCTGGTGCTCGAGCCGCAGTTCCTCGCGCTCAAGATCATCGACGCGAATGCGCAGCTTCTTGCGGCCAGCAGCGTTCCCGACGGACCGCTTGGCGACTCGATTCGGCTCTCCGTGTCGCGCTCGCTCGAACGCAGCGGCGCCTTCGAACTTGCCTACACGCAAAGCTCCATTGTCGGCAGGCGTCCGGCATTCGTCGTCAATCACCGCGTCGTCGGCAACGACGGTGCGGTTCTCGGCCTGGTTTCGCTGTCGATCGACCTCGCGCGCCTGCGCGAGGCGACCGACAAGGCCTTCTCGCTGCGCGAACGCACGCTCCTGGTCCTGCGCGAAGACGGCATCGCGCTGTTTCGTTTCCCCGACCTTGCAGTCGACATCGCCGGCATCGACGCGCGCGACCGGCCCGTCTACCGAAGATACAGGGCCGGCGCCCCGGAGGGGCACTATTCCGCCGTTTCGCCCTTCGACGGCGTGCGTCGCATGGGCGGATACGCAGTCTCGCCCGGCGGGGAGCTGCTGGTGCTCTCGGCGCGCGGCGAGAGGGACATTCTCATGTCGGCGCTGTTCGGCCCCGGACAAACGCTGCTTGCCGGTGCGATCGCGCTCGCACTCGTGCTGGCGGGAGCCGCCTATTCGGCCTTCGAACTGCGGCGGCGCAATCGCGTGATTGCCGAGCGCACATTGCTGCTGCAGTCGCTGTCGATCGCCGACAGCGCCATCGCCATCGCGAGCGCTGCCGACGGCAATCTCGTCTACGTCAATCGCGCGTTCGAACGCATCACAGGCTATTCGCAAGGCGAGCTCGTCGGCCGCAATTGCCGCATGCTCCAGGGGCGGGAAACCGCACCTGCGACCGTCGAAAAGATCCGCGAGGCGGTCGCCGCAGCCCGCCCGGTTCGCGTCGACATTCTGAACTACGCGAAAAACGGCACCCACTACTGGTCCGATCTCAGCATCGCACCCGTGCGCGACGCCGAAGGCACGCTGCGGGCCTTCGTGAGCGCATTTTCGGACATTACGCCGCGCGTGGAAATGGAAGATCGCCTGCGCGCCCTCGTGCTGCGCGCCGAGGCCGCCAACAGCGCCAAAGATTCGTTCCTCGCGCGCATGAGCCACGAGCTGCGCACGCCGCTCAACGCCGTGATCGGCTATGCCGACCTTATGCTGATGGGCATCAACGGCACGCTCAGCGAACGCCATCGCGGCTACATGGCCGACGTCGCGGCGAGCGGCAAGCATCTGCTGGCGATCGTCGAAGACATGCTCGAAATGGCGCGCCTGCAGCAAGGCACGCGCACAGTTTTGGCCGAGCGCTTCGATCCGGCGGTCGAGCTCGGCAAAGCGGCGGCCTTGGCGGCGGTCGAAACGGCCAAAGCCGGCGCCAGGCTCGAAATCGACGCCGAGCCGGGCCTTGCGGCAACCGGCGACGCGCTCGCCTTCCGGCAGATTGCGGTCAATCTGATCGCAAACGCGGCCCGCCACGGTCGCGCGGGCGGGCGCATCGCGGTCCGGCTTGCTGCCGCACCGGGTGCGCGCGTGCGCCTCGAGGTCGCCGACGACGGGCCGGGTTTCGCCGCCGATATTCTGGCGCAGATCGGCAAGCCTTTTCTGGGCCGCGCGACGTTCGTGGCCGACCAAGGCGGTGCGGGCCTGGGGCTCGCGATCGCGGTCGAACTTGCCAAGCGCATGGACGGCGAACTCACGGTCGAAAACGCCGCCGTGGGTGCGGTCGCGGCGCTCGACCTGCCGGCCCTCCCCCCCGAACTTCCTTTGCAGGCACGTCCTTCGGTTTAGCCGCGCGCCGTTCGGCACCTGCCGCAGCATGCGAATGTATGCTGCACGCGCCGGAAAAGTCTGGCGCGGCGCGCGTCGGGGAGGCTAAGAATGTCTCTTTGCCGAGACATCTCCGAGAGAGCGGCACGTGGAGTTCGACGACGTCATCGACCATCCGGATCTGCTGGCGCTTTACCGCCATTGGCGGGCGCTTGCCCGCGGCGCCACACCGCCGCGTGCGGCCTTCGACCCCTTCGCGATGCCACGCTTGATGCCGAATCTGTTTCTGATGGATGTTCTGCCGGACGGCGGCTTCCGGTACCGGCTGGTCGGAACCGCCATCGACGCGCATCTGGGCGTTTCGTTCACCGGGCGACGGCTCGACGAAGTGCGCGCGGGCAAAACGCGCGACGACCTTGCCCATCTCTTCGCAACCGTGGCGAACGAACGCCGCCCCGGCTACTACGCCTCGCGCCTTGCGAGCGAGACGAACGCCCATGCCAGCTACCGACGGCTCGTGCTGCCGCTTGCGGCAGCCGACGGCTCGGTGGCCGTGCTGCTCGGCGGCTTCTGCGTCGTATGGGCGAACGAGAGTTTGGATCCGATGCGCATCACGTCGTTCGCCAACGCGCCCGAAATCGGCGGCACGCTGATGTTTCGGCGGTAGGCGTCGACGCGTCCGCGCAGCCGAAAACAACAAAATTTTTTCGTATAAATCAGCCGCACATCGACATGCATCTTTGGCCGATGGGGGCATTGAATCTGCCGATCTCGAACCACATATACAGCGATGTTCGAGAAAACACCGTCGAGGGTCCCTCTTCCCTCTGGCATACGCGAAACGGGAATTGGGTGCCGATGTTCGAAGCTTTTTTTGGCGCGCTCGACGCGTCGCTGCCTTGGCTCATGGCGATCGCCGCAGCGGCGATACTGACCGGAAACCATTTTGCGCGCGCCGTTCTCGTCGATTACGGCCTGTCGCTGCGCGCGCGCCAATATGCCGGCCTGGGATGCGCGACGGCCGCTTTGGCGATGTGGTCGGGCATCACGTCGTGCCATGCGACGACGGGTTTGATCGCCGTTCTGATCGGCTTGAGCGTCAATGCGATCCGCCTCAATCGCTTTGCACATGCGACCGCTTCGAGCGTGTTTGCGGCCACCCTCGTGCCTGTCGTGGCCGTGTCGTGAACGGCGCGCGTCTCTTCTTCCCGGCCGCCTGGCCGCTCGATTCCTTCGCCGTGCTCGATGCGATGCGCCCGCTTTACCAGGCCGGCGCCAAAAAAATTACGCGCTATCCGCTCAAGCATCTTCGCTACTGGTTCATGCGCCACCTGCTCGAGCAGAAGGCGGCGAAACTGGGGCGTCCGCTCTCGGTCCTCGAAGTGGGCGTCGATCGCGGGCAGATGCTCGCTTTCATGGGCGGCCCGGCGCGCAAAGCCGCGCTGATCGAACGGTGGGACGCGATCGACGTCGCGCCCGCGCACGAGATGCTGGCGCGCGTCGGTTACGACGACGTTCGCACCATGAACGTCGATGCCGGCGCCGATCCGCATCTCGAGCGGCGCTACGACGTCATGATCTTTCTGCATCTGCTGGAACATCTGCATGCGCCCGAGCAATGCTTGGCGCGTTTCCAGCAGTATCTCCCGCGCGGCGGCACGATGATCGGCGGCAGCCCGACAATGCCGCGCTTGGTTGCCGATGCGGGCTACGAGCAGCGCCTTGCCCGTCGGGCGCGGCCTTTCGGGCACGTGAGCGTCCTGTCGCCCGAACGCATCGACAGCTTCGCCGAACAGGCCGGCCTGCGCGTGGCTTTCATGTCGGGAGCGTTCTTCATGCGGCGCCAGGGCAGCCGGCTCGAAAATTCGCGGCTGTGGCTGCGCGCGAACCTGGCTTTTGGCGGACTTTTTCCGTCGCTCGGCAGCGAAATCTATTTTGCGCTCGAGCGCGCCGAATAGCGCCGGAACCGGCTGCCAAGCCCGCCGGGGCTCGAACCCGGAACCTCGACCTAAAAGAGCAATTGCCGCGGCAACGGTCAGGCCTCGCTGGCGGTGCGATCGAGAAGCTGGTTGAGCCGCTCATTCGCCTCGGTCGTGAGGTTGATGTGCGAGCGTCGCTTGTCGCGCGGATCCTCGTGGCGCACGATCAGCCCTGCTTCGACCATGTCCTGCACCCGGCGCAGCGCCGTCGTCTGGCTGATGTTCGCTGACATGCACAAGCCCGACACCGACGTCGCCTTGCCGCTTCTTTCGAGAAGTGCGAGCTCCAGAAACATGAACCAAGCAGGATCCCCGAACATCTCCTGCGGCAGCAGCTCCGATCGCTGGTTGCGGAAACGGAGCAGCGATCTGAGGGTATCTATCCGACGTCGCTCGCGGCTCTCCGGCGTCTCCGCGCCGCGGCCCGACTTGGCGAGGCCCGACTTGGCGAGGTCCGACTTGGCGAGGTCCGGCGCTGCGCTGCCCGGCGTCGGGGCAAGCAGAAGCGCGCGCAGTGCCGAAACCGCCGTATCGTTGGCGTTCGACGATTCGACGGCGCGTCGGTAGTTCGAAACGGCGGCGGCGACCACGGCAAGCGCCTCGTCGGGCTCGAACGGCTTTTGCAGATACCTTGCGACGCGCAGATCGATGGCCTCGATGGCGCTCGATATCTCCGGAAACCCCGTCATCAGGATCAGCGCGCACGCAGCGCCGCGATCGCCGCACCGCCGAATCTTCTGCAGAAAACCGATGCCGTCCTGCAGCGGCATTCGGATGTCGGAAACGACGACGCCGATGCGGTCGTCCTTGAGAAAACGTTCGAGTCCCTGCGAGGCGCTGATTGCGCCGACGGCGTCGAAACCGGCAGCGCACAGCGCAAAGACGAGTTCTTCGACGGCCGACTCCTCGTCGTCGACAACGAGGATCTTTACGGCGTCGTCGGATTGCTGGCTTTTCTGCATGCTTCGAAACTCGTCGAGAGGATGCTATGAGGCAAGCGTTGCCGCACCGACGGCGGTGCGTATCGGCAGCGACACCACGAAACAGGCGCCGCGATCGCCATTCGAAACTTCGATCGTTCCTTTCAGGCTTTCGACCGTCGCACGGCAGATGGCCAATCCAAGACCGGTGCCGCCGGTGCCGGACCGTGTGGTGAAAAACGGCTGAAAGACGTTCGCGATGATGTCGGCAGGAATGCCCCCGCCGCTGTCTTCGACGAAAATCCGCACGATCTCGGGCGCCAGCGGATCCGCTTCCATGCGGATTCCGACGATGTCCGGCGCGCGCGCGCGGGAACCGGGAATCGCCTTTCCTTCCGAGCGGCTTCTCAGAATGGCATCGTAGGCGTTTGCCAGCAGATTCACGAAGACCTGTTCGAGTTCGATGCGGCTGCATTCCAGTTCGCACGCGACGTCCGTCTCGACGATCAGATGGATACCGTCGATCCGAAACTGCTCTTCGTACATGCCGATGGCCGCGTGTATCGCATCCGACAGCTTGGCAAGCTCGACGACGTTTCTGTCCTGCCGAATGAGCGAACGAAAACGCGTGAGGATGCTTCCCGTGCGATGGATGTTTTCGACCGCTTTGCCGGCGCGCGCGAGGAGGTCTTCCTTGGGCGCGCCCCGCTCGATAAGCGTGGTCAGGTTCGCAAGTCCGAGCCGGACCACGTTCAGCGGCTGGACCATCTCGTGGTTCAGCGTGGCCGCCAGCCGCCCGAGCGACGCCAGCTTTGCGGACTGGATGAACATCATCTCCTTGGCGCGCAATTCGGTGTTGTCGATGCCGACCCCGATGAATCGGACCGTCGAATCCACTGCTGTCTTGCTCTGCGTCCAGCTCCACATGATGTCGCGCCGCAGGCTCGAGGAATCGTTCGGGGTGAACGAAGACTCGAAACGCACCGGATACTCTTCGGCGGATCGAATTCGGCTGAAATGCCCGACCTGGTCGGCTGCGAGGCCGCCGGCCGCGACGACCGAGTCGAAGGGCCGCCCGACCAGATCGCCGCGATCCGCGACGCCGAACATCACGGCAAACGCCGAATTGCAGGCCGCAATCTGGCCGGCGGCGTCGGTCTGCACGAGGGCCGCACCGCAGCCGTCCATGATCCCGATGAGGTCCGCCGATTGCTGTTTCTGCAAGGCGGCAAGCGCATCGCCCACCCGGGCCCTGTCCTGCGCGCGCAAGAACTTCTCGAACAGAACGGCGAGGCCGATGACGAAGGCGGCCGAAAGGAAACCGATCGTCAGATAGAGACGGCGCTGCTCGTAGAAGTCGGCAAACACGGCATCGGTGTTCTTGCCGACGAGAACCGTCAGCGAAATGTCGTCCAAGCGTCGGAAGGCGAAGATCCGTTCCACCGTGTCCAGGCGACTGACGGCTCGAAACGTCCCTTCCGACGCAACCTTGACCAACGCCTCGACTTCGAACCCGGCGATCGAGCCGCCGATGAACTGCCGCCCAGGACCGCTCGGCGCGCGCGCGCGGATGATGCCATCCAGCCCGAAAAGATTGACGAGCGTGTTGTTCGGCTCGCCCAGAACTTCGAGGAAGTTCGAAAAAAGCTGGGGGTCGACCGAAACGACGACCACGCCCAGAAACGGGCCGCCCGCGTAGCGCACCGGTCGGCTGATATTCAGCGACAAGCGCCCGGACGCGCGCCCGACAAGCGGTTTGCTGATGAACATGCGATCGGCGTCCGTGTCGCGATGCACGCTGAAATGCTCGCGATCCGACAGGTCGACGCCAATGCTCGAGGCGTTTTCGGTGGTGGCCAGCAGCTTGCCGTCCGCGCCGATCACGGCGATCTGGAACAAGGGCTCGCGCAGCACGCCCCGCCGCGCCGACCATGTCGAGATGTCGGCCGGCGGGCCGTCGTCGAGCACTTCCTCGCGAAGGAGCAGCAGCACCTGGTCGAAGCGCTGCAGCAGATTCCGGGTGAAAACCTCGAACAGCTGCGCCTCGTATTTCGCCTGAAGAACGGCGCGGCTTTCGAATTCGCTTTCGGCGCGCTTGGTCAACCCGATCGCGCCAAGCAGGATCGCGGCAGACAGCGACACGGCGATCGCCAGCAACGTGAGCAGACGCCCCGATCCATTGGCCAAGGGTGCGAAGGATTTGTGCATTGCGTTCATGGGGCCCCGGCCATCTCGATGCTGTTGTCTCTATCCCATGACAATAAAATCAACATCTTCTACCGGGACAGAACGACCCATGTCGATCCCCGTCAAAGTTCAGATTGGAATCCAAACTGAACCAGACTGTTCTGTCGGCCGGTTCAAAGTGCGACTAGCGTGCTTAACAAGCGATTAACGGCGTGTCGGCGCGATTTGGCGCAACAAGCGGGATGGGCGTAGTCAGATGTCGAAACAGATGCTGAAACCAGACACCGACGGCGCAAGCGGCCCAGGCGCAAACGGTGAAGCGCAATTGAAGCTTCGGATGGGCATCCGGCGCCTGCGCCCTGCGCTTTCGTCGGCCCGCGCCGGCGCACAGGCCAACGCCCGGGCGGCGCCCGCCCCTGTGTCCGACGAGGCGAATGCTGCGCTGATTGCCGCCAAGAATGCGGCCGAAGCCGCCAACCGAACCAAAGCAGCCCTGCTTGCCAACATGAACCACGAGCTTCGCGCGCCGCTGAACGCGATTCTCGGCTTCTCCGAAATTCTCGCCGACAACACCGTCGTCGCGCACGGACCGCTTCAGGTCGCCCGGCAAACCGAATTCGCCGGCCATCTGAACAACGCCGGCCACCAGCTTCTCGACATCGTCGAAAGCATCCTCGACCTTGCGACCATCGAAGACGAAGCGCGCGACATTCGTCCTTCGCCGACTTGCCTGGGCGGCCTCGTCGCGGATGTGGTGGCGCGGCTGCAGCCGCTCGCGTCGCAATTCGGCGTGCAGATTCGCACCGACCTCGATGCCGATCTGCCGAACTGCGCCATCGACGCCGCCCGCATCCGCCAGGCGCTTCGCAGCGTCGTCGACAACGCAATCAAGTTCTCGAACAGAAACGGCACGGTGACTGTCGCGGTCTCGCGCTCGAACGCGGCCAATGCCGTCGTCACCGTTTCGGATACCGGCGTCGGGATCGGCCCGGCGGACATCGCCGACGTCTTCCGCGAGTTTCACCATGGCGATTCGTCGTTCACGCGACGGTACGACGGCGCCGGGCTCGGCTTGACCTATGCGAAGAAGTTCGTCGAACAGCACAAGGGCCGCATCACGCTGGCGAGCGAACGGAACGTCGGCACCACCGTGACGATCGAATTGCCTTTCGTCGCCGCGACGCAAGAAGGATGAGCGAAATGGCGACGCCAAGCTGCAGAGTGCTGATCATCGACGACGACGCAAGCTGCGCCGAAGAATTGTGCCTGCTGCTCTCGGCCGCGGGCTTCCCCACCGAACACGAACTCAGCGCGGCCGACGGCATACGCCATTTTCTGCGCGATCCGAGCGTGCGGGTCGTCGTTTCGGACATTCGCATGCCGGATTGCGACGGGGTGCGGCTGCTCGACCAGATCCGCAGTTCGGGCGTGCGCGGCCTGGACGCGACCGTGATACTGGTGACCGGACAGCCGGATCTCCACACCACGATCGACGCGCTCAATCTTGGCGCGTCTGCGATGCTGATGAAGCCGCTCGATCCGGTCGAGATCGTCAGCGCGGTTTCCAAGGCCGTCGACATCCAGATGGAGCTGGTGGACTCACTTCAGCCGAAGAAGGTCTCGTGATCTTGTCCGCGTCCGGGCCGAGACATGCCGCGCATTGCGATGCGCCATCCCAACTCGACGGCGGCGGGGACGCGCATGCGGACGTTTCGGCTTCCAAAGCGCGGCTTCTTTCGCGCTTGATCGACGAATCGCAGGCGCCTCTGAACGCAATCATCCGGCTCTCGGCGGTCCTTCTGGACAAGGCCGACGCGCCGTCCGCAATCGGCAGTCTTTGCCGGACGGACGATCTGATCGCGCACATAAACACCGCCGGCAACCAGCTTCTCGACCTTCTCGAGAACGCCGCCGACATTGCGCAGATCGAAGACGGTCGATTGCCGCCCGCATTCAGGTCGCTGTGCGTAAACGACCTGATCTTGGATGTCGTCGGACGACTGGCGCCGATGTCCGAGCAGTTCGGGATTCCGGTTCAGATGTCGCTCGATCCCGATCTGCCCTGCTGCATGATCGACGCGGTGCGCATGCGATGCGCGCTGCGAAGCGTGATCCGCAATGCGATCGAATTCTCGAAGCCCAATGGCGTCGTCGACATCTGGACAACCCGGTCTGCCGAACGCGGAATTGTAGTTACCGTCGCCGATCGAGGCATCGGCATTCCCGATAAAGATCTCGAAGAAATCTTTCTGCCGCTTCATCGCCGTGTTCCTGCCGCCGCGGAATGTCCTCTCGGGCCGGGGAACGGGCTCGTTCTGGCGAAGAGGTACATCGAATACCATCGGGGAAACATCTGGTTGACGAGCAAGCCGGGGATCGGAACGACGGTCGAAATCGATCTGCCGCATGTCGCGCCGAAGCGCTGGGAGTGACGTGCCGTGACCGCCGATTCCTGCAAGGTGCTTGTCGTCGACGACGATGCGAACTGCGCGGATGAGTTATGTCTTTTGCTTGCCGCAGTCGGCATCCAGACCATGAGCGCTCATTGCGCGGCAGACGGCATCATCAAATTTCTCGACGATTCGACAATCCGCGTCGTCGTGTCCGACGTTCGGATGCCCGATTGCGACGGCCTCGAACTTCTTGAGATGGTCCGCTTGTGCCGCGAACGCGGCGGCGGTGCCAGCTTCATTCTCGTCACCGGGCATCCCGAAAAGCTCACGAGCCGCGAGGCGTTGGAGCGCGGCGTGTCGGATGTGCTGCTGAAACCGCTCGATCCGGTCCGTGTCGTCGACGCGGTCGCGCGCGCGGTCGCGCTGCAGACGGGGGCGACGCGCCGGACCGAAGACCGGGCTCGGACTGCGGAGATGGCGCGCGAGTTCCGCAATGCAGGAGCGGTCGACGATGTTCTGCTCGACGACGTCCTGGCCGCATTGAAAAAAATTCTGCGCGACGACAAGCGCCACTGAGACGGGACAGCGCGCACCGGATATCCGAGCGAAGGTTGGTGAGCCCGCCGGGACTCGAACCCGGAATCCCTGCATCAAAAGTTTTGGAATTATCTATATATTTCAATGACGTTCTCCGCCTGAAACGTCAGAATCGCGCAGATTCTGTTAAGATCGTGCCGTGCTTGACCGCTCAGGCCGCCTGTAGCTTCCGGCGAACAATGCCACGCACATTCGAGATGCAGCACAAGCCGATCTGCTCGAAGGACAGATTTGACGGTTCATCGTCAGACGGCGGTCGCGTACGTTATGTAAATGCGGAACGGCGAAAAAGCGGGCTCAATCGTCTATCAGCGCAATGAAGTCATTCAAGAAGGGCTTCGCCGAATTTTGTAACCCGCTCTTGGCGTCAGCCGCCGGATGGATTGATATGCGCCGCAGAAAACACAGTATCGAGGTCACCTGTTCTGCGCCAAACGGGAGCAATAGCCGCTCGAATTCGACTGGATACCCTTGCACGGCCTCACGATGAAGCTTCGAGTAAACCGGCTTTCCCGACGAAACAACCACACTGTAGTCCCGAAGGATAGAGTCGCTCATTTCCGGCGGGAGTACGTCGTCGAGCAGACGCCCGGTAAAGTTCCCGCCGTCGGATGCTACGGCATGTTCGCCGTGGACGCGGAACCGATAGCCAATTCGGCCGTCGCTCCTTTCCACATCGTACAAGATAATGTTCGGCCACCAACGCGCGATGTCTTCGGGGTAAAAATCCGTCCGACTTGGCCACCGGCGATCTCGACGCAACGCGATCCACCATTCCACCAGGTTCTTGGCTTCTCCCGGCTGGATTGCCGCAGCAATGGTGGCAATGGGATACGGCATCGATCGGTCCTGCTGGGTTTGTGCCGAGGTCAGAAATCGCGCACTTCAATCGAATACGTGTTGGACGTCTTGCTTGCCATGGCGCTGCTTTCCCAAGAGTTAGAGTCTCCGGCAACGCCGTAGCAGGTTAGAAAGGCGGTTCCGGACCGCCTCATGCCGCTTTGCTGCGCTCCACGAAGTTGAGCCAACCCGAATCCTCGGAGATCTCTAGAAACGCGACATGCGCATAGCCGTCCGCAATCGAGCGCGCAACAAACCTAATTGGTGCAAAGTATCCGTCGATCGTCAAAGTGTCGCTTTGCCCTGGAGTCAACGCAGCAGCACCAGTCAATTTTGCACCCGCAGCCGAGAGATCCACAAGCGACACGCTCGCACCGCTGCCCAGCCGCCCACGAAGCGAGACCTCGTGCCGAGTAAACATGCGCCTGTCCGCCTCGGCAGTTGATGTACGCACCACGCGAACCAGCGCTGCCCGCAAGTCCTCGATGTTCTGAGTGACCCCCGTCACCGCCGTCCGGATATCGACGGATTGACGGCCGACAGAATCCGCGTCGTTCGAGACCAGCGCAATCCGTTCTGCGATCTCCCGCGCCGCGTTGCTGGTTTCCCCAACATTGCGCGCGATCTCTTGGGTCGCAGCTCCCTGCTCTTCAATCGCGGCTGCCACGGCGCCAGAAACGCCGTCGATTGAAGAAATTCGCGCCCCAATAGCGCCCACCGCTTCGACTGCGGCGTTCGTAGCGGCGCGGATCTCCGCCACTTGCCGGTCGATGTCTTCGGTCGAGCGCGACGTCTGGTTTGCGAGATTCTTCACTTCCGACGCGACAACCGCAAATCCCTTTCCAGCATCGCCGGCCCTCGCCGCCTCGATCGTCGCGTTCAATGCAAGAAGATTTGTCTGCCTCGCAATATCGCCGATCAACTTTGCGACTTCGGCAATCTTGCCGACGGCCAAAGACAATTCTTCGATCTTTTGCCGCGCATTTTCGCTTGTCGATACTGCAGCACGCGTTTCGCCGCTGGCACGGCTGATCTGCGAGGATATTTCATGGATCGCACCGGACAATTGCCCTGCCGACGACGACACGCTCTGGACATTTGCCAACGCTTCTTCGGAGGCAGCGGCAACGGACTGGGAATTCTCCCCGACCGCGACAGCGCGCGACGCCATTTCCGCCACGACACGATCCACGTCGCGAGCGGACTGGGCGATTGTCTCAATCACCGAATTCGTTTCGCGCTCGACGGTCTCAGCCATCTCACGCAGCGCCTGCCGCTTCAAGCGTTCCGCCTTTGTCGCGGCGACGGTCTGTTCTGCCTTCAGGCGCTCGTTCTCGACGGCACTGGCTTTGAAGACATTGACTGCGCCGGCCATAATGCCGATTTCATCTCGTCGATCCCCACCCGGAATGGACGCATTATGGTCGCCATCGGCGAGGTTCCGCATCGCCGCCGCCATCGCGAGGAGAGGTCGCACGATTTGCGCGCCAACCACCCAAAAAGAAAACATCGCAAGACCTAGGACGACAGCGGCAACAGCCCCGGACTCGGCCAGTTTTGCCTGAGCAACTCCACTTTCGCGTTCAATTACGCGCCGGGCAAGCTGCGTCGCGGTCCCTTGCGCCGCAATGATCCGTTCAATTGCCGTCGTCGATTGCGCAAACCACTCCGGCGCCGTGATCGGATAAGGCTGCGAGGCGTTTGCAGCTGAAAAAACGCGTGTCCGCAACTGTCCGAATGTATCAAAATATGCGGCGCGCATATCCCCCAGTACGGACGCCAGTTCCTGGGGCACGCTGTCCCGCAGGACGTCGAGCCGGTTCCAAGCCAAGCTTATCTGGCCACGATTTTCGCCCTGCAAAAGAAACTGCAGGCCACTCAGCGGCTTGCCAGTCGCGATAACGCCAGCTACGCCGCCACGTTCACGCCCGGCATATTCGCTCATCGAAGCAAGCAGTCCCTTGACCTCGAACAATGCGCGGATTTCGGGCGGGACTTCCGCATCGATCTGGCGCTCGAGACGCATGCGAATGTCGCTGCTCGCAACGATGACCGAACTGATGGCTGGGAACCAATCCCGGATCAGTGCTTCATCGGCTGCGGTCGCTGCATCGACCCGTCCCCGAAGCGCGCCCAATTCTGCGATTCGCTGCGACAGGCGAACATGCTCCTGCCCCAAGGATGGGGGGAGCCCAGGCAAGGCTTTCATCATTTCGCCGGCTTGAGCGAACGCAGCATCCCCGGATGTCCGACGCTGCGCGACAGTCTGTCGCTGTGCAGATGTCGCGGCAACGGGATTGGAAATGATCGTGTTCGCCGTCCCGCGCTCGACGGCCCAATCGGCTGCGGCAGCCAGAAAACGATCCGCAATCTCGTTGATCGCCTGCGCTTGCGCGAGTGCATCGCGATATTCGACTGCACTCATTGCACGCAGACCGACAAACATGAGGGCGACGATGCTGAGAATTGCAGTAAGGGAGAAAACCTTGATGCGGAGCGTCATTTCTACTCTCCGTTTGTCGGTTTAGAATACGCGACGATAGCGACAGACAATTTAAGAGAACGTTAAAGCGATACCGCCTTGTCAGCAGCTACGGCCCTCCCGATAGCTGAGACGCGCCAGTGTCCCGCGCCGGTAAATGCAACCGGGCGAGACCGGCGTCAGCGAGAAGAGGCGGGCAATGGATGTACAACAAATATACAAATCGTTGGTGAGCCCGCCGGGACTCGAACCCGGAACCCCAACATTAAAAGTGTCGTGCTCTACCAATTGAGCTACGGGCTCGTCGCCGAAACGACGTCGAAACAGGCCGGGAACCTAGTGTCCTTGGCCGGGCGGGTCAACCCCTTCTAGAGGGGCGCGCGCGGCACCGTGACGGGCGGCAAAGTGGGCGCCGGGTCGCCGCCCGCAAAAGCCGTTCCGGTCGCGAATTTGGCGCGCATCGCGGCATGGATGCGCGGCGACACGAAATGCGAGATGTCGCCGCCCAGTCGGCCCACCTCCTTGACGAAGCGCGAGGAAATGAATTGCTGGTTTTCCGACGCCATCAAAAACAGCGTCTCGACCGTGGGGTCGAGGCGCTTGTTCATGCCGGCCATCTGGAATTCGTATTCGAAATCCGACACCGCGCGCAGGCCGCGCACGATGATCTTGGCGCCCACGCTCTGCGCAAAATGCATCAGAAGCGTCTCGAACGGGCGCACCTCGATCTTGTGCGCGACGTCCGCCATCGCGGCCACTTCCGAGCGCATCAGCGCCACGCGCTCGTCGAGCGAAAAGAGCGGGCCTTTGCCCGCATTGACGGCCACGCCCACCACCAGCCGGTCCACGACCAGCGCGCCGCGATGGATGATGTCGATGTGGCCGTTCGTCGTGGGATCGAACGTGCCCGGGTAGATCGCAACGCGCGTGCTCATGGCCCCCCTCGTCCCCCCTGTCAGCCGGCGCCCGCGTTGCCGGGCGCCTCGTCGTCGGCCGCATTTTCGCCCGCTGGACCGTCGCCGGACGCGCCGTCGGAGGGCCCGATGTCGCCGAGCCGTGCCACCGACACCACGCGCTCGCCCTCGCCCATCCGGAACACGGTGACGCCCTGGGTTTGGCGGCGCGCGATGCGGATATCGTCGATCGGCGTGCGGATCAGCGTACCGGCATCGGACACGAGCATCAACTGGTCGCCGTCGCGCACCGGGAACGACGCCACGACGGCACCGTTCTTTTCGGTCGTTTCGATGTTCGCGATGCCCGAGCCGCCGCGCCCCGTGAGGCGGTATTCGTAGGCCGAGCTGCGTTTGCCGAAGCCCTTGCTGGTGATCGCCAGCAGGAACTCTTCGGCGGCCGCCAGTTCGGCGTAGCGCTCTTCGGACAGCACGATCGCGGCACCCTCGCCCGCTGCAGCTTCGACGCTTGCATCGACCGCTGTCTCGATTTCGGGCGCATCGGCCTCCATGCCGCGACGCTGGCGCGACATGCGCAGATAGGCTTCGCGCTCGGGCGTGTCGAGCTCCATGTGGCGCAGAAGCGCCATCGAAATCACCTCGTCGTCGCCGGCGAGCCTCACGCCGCGCACGCCGGTCGAGTTGCGGCCCGCGAACACGCGCACGTCGTCGACCGCGAAGCGGATGCATTTGCCGCCGCGCGTGGCGAGCACGATGTCCTGCCGGTCCGAGCAGGGCTGCACGGCCACAAGCCGTTCGCCGTCCTCCTCGAGCTTCATCGCGATCTTGCCCTTCGACATGACGTTGGTGAAGTCCGAGAGCGCGTTGCGGCGCACATTGCCCTTCGAGGTCGCGAACACGATGTGCAGGCTGTCCCACAGGCTCGCGTCGGTGGGCAGGGCCAGCACCGTCGCGATCTTTTCGCCCTCGCCCAGCGGCAGCAGCTGCACCATCGGCTTGCCGCGGCTTTGCGGCGTGCCGAGCGGCAGGCGGTAGCATTTGAGCAGGAACACGAGGCCGCGATTGGTGAAAAACAGAATCGGCGCATGCGTGTTCGCGACGAACACCTGGCTCACGAAATCTTCCTCGCGCGTGGCCATGCCCGAGCGGCCCTTGCCGCCGCGGCGCTGCGCGCGATAGGCCGACAAAGGCGTGCGCTTGATGTAGCCCGCATGCGTGACGGTCACGACCATGTCTTCGGGCTGGATCAGGTCTTCGATGTCCTGGTCGCCGGCCCCCTCTTCGAGCGTCGTGCGGCGCTTGTCGGCGAATTCGGTTTTGTAGGCGACGAGCTCGTCGCGCAGAATGCCGAACAGCCGCTCGCGCGAACCCAGGATCTCGATGAAGTCGGCGATCTGCGCCACGATCTCCTTGAGCTCGCCCAGGATCTTGTCGCGCTCGAGGCCGGTGAGGCGCTGCAGGCGCAATTCGAGGATCGCCTTCGCCTGCTCTTCGGAGAGGCGATACGCGCCGTCGACCACGCCGCGCCCGGGCTCGCCGACCATTTCGATGTAGCTGCCGATGTCGTGCACGTCCCACGCGCGCGCCATCAGCCCTTCGCGCGCGGCGACCGGGTCCGGCGATTTGCGGATGAGTTCGATGACCGGGTCGAGATTGACGACCGAAACGGCCAAACCGATCAAGATGTGCGCGCGTTTGCGCGCCTCGCGCAGTTCGAAGCGCGTGCGCCTTGTGATCACTTCTTCGCGGAATTCGACGAAGGCGCGGATCAGCTCCTTCAAGCCCATCAGCACGGGCTTGCCTTCGTCCAAGGCCAGCATGTTGTAGCCGAACGAAACCTGCAGGCCGGTATACTTGTAGAGCTGGTTCAGCACGATCTCGGGATTGGCGTCGCGCTTGAGTTCGATCACCACGCGCACGCCGTCGCGGTCGCTTTCGTCGCGCAGATCGGAAATGCCTTCGATGATCTTTTCGTTCACGCATTCGGCGATGCGTTCCATCAGGCGCGCTTTGTTCTGCTGGTACGGCACTTCCGTGACGATGATCGCCTCGCGGTCTTTGCGCACCTCTTCGGTATGCGCGCGCCCGCGCACGAGGATCGAGCCGCGGCCCGTGCGGTAGGCCTCGCGCAGGCCGCCGCGCCCCATCACGATGCCGCCCGTCGGGAAATCGGGGCCGGGCACGTGCTGCATCAGCTGGTCGAGCGTGATCTCGGGATCGTCGAGATAGGCGCAGCACGCGTCGATCACTTCGCCCAGATTGTGCGGCGGAATGTTGGTCGCCATGCCGACGGCGATGCCCGAGCCGCCATTGACCAAAAGATTGGGGAACACGGCCGGCAGCACGCTGGGTTCCTGCGTGCTGTCGTCGTAGTTCGGCACGAAATCGACGGTGTCTTTGTCGATGTCGGTCAGCATCAAGGATGCGGCCTTGGCGAGGCGCGCTTCGGTGTAGCGCATGGCCGCCGGCGGATCGCCGTCCATCGAGCCGAAATTGCCTTGGCCGTCGATCATCAAGAGGCGCATCGAAAAATCCTGCGCCATGCGGACCATGGATTCGTAGATCGCACTGTCGCCGTGCGGATGGTATTTGCCCATCACGTCGCCGACCACGCGCGCCGATTTCCTGTAGGCGCGGTTCCAGTCGTAGCCCGCCTCGTGCATCGCAAACAGAATGCGCCGATGCACGGGCTTCAAACCGTCGCGCGCATCGGGCAATGCGCGGCTCACGATCACGCTCATCGCGTAATCGAGATAGCTGCGCTTCATCTCGTCTTCGATCGAAACCGGCGAGATGTCGGTGGGGCCAGGCGGGGTGGGCAGAATGTCGCTCAAGTGGGGATGCCGATCATGTGGAAGCGTCGCGAATCAGAAGCGCAAAATCTACCAGTGCGCCGCCGCGCAAACAATGCGGAAAAGGCGCCGCGAGCCGACGCTTAAAGCGCTGAAATACCGACGAAATTCGGACGATTTCTCAGCGCTCGGTCACTTCGGGTGCAGCTTGCGATATTCGGTCGTCAGCATGCCCGAAAAGCCCCAGTTTTCGGGCGCCACATCGTCGATCACGATATGCGTATGTTCGGGCTTTTTGCCGAGCACGCGCACCAGCGTGTCGGTCATCTCGCGCACGATCTGCGCCTTCTGCTCGACGCTCGCACCCGATGTGATCTTCACATTGACGAAGGGCATCGCGCGACCTCAGAACGGAATGTCGTCGTCGATCGGGCCGGCCGGTTTGCGACCGCCGCCGCCGCCGCTCGAACGGCCGCCACCGCCGCCGCCGCCCGAGGAGGCACCGTAATCGTCGCCGCCGAAATCGTCGCCCCCACCCATGCCGCCGCCGCCGCCCATGCCGCCCCCGCCCTTGCCGCCGTCGAGCATCGTGAGCTCGCCGCGGAAGCGCTGCAGCACCACTTCGGTCGAGTATTTTTCCGCACCGCTATTGTCGGTCCATTTGCGCGTCTGCAACGCGCCCTCGACATAGACCTTGGCGCCCTTCTTCAGATACTTCTCGGCCACTTCGCCGAGTTTCTCGTTGAAAATGACCACGCGGTGCCATTCGGTCTTTTCCTGGCGCTCGCCCGAGTTCTTGTCGCGCCACGTTTCCGACGTCGCGATCGACAGATTGACGACCTTGCCGCCGTTCTGCATCGAGCGCACTTCCGGGTCTTTGCCCAGATTGCCGATAAGGATCACCTTGTTGACGCTGCCGGCCATGGTCTTCGAATCTCCGCGTGCGAATCCTAGGAACGAAGCGCAAACTTATACGCCGGCACCGCCAACGCAAAGCCCAAAACGCGGCCTGTCCCGAGTTGTACACAGGCAGGTACCGGGGGCATCGCCAATGCAAGCCGAGCGACCTATATTCGCTGCCTCCACAACACAGGACGACCGATGGCGCCGCAGTCCCACTTGCATCGCATTTCCGTTCGCGGAGCCCGCGAGCACAATCTGAAAAGCGTCGACGTCGATCTGCCGCGCGACGCACTGGTGGTGGTCACGGGCCTGTCGGGCTCGGGCAAATCGTCGCTCGCATTCGACACGATCTACGCCGAAGGCCAGCGCCGCTACGTCGAGAGCCTGTCGGCCTATGCGCGCCAGTTCCTCGAATTGATGAGCAAACCCGACGTCGATTCGATCGACGGCCTGTCGCCCGCCATCTCGATCGAGCAGAAAACCACGAGCCGCAACCCGCGCTCGACCGTCGGCACCGTCACCGAAATCTACGACTATCTGCGCCTGCTCTATGCGCGCGTCGGCGTGCCCTACTCGCCCGCCACGGGCTTGCCCATCGAAAGCCAGACGGTCAGCCAGATGGTCGACCGCATTCTGGCGATGAAAGACGGGACGCGCATCTATCTGCTCGCCCCCGTCGTGCGCGGCCGCAAGGGCGAGTACCGCAAGGAGCTCAAGGAATTCCAGCAGAAGGGTTTCCAGCGCGTCAAAGTCGACGGCAAGCTCTACGACATCGACGCCGTGCCCGTGCTCGACAAAAAGCGCAAACACGATATCGACATCGTCGTCGATCGGCTCGTCGTCAAATCAGATCTGGGTCCGCGCCTTGCGGACTCGGTCGAGACCGCGCTCAAGATCGCCGACGGTCTTTTGTATGTGGAGAACGCCGACACGAACGAGCAGACGGTCTATTCGTCGAAATTCGCGTGCCCGGTCTCAGGCTTCACCATCACCGAGATCGAACCGCGCCTGTTCAGCTTCAACAATCCGTTCGGCGCCTGCCCCGCATGCGACGGGCTCGGCGAAAAACAGTATTTCGACCCGGCCCTCGTGGTGCCCGACGGCCGCCTGTCGCTCGACAAGGGCGCGGTGGCGCCGTGGGTGTCGGAGACGCAGAAATACTACGCGCAAACGCTTGCGAGCCTCGCCAAGCACTACAAGATTTCGCTCGCCGCCGCCTTCGAAACGCTGCCGAAGAAGGCGCAGGACGGCATCCTGTTCGGCTCCGGCGACGAGCCGGTAACGATGGTCTATTCGGACGGCTTGCGCGACTACAAGACCAACAAACCGTTCGAAGGCGTGATCCCCAATCTCGAGCGCCGCATGCGCGAAACGGATTCGGCTTGGACGCGCGAAGAATTGTCGCGCTACCAGTCCGCGCGGCCCTGCGAAGCCTGCAACGGCCATCGCCTGAAGCCCGAGGCGCTCGCCGTCAAGATCGGCAAGCTCAACGTTTCGGAAGTCACGCAGTTTTCGATCGACGAGGCGGCCGCCTGGTTCAAGGCGCTGCCCGGCAAGCTCACGGCCAAGCAGAACGAAATCGCCGCGCGCATTCTGAAAGAGATCAATGCGCGGCTTGGCTTCCTCGTGAATGTGGGGCTCGAATATCTCACGCTGTCGCGCGCATCCGGCACATTGTCGGGCGGCGAAAGCCAGCGCATACGCTTGGCCTCGCAGATCGGCTCGGGCCTCACGGGCGTGCTCTATGTGCTCGACGAGCCGTCGATCGGCTTGCACCAGCGCGACAATGATCGCCTGCTCGAAACGCTGAAGCGCCTGCGCGATCTCGGCAACACGGTCATCGTGGTCGAGCACGACGAAGACGCGATCCGCGTGGCCGACTGGGTCGTCGATATGGGCCCGGGTGCCGGCATCCATGGCGGCCAGATCGTGGCGCAAGGCACGCCCGACGACATCGTCAAGAACCCGGCGAGCCTCACGGGGCAGTATCTGTCGGGCTTCCGCCAAGTGCCGATCCCGAAAATGCGACGCCCCGGCCACAAAGGCCAGAAGTTGCGCGTGCGCGGAGCCAAGGCCAACAATCTCAAAAACCTCACGGTCGAGATGCCGCTCGGCACGTTTGTGTGCGTGACCGGCGTTTCGGGTGGGGGCAAATCCACGCTCGTGATCGAGACGCTGTACAAGGCGCTTGCACGTCGCCTGATGGGGGCACGCGAAATCCCGGCCGAGCACGAAGCGCTTGAGGGTGTGGATTTTCTCGACAAGGTCATCGACATCGACCAGTCGCCGATCGGCCGCACGCCGCGCTCGA